>JBIPLF010000015.1:0-36459 GCA_044368015.1 Rickettsiales bacterium
CATTCTCTCTCTGAACGGTATACCCACCCACTGATTCAAGCCCATCCCATGATTTGGGAGTCAGTGCTTCCTGATCTGCGCTATAAGCAATACCCAAAAAATGAGGCGGTGTTGCATCACGGGGATAAAGCCTCCGAATTGTGGCTGATTCTTAGCGGATGGGTAAAGCTGACCCGACAAACGCCTGATGGTAAAGAGTCGGTGGTGGGTCTATGTTCCGATGGAGATTTATTCGGAGAGGCAGCGCTGTTCCGTAACGCCAATTACCCCTATTTTGCAGAGATCATTAGCGACAAGGCGGAGCTTCTGGCTGTCCCCTGCGAGGCCATCCTGCACATGACCACTCAGGATGCCTCGCTTTCTGCCAGTATTATGGCGCTACTCAATGAGCGTGTGGCACATGCCCGCTTGCAGCTGGAACATATGACCACCATGTCGGCGGCACAAAGGCTTGGGTGCTTTTTACTGCGCCTGTGTCGCTCGCAAACAAAAGGCCGCATTACCCTGCAAATCCCCGTAGAGAAACATGTCCTTGCAACCTATCTCGGCATGAAGCCAGAGACACTTTCCCGCGCCCTTCAGCAGCTAAAGGGAATACATATCGAAACCATGGGGCAGGCAATCAACGTGCAAAGCATCGAAGCGCTTAAAATATTCGTCTGCAATAGCTGCTCTGAATCTGGATCGGGGGGCTGCGAAGCAGAAAGTACCCAGAGGGCGGGTTAACCAAAGGGTAGCCTCTCCCAAACAAACGAGAGAGGTAAAGAGGGATCAACGGGCAAACCGCTATCCACCACACACCGGAAGGTTTTTTTATCCCTCCACCTCTTCCTGCTTGACCACCCAGAGTGCCGGGCCGCGGCGATGCTTGGCTTCCCAGTCAATCAACCAGCGTTTTTTGTCCAACCCGCCCGCATAGCCGCCCAAGGTGCCATCTTTTTGCACAATGCGGTGGCAGGGGATAATCAGGCTGATGGGATTTTTGCCACAGGCAGAGGCCACCGCCCGCACAGCACTGGGATGCCCCACCATTTCCGCCAGTTCACCATAGGTGCGGGTGACGCCATAGGGGATTTTCCGTAGGGCGCGCCAGACATCTTTTTGCAATGGCGTACCATCGGCGAGCAGCGTGGGAGACTCCGCCGGAGTGCCGCCACCAAAGAACGTGTCGAGCCAGGTGTTGATGGTCGGCGGAATGGGATCATTGGTGAGGATGCTGCGGAAAAATCCATACAGTTCTGCGTGATCGATGGCGCGCATATCGGGTTTATCAAACACCAGCAGGCGGAGGACGTCCTCCCCCCAGCCAATAATCAACGTGCCAATCGGCGAACTGTAATAGCGCAGTTTAAGCATCGCGTGCTCCTCCGTTGCGGATGACATCGAACATGCCATACCATCCTGCGGGTTGGGTGTGCAGCCACGCGGCTGCCGTCAACGCGCCTCTGGCGAAGATGCTACGGTCCGTTGCGCGGTGCGACAACTCAATACGCTCACCATGGGTTGCAAACAGCACGGTATGCTCGCCTACGACGTCACCTCCGCGCAACACCGAAAAACCAATACCACCCGTTTGACGCGGGCCGGGAACCTGCTGATGCGGCGGATGCGTGTAATCGGCGAGTGGTTTTCCGCGCCCCTTGGCGGCAGCTTCTCCAAGTGCCAGCGCCGTACCCGATGGTGCGTCGATCTTGTTGCGGTGATGCATCTCCAGAATCTCAATATCCCAGGATTCTCCCAGTGCCCGCGAGGTGCGGCTGACCAATTCCTGCAACACCGTCACCCCCACGCTCATATTGGCCGACCACAGCAGCGGGATATGCTGAGCATATCCCCACAAGCGCTTGGTTTGGGCTTCGGTAAAGCCGGTGGTGCCGCAAACCATGGGAACGCCTGCCCGCATGGCTTCTTCTGCCACCAGCAGGCTGTAATCGGGACGGGAGAAGTCGATCACGGCATCGGCATTGAGCAATGCCTGCCGGATATCCGAGAGCACTGGCACATCGTCGTTACCCGTATGCGAACTGCCCTCGCGCACCAGCACTGAGGTCAGCATAAAGCTGTGTGGGTTGTTTATTGCCTCGGCAACCAGCGCCTTTCCCATGCGGCCGGTGCCGCCCGTAATACAAAGTTTAAGCATGGGGAGAACTTAAACGAAGTAGGTACGGAATGCAAATGGCGGTTACGCGGCGAGACTTAGCGCCTGAGCGGCGGGAATATCGGCTAGACTTTCCGCACGTTCCGCTGCTTTGGGCAGGCGGGCTTTGTCACGCAGTTCCAGCACCTTTTGTTGGGCGGCATCCACGGAGTTCACCACATGAATCCCCAGCCGTGAGAAATCCTCCGGTGGGATGATGGAAATCAACCGGTCGTAGAAACCTTGCGATTGTCTTTGTTGTTCAACCGGCAGATTCACCAGCACCATCTCCTTCCCCGCCATGCGAGAACGAGCATAGGGGTCATCTGCTTCCAGCGTGCGTTGTTTAAGCCACGCAAGCACGGCCAGTTCCTGCACGGTTCCGGCCCCTCCCGGCATCACGACAAAGGCCTGCGAGCGCTCGATCATGTAATCCATGCGCTCATAGATATTTCGGGCAAGTAGGAACTCCGTCATAAATCCGCTGGCGTCGCCTTCACCTTCCATGATGTGCGGCACGTTGGAACCCAGATGTTCGGCCTTCTTGGATTTGCGTAGCTCGTGACCTGCTTTGGTGACCTCTCCCATCATGGAATACAGCCCTGCACCGGAAACAAGCCCGAAATTATCGGCCACCAGTAACTCTGCCAAACGGTGGGTGCTGGCTTTGAAATTGGCGTTCTCGTTGGTGGCGGAACAGAAAATTGCCACGTTGAAATCCTTAGTGCCGCGACGTCCTTCCAGCGGGTTTGCCTCTTCCTGCACCGCGTAGCCGGGCAGGTGGAGTTTACGGTAACGTAGCCGGTCCTGCTTTAGTTGCTCCACCGCTTCTTCCACGGTCGCCGCACTTTGATACAGCGAATGGGGGTCTTCCGGCACCGTGCCCACGCGGTGAAAGCCGTTGACCATCTCCTCCAGATAATCAAACGCCCCTTGCGGATTGATCAGTTTGAACGGCTTGCGGAACTTGTATTTATCGTGCGTTTGCTCACCCACAATCATGGAGGTAAAGAGCAGGATGTTCTGCCAGAAATCCGTCTGAGCACGGGCAGGATCCAACGCCAGCACCACGGCATCGCTTTTGGCAAGAATCTCGCTTTGCACATCAATCGGTTTATGGAGCGTACTGGACCGCGGAAGGATCGCCATGCCGGAGCTATCCGCCACATTCAGCGGAGGCGTATCGGTACGGTCGGTGACCACGCTCACCGTAAATTCCGGCGCGTAATCTTCGGCCAGCGCTTGCTCTTTGAGCAGTGGCAGGCGGAGTTCTTTAATGAGTCCTTTCCATGCAAGAGCACGCGCAGAACCCGAACACACATAATGATCACCCAGTTGCGCCTGTGTTTTGCCGCCATATCCTTCCGGGATAATAAAATTATCAATCTCGATAGGGCCTCTGGACGGAATAGGAGCAGTGGTAAAAGTGTTTTTAAAGTCAGCACCTACCATGTAGATGGAGGTTTGATCAAATTCTTTGCGGGCAAACGGCGCAAGTGCCAACACGCTTTTGGTGGTGACGCCGTAGTCAGGATGGGGACGTCGTGCAAAAACAGCGCGGACTTTTTCAAAAAAATTCAGCAGCCCGTTGACGCCAATGGTGGAAGGCCCCGTTTCCACACCGGGAAAGGGGGCGTTAGGGTCGATTTTGTGGGCGATATCCCGAAATTCATCTTCATTGCCGATACCGGGTTCATCAAACGCAAATCCGGAGTCTTCTGCCAGAATAAAGGCCTGCTCTTTTTTGATCCCCAGATGGTTGAGGCGGTTCACCCGTTCTTCTTCGCTCATCGCATGCCAGGATTGAATCCCCGCGCGGATTTTTTCCTCCACATTGCCTTCATAGCTGTGGCTGAGTTCCTTGGGGCTAACATAGGTATCCACCAGCTCAAAAATGGGGCGAATCCGTACATCCACGCCTTGCGCCTTTAAGATGCGCGAAAGCTCCTCATATTTCTTCATCGTAGCGGTGGCGACAAAGAACACCGCCCCTTCCGGCACAATGGGTTTGGTGACAAGCGGTTCGGACGCGGGGGGTAAATGCGGGGAGAGATGGCTGGCAACGGAGAGGGTTTCCGCCCGGTCGCGGGTGACGTAAATACCGTAATGGTGCGCGAGCGCATCGTAATCGACGGCGGCGATGCGGTCTTGCGGATCAATACCGGGATTGGCATTTTTATCCAGAATTTTGATCCCGCGTAATACCTCAGTCCAGAAGCCCGGTGTGGAGGGAAGCTCGGCATTTTCGATGATGAGAGGGTGTTCAATCAACTCACCCTGCAATTTCTGGTCAATCAGGAACAGCATTTCGCGCAAAGTATAAAAATCTCCGGGTATAGCGATGGTCATGCGTGCGCTATCGATTACCCGCCGTGGATTGAGTGTGCGTGCGGTGAAGCTACTACCTGCAATGCGCACTTCTGGTATATCCTCCGCAACAAGGGCCTCTTCCAGTTGATGGCGATCCTCAATAAAGCGCTGGAAAGCAGGGTTGTGTCCCAGTACCCGTTCTACAGGTGTTTCCTGAAAATAAGCTCCGGCTTCATCCCCCAGATAGCCGTTATCACTCAGTACTCGCAATTGCGACATGAGCCAGCGATCCGAAAGGCGATCGTCGCCCAATACCGGCTGTTTCCCCTGTAAAATATGCTCTGTTTTTTCCAGATAATGGGCTGTGCGCTCTCTGGCTTTCCAGGAAAGCGGGTCTTCCAGCGATGTACCTCCCTTTCCAGGGAGCAGAGTTGATACATCCTGACGGGACATATATGCAATCATGCATTAAATCCTTAATCTGTTGTGGGCGCAGAGGGGGATCTAGCACATACACACACGAAATGCTACACTCCATCCAGCGTCACGCCGCCTTCTTAATCTGCATCGCATGGCGCAACGCCGCCTGCGCCGCCGCCAGACGTGCAATCGGCACGCGATAGGGCGAGCAGGAGACGTAATTCAGCCCCACGCGCTGGCAGAAATGGATGGAGGCCGGATCGCCGCCATGCTCGCCACAAATACCGAGCTTGAGGTCATGCCGGGTGGCGCGCCCGCGTTCCGCGGCCATCTGAATCAACTCGCCCACCCCTTCCTGATCCAGCGAGACGAAGGGATCCTGCTCCAGAATATGCTGCTGCTTGTAGGATTCGATAAAGCTCGCCGAATCATCCCGCGAGAGTCCGAAGGTGGTTTGGGTGAGGTCGTTGGTGCCAAAACTGAAAAACTCCGCATGTTCGGCGATGCGATTGGCCACCAGCGCCGCGCGCGGCAGTTCGATCATCGTCCCCACGGAATAGGTGAGGGTTTTGCCTTTGGCCTTGAACACTTCCGCCGCCACCGCGTCGATTTTCCCTTTCAGGATGCTCAGTTCCTTGGGGTTCATGACGAGCGGAATCATGATTTCCGGCACCACGGCTTCGGCCTGACTGGCCGACACCTCGCACGCCGCCTCAAAAATCGCCCGCGCCTGCATCTCGTAAATTTCCGGATAGGTAATGCCAAGTCGGCACCCGCGATGCCCCAGCATGGGGTTGGATTCGTGCAGCGCCGCCGCCCGACGCTTGAGTTCATCCAGACTCACGCCCGCGCCCCGCGCCACTTCCTGCATGTCGCTTTCCGTGTGCGGCAGGAATTCGTGGAGCGGTGGATCGAGCAGGCGAATCGTCACCGGCAGGCCGGACATAATGGAAAACAATTCCACAAAATCCTGCCGCTGCATGGGGAGGATTTTGGCGAGCGCGTTACGGCGCCCGCGCTCGTCGCTCGCCATAATCATCTCGCGCACGGCGATAATCCGCTCGGCATCAAAGAACATATGTTCGGTGCGGCACAACCCAATGCCTTCCGCGCCGAATTTACGCGCCGTTTCGGCGTCCAGCGGCGTCTCCGCATTGGCGCGCACCCGCATGGTCCGCACGCTATCCGCCCAGCCCATGACGGTGGAGAAATCGCCCGAAAGCTGCGCTTGCAGCGTGGCAACCGCCCCCAGCATTACCTCGCCGGTGGAGCCGTTGAGGGTGATGATATCCCCTGCCCGCACCACCTGACCGCCTGCCGTGAATTGCTGTTCGGCATAGCTGATCCGCACCTCGCCCGCGCCGGAGACGCAGCATTTCCCCATGCCCCGCGCCACCACGGCGGCGTGGCTGGTCATCCCCCCGCGAGAGGTGAGAATCCCTTGCGCGGCGTGCATCCCGTGGATGTCCTCCGGGCTGGTTTCGATGCGCACCAGAATGACTTTTTCGCCGTGATGCGCTTTTTCCTCGGCCTCTTCCGCCGAAAACACCACCTTGCCGGACACCGCCCCCGGCGAGGCCGGAAGCCCACGGGCGATCACGGTTTTTTCGGCTTTGGGGTCGAGGGTGGGGTGCAACAACTGATCCAGCGACAGCGGATCAATGCGTAACAGCGCCGTATCGCGGTCGATCAACCCTTCCTGCACCATATCGACGGCGATCTTCAGCGCCGCACGCGCAGTGCGCTTGCCGGAACGGGTTTGCAGCATCCACAGCTTGCGATTCTGCACCGTAAATTCAATATCCTGCATGTCCTTGTAATGCGATTCCAGCTTACGATACACCGTCACCAACTGGCCATACACATCCGGCATCACCTCTTCCATGGCGGGCAGGTCGGATTTCTGCTCGTTTTTGCCGTAGATGGTGATCTGCTGCGGCGTGCGGATCCCCGCCACCACATCCTCGCCTTGCGCGTTCACCAGATATTCACCGTAAAAGCTGTTTTCGCCGGTCGATGGGTTGCGGGTGAAAGCGACGCCCGTCGCGCAATCCTGCCCCTGATTGCCGAACACCATCGCCTGCACGCTCACCGCCGTGCCCCAGCTTTCGGGGATATCGTGCAACCGACGGTAGGTGACGGCACGCGGCGTCATCCAGGAATCGAACACGGCGCGGATCGCCCCCCAAAGCTGCTCGTTGACATCCTGCGGGAAGGGACGGCCCAGTTCCTCCTCCACCTTCTCCATATAATCAGCGACGAGTGCGCGCAAATCCTCGGCATCCAGATCAGTATCCAGCTCCACCCGTTTATCGGTTTTGCGGGCTTCCATCAGTTCTTCAAAATGGTAATGGTCGATCCCCAACACCACATCGGCATACATCTGAATAAAGCGGCGATAGCTATCGTACGCGAAACGGGCATTGCCGCTTTTGCGCGCCAGCCCCTCCACCGTGGCGTCGTTCAACCCCAGATTCAGCACCGTATCCATCATCCCCGGCATGGAGACGCGGGCACCGGAACGCACCGACACCAGCAGCGGATTTTCAGCATCGCCGAAACGGCAGCCCACCATGCTTTCCATACGGGTGACGGCGTCCTGCACCTCAGCGGTGAGGCCCTGCGGGAGCTTTTTGCCCTCCGCATAATACTGCACGCAGACTTCGGTGGTGATGGTGAGTCCGGGAGGCACCGGCAGCCCCAGCAGGCACATTTCGGCGAGGTTCGCCCCCTTGCCGCCGAGCAGATTTTTCATCTCGCCACGCCCTTCGGCCTGGCCATCCCCGAATGTGTAGACGTATTTGGTCATGGATTTCCCTTCGCTATGCGCGGGTTATAACGGATTTTTGCCCCGCAGCATAGGGGGATAATGATGAAGATTGGATGAAGAAAGAAAATGGAGAGGGTGTAATAATTTTTTAATTATGCGGTGCTAGCATTGATCGTACACCAACAGAAAAGGACAGACATAATGAACCGATACGACGAGACCGCCATCACAACTCCTTATTCAAGTAAAGTGCACGACGAAGTGTTAAAAACTAATGCTTTTCAAGATTTGGTCAAAGGTACTCCCGATTGCCGCCTCATTGTAGATGACGATCCATATGAGGGCGCCCTTAGGGTCGGTGGTTCCGGGGCAAAGCAGGCAGCTCAGGCCATTAGAGCAGAGCTTGGGCTGCAATAACAACCCAACACGTTATCGTCACAAATCACCCCTACCCCAGCGGCCACCTTGCCCGTGGGGCGAAGTCGCCTATCCGTCATTGCGAGGAGGCGTAGCCGACGAAGCAATCCATGGAAGTTCCCCCTCCTGCTTGCGGGAGGGGGTTAGGGGGAGGGTGTCCCTTACAAGAATCCCCCCACCTACCCTCCCCCCGTAAACAGGGGGAGGGACTCTGGATTGCCGCGCTCCCTTCGGTCGCTCGCAATGCCGTTTCATCCGTCATCCTGAGGGGGCTGGCCCCGAAGGATCTCGCCTTTTACGAAACATGGATAGGCCTATGTAAACAGAGAGATCCTTCGCCTGCGGCTCAGGATGACGTCCCCCCTACCCCAGCGGCCACCGCGCCCGTGGAGCGAAGTCCAGCGGGTGGGATTCGCCGCGTTGCAGCCGCTCCACCCCCGCCCAGGCGATCATCGCCGCATTGTCGGTGCATAAATGCATGGGCGGGGCGATGAAGCGCATCCCCGCCTCCAGCGCCGTGGTTTCGGCGACCTGCCGCAAGGCCTGATTCGCCGCCACCCCGCCCGCCATCACGAAGGGCACCCCCTGCACCTCCCCCAGCATGGCGATCGCGTGGCGCAAACGATCGGCCATCACCTGCCCCACCGTGGCCTGAAACGCCGCGCACACATCCGCCTTATCCTGATCCGTCAGTGGTTGCGGCAGGGCCATCGCCGCGTGACGCACCGCCGTTTTGAGTCCGGAGAAGGAGAAATCGCAGCTCGGCTTCCCCCATAAGGGTTTGGGGAGGGTAAAGCGCGAGGCATCCCCCCGCCTCGCCCAGATTTCCACCTGCGGCCCACCGGGAAAGCCGATCCCCAGCAGCTTGGCGGTTTTATCAAAGGCCTCGCCCATCGCATCGTCCAGCGTGCCACCAAGCTTCGTATACCGCCCCACCCCCTCTACCCAGATAAACTGGCAATGCCCCCCAGAAGCGAGCAGGAGAAGATAGGGGAAGGGTAAGGGAGTGGCGTGCTCCCTCTCCCTTTGGGAGAGGGCCGGGGTGAGGGGAATCCCGTACGCTGATGAAGGCTCCCTCACCCTGCCCTCTCCCACAGGGAGAGGGTTTACCGCCCCGCTCAGCCGCACCGTCAGCCCATGCCCCTCCAGATGGTTAATCGCCAGAAAGGGCAACTTGTGCACGCTGGCAATGGCTTTGGCGGTCATCACCCCCACCATCAGCCCGCCAATCAGCCCCGGCCCGGCGGTGACCGCCACGGCGTCCAGATCCGCGAACCCCAGCCCCGTTTCGGCAAGCGCCTGACGGATCAGCCGTTCCAGCTGCTCCATATGCGCCCGCGCCGCGATTTCCGGCACCACCCCGCCATAAGGCGCGTGATCGTCGATTTGCGACCAGACAAGGTTTGACAGAATCCTGCCATCTGCGGCAACAATAGCCACGGCGGTTTCGTCACAACTGGTTTCAATGCCTAACACTTTAAGTACGGATGGTTTCATGCGCCCCACTCTACGCATCGGCACACGCGGAAGCAAGCTGGCGCTCACGCAGGCGCGTATGGTGGCGGCGTTGCTCTCCCCACAATGCGAAACGGAAACCATCACGATCACCACGACTGGCGACCGCGTGCTCGACCGCCCGTTGCAGGAGATCGGCGGCAAGGGGTTATTCACCAAGGAGATCGACGAAGCACTGCTGGATGATGAAATCGACCTCGCCGTGCATTCGATGAAGGATGTGCCGACCGAACTACCGCCGGGGATCATCATCCCCACCCTCCTGCCCCGCGCCGATGCGCGGGATGCGCTGCTCTCCACTGGCTCAGCGTCGATTGTCTCACTGCCCAAGGGGGCGCGGATTGGTACATCGTCGCTCCGCCGCGCCGTGATGCTGCGGGAAGCCCTGCCGGGTTGCGAGATTCTCCCCTTGCGTGGCAATGTCACCACCCGCATCGAAAAGCTGGAGCGCGGGGAGTTCGACGCGATTATCCTTGCCGCCGCAGGGTTGATCCGGCTGGGGTTGTCGCATCACATCCGGGAGCTGATTCCCGTTTCTGTGATGCTCCCTGCGGTGGCGCAAGGGGTGATCGGCATTGCCTGCCGGGAGGAGGACGCATACACCCAAGCCCTACTCGCCCCGCTGCATCACCCGGAAACCGCGCTTACCACCCGTGCAGAGCGGGCGTTCCTGCGCGAATTGGAAGGCTCCTGCCGCACCCCTATCGCCGCCCATGCGAGGGTAGAAGGAGAGACGCTGCATCTGGAGGGGTTTTTAGCAGAGGCAGACGGAACCCACCCCCGCCGGAGTGTTTTAAGCGGCAGGGCGGAAGACGCGGAGGCGTTGGGGGTGAGATTGGCGGAGAAGTTGCGGGGGTTGTCATAAAAGGGTAATGGTTTCAGAGTAAAAACGCAGCGGTTCAACACACACAGGGAGAATGTTATGGAACCCAAAGCACAAGTACACCCCAAAGACGCAGGACGCGATTTAACACCAGCAGAGCGTCAGCAAATTGGCCAGCAGCGCCAAGCAAACCACGATGCGGGCCGGGATGATCTGAATTATCCGACTACTAGGCCAGCCGTAGACCTAAATAAATTAGGCGAAGGCGCGCTGGAACTGTTTCAGGTACAGCTCTAACCTACCCCCCCAACGCATCCAGAATCGCGGCCTCCGTCACTTCGCGGGCGAAGATGGTATCAAACCGCCGCTTGGCGGTGGCCGCACGGTTCGCCGCTTCCTGCGGGTCGCGCACGATTGCCTCCAGCGCGTCCAGAATGGAATCCACATGCCGCGGCAGGCAGGTATAGCCATGCGCATCGTCGGGGATTGCTTCCGCGCAGCCATCTACGCCGCTGGTGATCACGGGAATACCCCGCGTCATCGCCTGCATCAGGGCCAGCGGCAGGCATTCCATGATGGAAGGCTGCACATAGATATCCGCCCGGTCGAACATCGCATCCACCACTTCCGGCTTCTGGATCGGCACCAGATGAATACGATCCGTTAACCCATGCATCAGGGTAAAGGCCGCCAGATCGCGGGCGAAATAATCGGTCATCCATTGATCAAAACCAAGAATCGTCAGCTGCATATCGGCGGGTAAACGCCCCTCCTCTACGCCCTTCACAAACGCACGGATAAGATATTGAGGCCCCTTGCGCGCTGCCACCGTGCCCACGGTGAGGATGTTTCGGGGCGAGCCGCTTGCCGCTTTCATCGGCAGAGAGGGAATGCCGCTCCAATAGCGCACCTCACCCATAAACCCTTCGCGTTGCCACACTTCCTGCGTACCCGCCGAACCAAACCACAACCGCACATGCGGCCGGGCGAGGATACGCCGCACCAGCGACGGAAATTTGCGGAACCAGAACCCACTGGTGGGAGCCACCGATTCATGCACATACCAGGTGATGGGTTTCTTGGGGAAAATCAGCGCAATCGTCAGCATCAGCGGCAGACTGGCGGAGGAATTTACCAGCACCGGCCCGCGCACGCGCAACGCAAGCAGCGGCAGCTTCAGCAGCAAAAAGAGATACGGCAAATAGCGTTGCAACCGCGGACGGCGCAGGAATTTAGGCAGAGCGGCCGGGAAAATACTGTGCCATGGCAGACGGTTATCCGAAAGCTCACCGGTGAGCGCCCCTCCCAGCATGGAAATCATCCGTGGGCCATAGCCCCGTGCACGCAACCCATAGCCGATATCGGTGAGGAGACGCGGCGCACCGCTGAGCGTCAACTCGTGAGAAATGAGGGTGAAAGGCTTCTCCCCCTGTGGCGGCACCGCCACAGGAACGGCTTTTTCCACCGCCTTGACCTCGGCAAACATCAAGCGCATCGCATCGGCTACCGCCGGGATATGCGCCTGCAACACATTGAACTCATAAGGCCAGTACCAATGACAGGGCGCGAGCTTATTCGGTGGCGGCGCCGGACTCACCAGTTGCAGATAACGCAGGAAAATCCGCAACATTTCTTCATGCTGGATGTCCTTGATCTGCTCGAACGTGTTTCCGCTATGAACACGGTAGAGATACAGCGCTTCCGGCACCAGCACCGGCTCGGTATAGACCACGGCGCGGAGCGCAAAATCGAGATCATGCGCCAGTTTGAAATCGGCATAGCCGCCCAGCGTCTCATACAGCGCCCGCGTGAAGACATGATTGCCGGTGGAAACCGTCATGTTGCTGTAAAACAGATGGAACCCGATGCTGGTAGCAAAAATCCGCTCCTGCCCCACCTGAAACGCATACCAATGGCGACGCGGATCCTCCGCAGCCAACGCCTGCCCGCTATCGTCGATATGCGTGACATAGCTGAAGGCGAAATCCGACTTCGCCGCCTGCATCGCCGCGACCATGGCGCTCAAACGTCCGGGCGCGTAGGCATCGTCGGAATTGAGGATGGTGAGGTATGTCCCCTTTGCCAGCGCTAATCCGCGGTTGATGGTGTGATGCGCGCCGCAATTCTCCTGCCTTATCACCTGCGCGGTGACACCCTCCGGCAGGGGGTGCGATAGCAGCTCTTCGGCCATCGCCGCGCTGTTGTCCTTCGACCCGTCATCAATGACAATCAGCTCCAGCGGGCGATAATCCTGCTGCAACACCGACTCCAACGCCTGCTTCACATAGCGGGCGTGGTTGTAAACCGGCACAATCACCGAAATAAGCGCATCATTCATAGGCCGGAGTTGCTAGCAGATGCATTCCCCGATGTCGAGATGGATCGGCACGCTTTGAGCAATTGGCCACACCACCAGATTGGTAAGACGCATGAGCCGAGTTCGTCGCGCAAACACACGTCATCCAAGCGCCGCCTTCAACCGCTCCAACGCTTGATAATGGGTAAAATCCAGATGCAGGGGCGTAACGGTGATGAACCCTTCCGCTGCTGCGGCGAGGTCCGACCCTTCCGCCCCATATTCCGCGCCATAGCCGGGGCCGATCCAGTAATAGGGCCGCCCTTTGGGGTCGCGGCAATGGACGATGCGATCCTCCACTTCGCGCAACCCCTGCGGCACGGCTTTGATACCCTTGACCTTATCCGCCGCGACATCCGGGAAATTAATGTTGATCAACTCATTGGGTTCCCAACCGACCTGCAATAATTTCTGCACCAGTCCCGGCCCATGTTGGCGGGCGACATCCCAGATAATCGGCTGATCATCCTTGTAGCATTGGCTCATGGCGATCGCGGGAATGCGCAACAGCGTCGCTTCCATCGCCGCCGCCACGGTGCCCGAATAGGTGACATCCTCGGCCAGATTCGATCCGCGATTGACGCCGGAAAGCACCAGATCAAACGGTGCGTCGCCCTCCTTCCGCAGCACCATTTCTGCCATCAGCACGCAGTCGGTGGGGGTGCCACTCACCGCAAAACGGCGCGGGGTGATTTCCCTAATCCGCAACGGCACATGCAGGGTGAGCGAATGCCCTGCCCCGCTTTGCTCGGTTTCGGGTGCCACCACCCACACATCGTCACTGATCGTGCGGGCGATCGCCTCCATCACCTCCAAACCGGGAGCATGGATGCCGTCGTCATTGGTCACCAAAATACGCATGCGCTACACCTCGCTTAACGGACGGCAGTGTAGAAACATGAGGCTGGTTAGGCAACAGGCATTGGAGAAAATCTAAGATTTACTGTATACGCCCCAAGCGAGAGAGGACACCCTCAATATCGTTTAAAGCAATGGCTGGATCAGCAACTGCACTTCGGACACCAGCGGCTGTCTGTTCAGCAGTAACCCACGAAGCTGCGTAATCCAACTGCTGCAGGCTCTTATCAACGAGATCCGTTACCCCGTTATTAGGATTCATCCGATAAGCAGCCGTACCGATACCCGCTGCATCATTACAAAAATCGGCCGTAGCTTGTTGCTCGATCGTCGCATCCACTACATAATCAGGCATTTCAGTCCCGTACCGCGCCATCACTTTTCTCCTTGCTTATATGTTTACATGTGTGCGGATCATAGCAAACAACAACAGATACGTGTATTAAATATTTATTACAGATCAGAGGGTGGTAACACGCATCACTCAACCCTCAACACTTCCAAGCCGCCCATATACGGCCGCAGCACTTCCGGAATGACTACGCTGCCATCCGCCTGCTGGTAGTTTTCCAGCACCGCGACCAGCGTCCGCCCCACCGCGAGGCCGGAACCGTTGAGCGTATGCAGCGTTTGGGTATTTTTATCACCTGCCACTTTGGTGCGCGCTTTCATGCGGCGGGCCTGAAAATCCCCGCAATTGGAACAACTGGAGATTTCGCGGTAACAGTCCTGCCCCGGCATCCACACCTCAATATCGTAGGTTTTGCGCGCCGAGAACCCCATATCGCCGGTGCAGAGCAGCATGGTGCGGAAAGGCAACCCCAGACGCTTCAACACCGTTTCCGCGGCGTCCGTCATGCGTTCATGCTCGGCTTCCGACTCCTCGGCGCGGGTGATGCTTACCAGCTCCACCTTGGAAAACTGATGCTGGCGGATCATCCCCCGCGTGTCGCGTCCGGCGGATCCTGCCTCGGCGCGGAAACAGTTGGTGAGCGCGGTCAGGCGCAACGGTAGTTCCTCAATCGGCACAATGCTATCTGCCACCAGATTGGTGAGCGACACCTCCGCCGTGGGGATCAGCCAACGACCATCGGTGGTGCGGAACAAATCCTCCGCGAATTTGGGCAGTTGCCCTGTACCAAACATCGCGGCGTCGTTGACCAGTACCGGCGGCACCACTTCCGTATAGCCGAATTCCCGCGTGTGCAGGTCGAGCATAAACTGGCCGAGCGCCCGTTCCAGCCGCGCCAGCCCGCCCATTAGATACACAAACCGCGCACCGGAGAGCTTGGCGGCGCGCTCAAAATCCATGAGTTTTAGCCCCTCGCCGATCGCGTCATGCAGTTGCGCCGGAAAGGCAAATGCCGGGGGCGTGCCGTGCCTGCGAATTTCCTGATTATCCTGCTCGTCCTTCCCCAGCGGTACATCCTCCGCCGGGAGGTTGGGGAGGGTGGAAAGAAACGCATCCAGCTCCTGCTGGAGCCGCGCGGATTCCGCCTCTAACCCCGCCATCTGATCGTTGATTTGTTTGGCCTCCGCGAGCAGGCTCTCCGCATTTTCGCCCTTGCCCTTCGCCATGCCGACAGCTTTTGCCAAACGGTTCCGTTCGCTTTGCAGGGCTTGCAGGCTGTTCATAGCCTCACGGCGGGCGGCATCCTGCGCCAGAATCTGCGGGGAAAGTGGCGAGAGGCCTCGCTTGGCGAGGCCCGCATCAAAGGCTTCAGGGGATTGGCGAATGGCAGATAGGTCGTGCATCAAATCCCCCTCAACAAATCATTGATGGCGGTTTTCTCACGCGTGCGGGCATCCACCCGCTTCACAATCACCGCGCAGGCGAGCGATGGCCCTCCCGGCTTGCTGGAAGGTAGGCTACCCGGCACCACTACGGAATAGGCAGGTACGCGGCCCATGGTGATCTCGCCCGTTTCGCGGTCCACGATTTTAGTAGAAGCCCCTAAGAATACCCCCATGGAGAGCACCGCGCCTTCCTCCACAATCACCCCTTCGGCAACTTCGCTGCGTGCGCCGATAAAGCAGTTGTCCTCGATAATCACGGGGGCGGCCTGAAGCGGTTCCAGTACGCCGCCAATCCCCACCCCGCCAGAAATATGGCAATGCTTACCGATTTGCGCACAACTGCCGATGGTCACCCAGGTGTCCACCATCGTCCCCTCGCCCACATAGGCGCCGACATTCACAAACGACGGCATCAGTACCACATTCCGCCCGATATAAGCCGAACGGCGCACCAGACTCCCCGATACGGCGCGGAAACCGGCCTCCTGAAACTGCGCTTCCCCCCAGCCTTCAAATTTGGAAGGCACTTTGTCGAACCAATGGGTATCCTGCCCCGGCCCGCCGGGGATCATCTGCATCCCCTCCAACCGAAAGGAGAGGAGCACAGCCTGTTTGAGCCAGGCATGGGTATGCCAGCGTTGAGTTGAAGACAGTTCCCTCACCCCTCCCTCTCCCGGAGGGAGAGGGGGCCGGATACATCCGTCACGCACATCATCTGCGTTATTAGTAGAGAGAGGCCGCTCCTCCGGTTCCCTCTCCCTGTGGGAGAGGGAGGGGTGAGGGCTTTCTGAATCCTGAATCCCGAACCCTGAATCCTGTTTCTCCGCCACCCTTAGCTCTCCCCGCCCCAGCAGGTCGAGGCACTCGCGCACGGCATCCACCTCCGCCCCACGGCTTGCGGGCGAGAGGGAATCACGCGTCTCCCAGAGGGCCGTAATCAGTGGTTCAAGCGGATGGTTCATGCGGGGTCTTTCTGGCTACGGGCGAGCAGAGGAATCAACTCCTTCACCATGTGGGCGGGCGGCGTTTTGCTGGGAAAATACGTCACAAAATTCCCCTTGCGATCCAGCACATAAGTCATCGCGGAATGGTCGAACGCATAGCCTTCCGCGTCTTCCTTTTGCACCTTTGCCGCGTAGATACGGAAGGCTTTGGTGGCGTGATCTACCTGTGACTGCGTTCCCGTTAGCCCCAGAAAACGCGAATCAAAATTGGCCATAAACGCCTTCATCCGTTCCGGCGTATCACGCTCCGGATCGAGGGTGATGAACAGCCCCTGAAACTGGTCGGCATCCTTGCCCATTTTCGTCAGCGCCTCGCTGATATTGGCGGTATCCACCGGGCAGATATCCGGGCAATGGCTGAACCCGAAATAAACCAGCTGAATTTTACCGAGGAATTCCTCGCTCTTGCGCTCCTTGCCATGCATATCGGTGAGAGTATAGGCCCCGCCGATCTGCGGCTCGCCCGCGATGGGCGTAGAGGAGACGGTTTGCGCGCTGGAACCCGGCGCAGACAGCAGCATAAACACTCCTACCGCCATCAGGGCGAACAGGGTAGAGAGAAAAACCGGCGAACGGACACGCATAAGGCTAACTCCGTGGATGAGACTCCCGATAGATAGCCATCAGCGCCTCTGTGTCAATGTTCGTATAGCGCTGGGTGGTGGAAAGATCGGCGTGGCCCAGCAATTCCTGAATAGATCGCAAATCCGCCCCCTCGCCCAGCAGATGCGTGGCAAAACTGTGCCGCAACGCGTGGGGAGTCGTATGTTCCGGCAGCCCGATCCGCCGCCTGAGGTGCTGCATGCTGCGCTGAAACATCGCCGGTTGCAGCACCCCTCCCCTCACCCCGCGAAACAGCGGTTGATCCGGTTGCAGTGCGTAAGGGCATTGACGCAGATACGTCTCCACCGCTTCGCGTGCCGGTTGCAGCAGCGGCACCAGACGCTCTTTCCCGCCCTTCCCCGTAATACGCAACGCCTCCCCCCGAAAATGCGCGGGCGTGAGCTGCAAGGCCTCGTGGATCCGCAATCCCCCCGCATAGAGCAACAAAAACAGCGCCAGATCACGCGCCCCCACCCATCCGGTTTCCTGTTGGTGCGCCACCTCTGCCTGCGCTTCCTTCACCTGCTGGATGCTGAGCGCTCGCGGTACGCTATGGGGGCGTTTGGGTGCGCGCAGATGCAGTGCCACCGGGTGATGCAGGCCGTGGAACCGCTCCAGATAGCGGTAAAAACTGCGGATGGTGGAAACTGCCCTCGCGGTGGAAGTCGGCAGATAGTCTTCGCCGGAACGTTTGGCGAGCCAGGCACGGAAGTCTCGCAATTCCAGCGCCGCAAGCAGGGTAAGCGTCACCGCCTCCCCACGATAGGCCTGCATAAACGCAGTGAAATGCGAGAGGTCATTACGATAGGCCGCCAGCGTATGCGGGGCGTAGCGTTTTTCCTTCTCCAGCCACAGGAGGAAGGTGTTGATGAGAGTGGATGCATTATTCACGATCCCCTCGCATCACGCGTCATTGCGAGCGCCAGCGAAGCAATCCAGCCAACAGAAAACAGACCGGAGCCAGGTCGGCTTCGCCTTCTCGCCATGGCAAAACCTGCCATTTTCCAGCCATAGCACCTCCCTCCATCTCTCTATATATAACAGATTTACCACAAACACCCACAACATCTAGTGGTAAATTCCGGCTTGCATCTGCAAAACGCTTCTGGCAGAGTTACAGCCCTTAGCATATAAAAAAACAGGGAATGACCATGTTTACCGATATCCAATCCTTGATCCTCTTCTGCGGCCTGTTCGCGCTGGTGTATGGGCTATTCACCATCCGGCAGATCATGGCCGAAAGCACCGGTAATGCCGATATGCAACGCATCGCCGCCGCCATTCAGGAGGGTGCACGGGCCTATCTGGGGCGTCAATACACGACCATTTCGATGGTGGGCGTGGTGCTTGCCGCCGCGCTTTATTACGGCATGGGATGGCATGTCTCGATTGGGTTTATTATCGGCGCGGTACTTTCCGGTATCGCCGGTTTCATTGGTATGCATGTCTCGGTACGTGCCAATGTTCGCACCACGGAAGCCGCCCGTTCCAAAGGAATGCAGGCGGCGCTGGACGTCTCCTTCCGCTCCGGTGCGGTGACGGGGATGCTGGTGGTGGGTCTCGGCCTACTCGGTGTGTCGCTCTATTACTTCCTGCTGCCTTCGTTCGGGCTGGATACACGCGCCACGATGGAAGCCCTTATCGGTCTCAGCTTCGGGGCCTCGCTGATCTCCATTTTTGCGCGTCTCGGTGGCGGTATCTTCACCAAAGGGGCCGATGTCGGCGCGGATCTGGTGGGTAAAGTGGAGGCCGGGATTCCGGAAGATGACCCCCGTAACCCCGCCGTAATCGCCGATAATGTGGGCGATAATGTGGGCGATTGCGCCGGTATGGCTGCCGATCTGTTTGAAACCTACGCCGTGACCATCGTCGCCACCATGTTGATTGGCGCGATGTCCTTCACCGGCGAACTGCAATCCAACATGCTGCTCTATCCGCTGCTGATTGGCGCGGTTTCGATTGTGGGTTCGGTGCTTGGCACCTTCTTTGTGAAGCTGGATAGCAGCCAGAAAGTCATGAAAGCCCTCTATCGTGGGCTCATTGCCACGACGCTGATTTCCGGCATCCTAATTGGTCTCACCACCGAAGCCTTTCTGGGCCTGAACAACAGCTTCAGCGTGGGCGATATATGGTTTACCGGGATGGATATTCTCCTCTGCTGCTTTACGGGGCTGGCCGTTACCGGGTTACTGGTATGGGTGACGGAATATTACACCGGCACGCAATACCGTCCGGTACGCAGCGTGGCGCAGGCCTCCACCACGGGGCACGGCACCAACGTGATTCAGGGGCTGGCAGTTTCCATGGAAGCGACCGCGCTGCCGGTGCTCATCATCTGCGGGGCGATCCTCTTTACCTACTCGCTCTGCGGCCTGTACGGCGTGGCAATTGCCGCCATGGCCATGCTCGCGCTGGCTGGGATGGTAATTGCGCTCGACGCCTACGGCCCAGTGACCGACAATGCGGGCGGTATCGCGGAAATGGCGCATTTACCCGACGAAGTGCGTAAAATCACCGACGCGCTGGACGCGGTGGGCAATACCACCAAAGCCGTCACCAAAGGCTACGCCATTGGTTCGGCGGCCCTTGCCGCGCTGGTGCTCTTTGCCACCTATGTAGAGGATATCAAACATTACTTCCCGAACCTCACCGTGAAGTTTGAGTTGCAAGACCCCTATGTGTTGGTGGGTCTCTTCATCGGCGGGATGCTCCCCTACCTGTTCGGTGCCATCACCATGACGGCGGTAGGGAAATCGGCCGGAGCGGTGGTGGTGGAAGTGCGCCGCCAGTTCCGCGAGATCGCCGGGATTATGGAAGGCACGGGCAAGCCGGATTACGGCCGCGCCGTGGATATCCTCACCCAATCGGCAATCCGCCAGATGGTGATGCCGTCGCTCCTGCCGATTGTGGTGCCGGTGCTGCTCTATTTCGCCGTGAATGCCATTGCCGGTCAGGCGGCGGCCTTTGCCTCGCTGGGGGCGATGCTGCTGGGGATCATCATCACTGGCATCTTCGTGGCGCTTTCCATGACCGCCGGAGGTGGTGCGTGGGATAACGCCAAAAAATACATCGAAGACGGCCATCATGGCGGCAAAGGTTCCGACGCCCATAAAGCGGCGGTCACGGGCGACACGGTGGGCGATCCCTACAAGGATACCTCCGGCCCGGCGATCAACCCCATGATCAAAATCGCCAATATTGTGGCCTTGCTGCTGTTGGTACTGTTATCGTAGAGATGTTTCCTGTACAGTGTGGGGGCTTGGGTTTCCCCCCACACTGTTTTGGATGAAATAACCGTAAGCCACCATGCCTGACCCTGAATCTCCCTCCCGTCCACCTTCGCCATTGGCGCGCATGCGCTTTTTTATCACCAATCTGCTGCCATGGCATGGCGGTTCGGGTACCCTGCGTGAGGCCGTGGAAGAGGTGCTGGAGGAGCATGAGGAGGAAGTCTCGGCCATTAACCCCACCGAAAAGAAACTCCTCCGCAACACGCTGGAATTTTCAGAGCTGGATGTCGGCGATATCCTGATTCCCCGTGCTGAAGTAGTGGCTATTCCGGACACCTCCACCCTCGCCGAAATCCAAACCTGCGTGATGGAAACCGGCCATGCCTGGCTGCCGGTCTATCACGATAATGTGGATGACGTGACCGGCTATATTCAGTTGAAAGAGTTGGTACGCTATATCGGACGCGAATCCGATTTCCGCCTTCAGGATATTGTGCGCGATATTCTGGTGGTGCCGCCTTCTATGCGCGTGAGCGTGCTGCTGCTGAAAATGCAGCGCAGCGACATCCAGATTGCACTGGTGGTCGATGAATATGGCGGCATGGATGGTATCGTGACGCTGGACGATATTCTGGAATGTATCGTGGGTGATCTGGAAGAACTCCCCGGCAATCATGTCACCATGCAGGTGCTCTCGCCCGATCTGGTGGTCACCCATGCGCGGACGGAAATCGACACCCTCAACGAATTATTCGGCGAGCCGCTGCATCCGGAAACGGAAGAAACCGAATTCCACACCCTCGGCGGGTTGATTTTTGAACTCACCGGTTATGTGCCGAAGCGCGGAGAAAAAATCCCGCATGGGTCGTTCATTTTCACCATCGAAGACGCCGACCAGCGCCGCATCCAGCGCGTCCGCATTGAACGGGTGAAGGCGGCCTAGTGGCAGATGTTCTGATTCTCGGCGCAGGCGCGGCGGGGTTGATGTGCGCGATCGAAGCCGGAAAACGCGGTCGCCAGGTGTTGCTGATCGACCATGCGGAGAAGGTGGGCGAAAAAATTCGCATCTCCGGCGGCGGGCGGTGCAATTTCACCAATCTGCACACGCAACCCAAGCATTTTATCTCAGAGAATCCGCATTTTTGTGTCTCGGCGCTCAAACGTTATACGCCGCAGCATTTCATCCGGTTGATGGAGAAACACGGCCTCACCTATCACGAAAAGAAGCTGGGGCAGCTTTTTTGCGATGGCCGCTCCCAAGCGATTATCGACCTGCTGCTGGCCGAATGCCGGGAAGCGGGCGTGGAGATTCGCCTCAACACCTCGATCCGCAGCATTACACGCACCGCAGAAGGGTTTACCGTCCAGACAGATGCCGCACCCCTCACCTGTCAATCGCTGGTGGTGGCGACGGGCGGCAAATCCATCCCCAAAATGGGTGCAACCGGGCTTGGCTACCAGATCGCCGAGCAATTCGGGATTCCGCTGGTGACGCCGCGTCCGGGGCTGGTACCTTTCACCTTTGAAGGCGCGATGCTGGAATATGCGCAATCGCTGGCGGGTACGGCAGTGGATGTCCGCGCCAGCATCGGCAAAACCGTCTTTGAGGAAGCGATGCTGTTTACCCATCGCGGCATCAGTGGCCCGGCGATCCTGCAAATTTCCTCCTACTGGCAACCGGGTAGCGCTGTAACGCTTAATCTTTCCCCTAACCGCGATGCCTTTGCCTTCCTGATTCAGGCGAAGGCCGAGCATCCCCGTCAGGAAGTGGCGACGGTGCTGGCGGAGCTGCTACCCAAACGGCTGGCCACCAAAATGGCAGAAAATCACGGGTGCAGCGGACGTACGGCAGACACACCCAACGCCAAGCTGAAAACCTTGAGCGAGACGCTCCATGCATGGCGCATCACCCCGCACGACACAGAAGGCTACCGCACGGCGGAAGTGACGGTCGGCGGGGTGGATACGCGGGCGCTTTCCTCGCAAAGCATGGAGGCAACCGCCGTACCGGGGCTTTATTTCATTGGCGAGGTGATGGACGTGACCGGACATCTGGGCGGATTTAACTTTCAATGGGCCTGGGCTTCCGGCCATGCGGCGGGGCAGTATGTTTAGGAGCTAGCAAAATCGTACCACCTAGTTCCCTCCCCCGCTTGCGGGGGAGGGTTAGGGAGGGGGTGTCGCAAAGAAAATATCCTTTATTATTAAAAGAACACCCTCCCCCTGCCCCCTCCCGCAGGCAGGAGGGGGAAAAGAAGGCATACTGTGTCTAACTGCATCCATTTCAACCATTGCGGCGGCTGCACCCAGCATGCGCTCACACCTGAAGCCTATCTGGCTGAAAAACACCAGATTGCGCAGCGTGCCATCACCAAACTAGGAGCAGGTCCCTCCCTGCTGACGGAGATGCTCGCCATCGGCCCCGGCAAGCGCCGCCGGGTGGAGTGGCATGTGTCAGTCCGCAAAGGTGTGGTAAGCATCGGGTTTTTTGCCCATCGCAGCCACGAAGTAGTGGATATGCAGATGTGTCTGGTCGCGCATCCTGCCATCATGGCGCTGCTGGCCCCGTTGCGCGAGCAGATAGCAAGCCTCAAAAAACCGGGGGCGGTGACATCTGTTCACGCAACGCTTGCTGGCAATGGGCTGGATATCTGCCTACGCACGCAATCGCACGTCCATCCGCAGGATATCGAAAGTTGGAAGCAGTTTGCCGCGACACACAACATCCTGCGCATCGCCGAAAAACCGGACGCCGAACCACCGCGCATCCTTGCCCGCACGGGTGACGTATGGGTAACCTGCGGCAGCACGCAAGTGGAGCTTCCGGTGGAAGCCTTCCTGCAAGCCACTCTTGAGGCGCAAACGGCCATTACCGACATCATCCTCGCCCACACAGAAGGTTGCGCCAAGGTGATGGACCTCTATGCCGGATGTGGCAGCTACAGCTTTCCGCTCATTGAACGCGGTCACCGGGTCGCGGCGTTTGAGGGCAATGCAGAGATGGTCACCGCCATGCAAAACGCCCTGCGCCGGGAAGATAAAGAGGCCATGGCAAGCGCGCAGGTGCGGGACCTCTACACCCGTCCCCTCACCGCGAGCGAACTCATGGGATGGGACGCGGTGGTGATCAACCCCCCGCGCAACGGAGCCGAACCGCAGGCGAAACAACTCGCGGCAAGCGATGTTTCACGCGTCATCATGGTCTCCTGCAATCCCCAAACCTTCACCCGCGACGCAATGCATTTGGTGAACGCGGGGTTCCGCTTACTCACCGCCCCCCCCATCGACCAGTTTCACTTGACCAACCATCTGGAGCTGGTAGGGGTATTTGCGCGGTGATGGCCGTTCCGCTAACTCACGGCGCTTGATACAAGGCAACTCTAGGAATAAACGGGCAAGTAGGATAGATGCCTTCTGAATCTGATACTAGCCACCAACCACTAGCCACCAGCCACTTCTTTCGCTACGCCCTCACCATTGAATATGATGGCACCCATCTATGCGGGTGGCAGCGGCAGGACGATGTCCCCACCGCGCAGCAATGCGTGGAGGATGCCGTGTTTGCCTTCTCCGGCGAGCGGGTGACGCTGCAAGCAGCGGGCCGCACCGATGCGGGCGTCCATGCCTGCGCGATGGTGGCGCATCTGGATCTCTCGCGGGCATGGGAACCCTTTCGTATTCTGGAAGCGCTGAACCATTACCTTTCATTTGACGGGCATGTGGCGGTACTGGCGGTGGAGGCCAAACCCGATGCTTTCCATGCGCGGTTCTCAGCGACCAAACGCCATTACCGCTATGAGATTGTGCAGCGGCGTGCCGCGCTGGCATTGGAACGCACCCGCGCTTGGCATATCCCGGTGGCGCTTGACACCGCGCTCATGCGCGAAGCCGCCACGCATTTGCTCGGCACACATGATTTCACCAGCTTTCGCGATACGGAATGTCAGGCGAAATCCCCCATCAAAACGCTGGATTACCTGACGGTGACGGAACAAAATATCCCCCATGGAACGCGGATCCGGGTGGAAACCGGCTCGCGCTCCTTCCTGCATCATCAGGTACGGATCATGGTGGGAACGCTTGCCCTGATTGGCAAGGGACGGGTGTCGCCAGATGCCATTCCGCAGATGCTCACCGCACGGAAACGCGCCGCCGCAGGCCCCACCGCCCCGGCACATGGGTTGTATTTTGTGCGGGTGGAGTATTGAGACTCCCCTCCCCGCTTTACAAATCCTGTCAATCCGCTACATTCCCTGCTCTTTGAGCGTCAATGGGAACGGTCTATGGCACTGATCGTACAGAAATTCGGCGGCACTTCGGTGGCCGATCCCGCCCGCATCCGCCATGTGGCGGGGCTGGTGAAGCGGGAGATCGACCGGGGGAATCAGGTGGCGGTGGTGGTTTCGGCCATGTCCGGCGCCACCAATCAGCTCGACGCCTGGATGCGCGAGCTTTCCCCGCTCAACACGCCGGAGATGTGGGCGGAGTACGATAGCGTCGTCGCCTCCGGTGAGCTGGTCACCTGTGGGTTACTGGCTGCGCATCTGCAATCGCTGGGGATTGCGGCGCGGAGCTGGCGCGGCTGGGAAATCCCCATCCTCACCGACGATTCCCACGGCGCTGCACGCATTGAAGAAATTCAGGCGGAGAAGCTGAAAGAAGACCTCGCCCATCGGGTGGCCGTGATTGCCGGGTTTCAGGGCATTGCGCCGGATGGGCGGATCACTACGCTGGGACGTGGCGGGTCGGATACCTCCGCCGTGGCGATTGCGGCGGCGCTGAAGGCCGATCGCTGCGATATTTATACGGATGTGGACGGCATCTACACCTCCGACCCGCGCATTGTGCCGCGCGCGCGCAAGCTCAAAAAAATCGCCTATGAAGAAATGCTGGAAATGGCCTCGCTGGGGGCCAAAGTCCTGCAAACACGGTCGGTCAGTATGGCCATGAATCACCATGTGCGGGTGCAGGTGCTCTCCAGTTTTGAGGATGTGCCCGGCTCGATGCTGGTAGAAGAGGAGGAAGTTGTGGAACGTCGTTTGGTAACCGGTATCACCTATAGCCGGGACGAAGCCCGCGTGACCCTGTTTGAAGTGCCGAACGTGCCGGGCATCGCCGCGCAGATTTTCGGGCCGCTGGCGGACGCGCATATCAATGTGGATATGATCGTGCAGAACATCACCGAGGACGGGAAGGAAACCGACATGACCTTCACCCTCCCGCGCACTGAGGCCGCCCGCGCTAAAGGCATTCTGGAGGCGCTGAAGGACAAAATCGGCTACCGCACCCTGTTTCTGGACACCAACGTGGCGAAAGTATCGGTGATTGGCGTCGGTATGCGGACGCATTCCGGCATCGCGCAGCAGATGTTCCGCGTGCTGGCGGAAAAGGGCATCAACATCCTCGTTATCTCCACCTCAGAGATCAAAATCAGCGTGCTGATTTCCAGCGACTACACGGAACTCGCCACCCGCGCCCTCCACACCGTCTACGGGCTGGACGCAGTGGAAGAAACGACGTTTGTGGAGGCTTAAACGCTAGTTCCTTCCGGCATGGCATGAGAGGGAGGGGCGCCCCATCCCTGTCCCGTCCGTAAATGCCATGCGGCGAGGATGAGGGGCACCAGCATCACCAGATACATCACCGGCGTAAGCAGCGGTTGCTGCGCCGCCAGATTGGGCGAGGCAATCGCCGCAATCACCAGCCCGCCTCCCAGCACGGCGGCCACGGCCATCCGCTTACTTTGGCCGCGACGGTTGAAGGGGCGGGGCAACACCACCGCCATGCCCAACATCACGAGGCTTAGCGACAGCAGCGGCCAGCTCAGCCGTTGATGCCCATTACTGCGTAGCTTGTTGGTTTGATCCGGGCGCAGCGGATCGGGCGCAAACAGTTCCGTGATGTAGCGTTCCTGCGCCTCCCGCCACCGCGTGCCGGAATCCTCGTTAAACAGGTTCAGGTTGATACTGTAACGGTCAAAATGCAGCAGTGTCAGCGCACCTCGCGGTTGGTCTACCTCCTGCCGGTTGCCTTTTTCCAGCATCACCATCGGTCCCATGGCGGTTTGCAGCAATTGCCCGCGATCGGCCATATAGGTCACCGGTTTGTGCAATACGCGGTTATCATGGACCAGAATCCCCTCCATGATACCGCCCATCCGCCGCTCGCGGATGTAGATGGTCAGTCCGCGCATGGGGGTATTAAACACCCCCTCCTGCAACAGCAGCGAGGCGTAATGGTCACGCAGAAAACTCTGTTTATCCTTAAAGGCACGGTAGGAAACCGGCATCAGATACAGCGAAATCGCATAGCCGATCAGCGCCACCACCAACGCCAGCATCAGCGCCGGTTTGGCGAGGTCGAACGCGCTGAGTCCGGCATTCTCCAGCGCCAGCAATTCGCGGTCATTCATCAGATGGTGGTAGCGATACAGCACCGCGCAAAACAGCGCAATCGGCAGCACCAGCCCCAGCAGCGAGGGCATCATCAGCGCGGTGAGCCACAGGAAATCTCGCACCGACACGCCTTCATTGACGATGTAATCAATGAAGCGCAGCGATTGCGACAGCCACGCAAGCCCCGAAAGCGCGCAGAGGATCACCAAAAAAGGCCCCAGCAGCGCAGTCATCAAATAGCGGTGGTAACGACGGGTCATGGGGCGATGATTCCAAGTCTCAGTTGCGAGGTTTTACGAATCAGCGACGATCCTTCCCTGAATCATCGCTTGGCGTCACCTGACAACTGCGTTATGCATAACCTGTATCAATCCTGCCGTCATACGAAAAGAGGAAATCCATGCAACTTGCTTTTGCCCCCTATTCTCCTGAGAAAGCCTCCATTCTGGTCGTTTCGGTGTGGGAGGATAACCGCATGTCCAAACCCGCCGTATGGCTGGATGTGGAGCTGGACGGGCTACTCTCCAAGGCCATCAGTGCTGGGAATTTTAAGGGCAAGAAAGGGCAAACCATGCTCGTCACCCCGCCCAGCCACTGGCAGGCGGTGCTGCTGATCGGCATCGGCAAACCGGAAGACGCCACCCTCAATTCCCTGCAACAACTGGGGGGATTGATGGTGAAAACCCTCAACCGCCACGGCTTTGCAGAAGGCACCTTTATTCTGCAAGTGCGTGACGGTAGCCCGTGGAGAGACCCGGAAGTGGCCGCGCATATCGCCTATGGCGCGCAGCTCGGCGCTTATCGCTTCGACAAATACCACACCACCATGGAAGAGGATAAAAAGCCCACGCTGCAAAACCTCACCATCATGCTGGCCGATTACCCGCAGGCTGAAACCCTGTATGCGCCGCTCGCCAAAATAGCAGACGCCGTGTGCTTCACCCGCGATCTGGTCTCAGAACCCGCAAACATCATCAACCCGCCCTCGCTGGCCCTGCAATGCCGCTCTCTGGAATCGCTGGGCGTGAGCGTGGAGGTGCTGGGCGAAGAAAAAATGGCCAAGCTCGGCATGGGGGCCTTACTCGGCGTGGGTCAGGGTAGCGCCTTTGAATCGCAACTGGTGGTGATGGAATACCGCGGCGCACCGGAAAGCAGCGAAGCACCCATTGCCTTTGTCGGCAAGGGAGTGACGTTTGATAGCGGCGGAATCTCCATTAAACCGGCAGGCGGCATGGAAGAAATGAAGTGGGATATGGGCGGTTCCGGTACCGTCATCGGATTGATGAAGGCGCTCGCGGGACGGAAAGCCAAGGTCAACGCCATTGGTGTGGTGGGGCTGGTGGAGAACATGCCCTCCGGTACGGCGCAGCGTCCGGGTGACGTGGTGCGGTCGATGTCCGGCCAGACGATCGAGGTGCTGAACACCGATGCCGAAGGGCGATTGGTGCTGGCCGATGCGCTGTGGTACACGCAGGACCGTTTCAAACCGCGTTTTATGATCGACCTCGCCACGCTCACGGGCGCGATTATCGTGTCGCTGGGCAGCAGCCGTGCGGGGCTGTTCTCCAACAATGACGAGCTGGCGGAGCGGATCGCTGCGGCCTCCAAAGAAGAAGGCGAGCAGGTGTGGCGTCTGCCGCTCGGCAAGGAATATGACGAACAGATCAACAGCGACATCGCCGACATGCAGAATATCGGTAAGGAGCGCGAGGCAGGCAGCATCACCGCCGCGCAATTTCTGCAACGGTTTGTGAATGATCTCCCTTGGGCGCATCTGGACATCGCCGGGGTGGCTTGGAGCAAAAAAGACACCGACACCTGCCCGAAAGGCGCGACCGCCTTTGGCGTGCGGCTGCTCAACCGTCTGGTGGCCGATTACTACGAGGGGTAGAAGGCGCTCTCTGGAACCTATCGGCTGGCTTGTTCCAGCCGATAGGCCTTGTGCAGCAACCAGCCTTTGGTGATGCGCATCAAGCCGAAAACCAACAAGAATGTCAGGGGAATCCACAGCAGCGCGTGGACCCAGAGGGGTGGGCTTGCGGCAAATTCCACCGCCACCGCCAGCGACATCAACAGCGTATTCGCCAGAATAATGACGAAGAACACCGCACCATCCCCTAGCTCATACCTGCGAAAATCCTGCGCGCAAGACGCACAGGCCGGACGCACCACCACGCACTTCTCAAAGACGCTGCCCTGCTGACAGGCAGGGCAGCGCTTGAGGTGTGTGGTCGCCATTAATGCGCCGCGGGCAATGCGTCGCCTGCACCCCACCAATACACGGAGACAAACAGGAACAACCACACCACATCCACGAAGTGCCAATACCAGGCGGCGAATTCAAACCCCAGATGCCCTTCGGTGGTGAACTGGTTGCGGATTGCCCGCACCAGACACACGGTGAGGAAGATCGTCCCCACGATCACGTGGAAACCATGGAAACCCGTCGCCATGTAGAAGGTGGAAGCATAGACACCATCCTTAAATTTGAAGCTCGCATGGGCATATTCATAGGCCTGAAGGCAGCTAAACAGCACCCCCAGCACCACGGTAATTGCCAACCCGGTGATCAGCCCCTTGCGATTATTCTCCAGCAGTGCATGGTGCGCCCAGGTGACAGTCGTCCCAGAAAGCAGCAGGATCATGGTGTTAATCAGCGGAATATCCCACGCGTCCAGCGGGTGGATCCCTTTGGGCGGCCATACGCCCGGCCCCATTTCCCATACATCCACCAGCGGCAGCAGCGGGTGCAGGCTCGCATTGAAAAACGACCAGAAAAAAGCGAAAAAGAACATCACCTCGGAGACGATAAACAGCGCCATGCCAAAGCGTAATCCTTTGCGGACCATCACCGTATGGGCTTTATCACGCATGCCTTCACGCACCACATCCCGCCACCACAGGAACATCACAGCCAGCACGCCGAGTAGCCCACCCGCCATCACCAGCGGCCCATGGGCGATTTTATGCATGTACATCACGCCGCCGCTTACCAGCGCCAATGCAGAAAAAGACATGACCAGCGGCCAAGGGCTGGGGTTCACCAAATGATAGGGATGGGCAGGTTTGTGATGGGCCATAAAAATCCTCGTGTAACAATGTCGCTACTCTTTTAGCGGGAAAAACGTATAAGACAAGGTGATGGTCTCAATTTCCTGCGTGAGTGGATCATTTGCCATCGCCGGATCAATAAAAAATGCCACAGGCATCTCTACCCGCTGCCCCGGTTGCAGGGTTTGCTTCTCAAAACAAAAGCATTGCAACTTATTGAAGTACATGCCCGCCTTATGCGGCGTGACATTGTAGGTGGCCATGCCCGTTACGGGATGATCCCCCTTATTCACCGCCTCAAAAAAAGCCAGTTTGCGTTCTCCGATTTTGACGGTCATCTCCCGCTGCATGGGGTGAAATGCCCATGGCAGCTTGGGATCGACGTCGCTGTTGAAGGTAACGCGGATTTGACGCTCCAGCACTTTTCCTGCAACCGGTGAGGGTTTGCCTTCCTGCGTGGTGCCGCCGAATCCGGTGACGGCGCAAAACACGCGGTAAAGCGGCACAGAAGCATAGGCAAGGCACAGCATCCCCACCGCCATGCCAAGCAAGCTCATGGCAAAGGAGCGGTTACGCATCAGGCTTCATCCTCGCCATCCGATTTAGGGCGATTTGCGGCTGAAGGCGGTGGCGGAGGCGGTACGCGACGGCGTTCGCCGGGGGCGGTGGGCGCAGGTTTGGGAGCGTCCTCCTCGGCTTTCGGGCGATTGGCACCGGAAGGCGGCGGAGGCGGAGGCACACGGCGACGCTGTTCAGGCGGCACGGGAGCCGGACGGGGGCGCTCAACCGGAGCCGCGTCACTCGCTTCTCCTCCCTCGGCCCCATCTTCGTTTTCGTCTGTATTCGCGTTCTCGGCGGTGGATGGTTCCTCCGTATCGGCATCTGCCTCACCGGAGGGTTCTGCCACCTGCGATACTTCGGGTCCCGGTGTCGCTGCGGCTGGCTCAGGTTGAGGCGGAACCGGCGCAGGTGGCAATGGTGGAGGCGTAAACGGATTGGCCTCCGCCGCAGGAGCCGCAGGTGGTGGAATGTCCGCTACGACCGGAGCAACCGGCGGTTTGGGCGGCGGAGGCGGTGGCAGGGGCGCGGCAGGTTTGGGCGCTTCCGTTGCCGCAGGCGCGGGTTCCGCAGGTTGGGGCGGTTCCGAAGCCGCTGGTTTGGGTGGCACGGGTGGCAATTCAAACGGATTCGGGGCTGCGGGCGCCTTTGTTTCCTCCACCTTAGGCGTAGGTGCTTCCGTTTTCGGTTGGGGCTTGGGTTCCTCTGCCGCAGGAGGCGGAGGAGTCGCCGGTTTCGGCGCAGGTGGCGGGGGCAGCGCGGGGGCCGCAGGTTTGCTCTCCGGCGCGGGTGGAGAAGGTGCCGCTGCCGGTTTCGGGGCTTCCTTCTTGGGTGCTGGCGGCACGTCGTTCTTCGGCGGTTTGGTGTCGGCAGGAGGTGCGTCACCCGCATCGTCCTTGGGTTTTTTACCTTTTTTATTAGGATCATATGGCTCCTGCGTAGGAACCGGCACTGCTGGCAATAACCGTTTGGTAAAGAACGGGTCTTTGAAGTAGAAAATTTTCCCTGTACGAATGGGGGGCTGCGATTCGATGAGGATAATCTGCTCGTCACGCGGCAGGCCGATCACCTCCTGCGGCAACAGCAATGCACGCGCCGTTTCGGAAACGTGCATCGTCCGCGAGGCGGGATTGAGATCGAAGAAACGCGGCTTGTTGTGCGATTCCTGCCGCATGGTTTTGTTGCCAATCAACTGCGAAATCAGGTTGGCGGTTTCCACGTTGTTGGCGGCGAAAGTGATACGGTAAGTGGAGTTGGAGAGGAAGGAGTTCATCCCGGCTTCCTCGTAAATCCCTTTCAGCTGTTGCGTATCTTGCACAATGAGGAACAACCGCACGCGGTATCCGCGGAAATAGGCGATCCCTGCCTCAAACTGAGGCATTTTACCAAGTGTCGGGAATTCGTCCATCACCATCAGCACGCCGTAAGGCTCGTCCGGCCCCGGCATTTTGCGGGTGAAGAAGTCGGTCGCCTGCTGGTAAAACACCTGAAGCAGCGGTTTCAGACGTTGTAAGTTGTCCGGCGTCACCCCGCAATAGACGGTAATTTTTTCGCGCTTCATCGCCTGAATATTGAAGTCGCTGCTGGCGGTGGCGGTGTCGATGAGAGGGTTGGCCCACAATTCCAGCCCGGAATTGAGGGTGGAGATCACGCCCGATCGTTCCTTATCCGCTTTTTGCAAAAACGCGGCGATGTTCATATAGGATACGGGGTGGATTTTCTTCCCCACCGTATCCAGCACCACGGCGAGGTTATACACCACGTCATCGCTACGCATGGTGCGCACCACCTCACCAAAGGAGCGGGTTTTTTCCGGCACCGCCAGCAGATACAGGAGCACACCCACAAACAGACTTCGCGCTTCGTTTTGCCAGAATTCCTGCTCCGGCAGAATGAGGTTGGCGATTTTCTGCACATCGTCCACCATCTGCCCCTGCTTGGTACTCACCCAGTCGATTGGGTTGTAGCAATGGGTATTGCCGTCAGGGTCGGCAGGATTCCACACATAGCATTTCTGTCCCATGACCTTTTCGCGATACCCGCTTGTCAGTTCATGGTTTTCCAGCTTGATATCGTGGCACACCACCGACTCCTCCCAGAAGAGCAGGTTGGGGATGACAAACCCCACCCCCTTACCCGACCCGGTAGGCGCAAAGAGCAGAATATGCTGAAATCCATCGGCAATCAGGTATTGCCCCTTCTTATGGGTGCCAAGCAGAAAGCCCTTCTTTTTGAACAGCCCCGCGGCGCGCATGTCTTTTTCATCGGCCCAGTGGGCGTCACCATGGACGGTTTCCTTCTTCTTGAAGGGGCGGAAATCGAGCAAGGGTGCCCGCAGCAGAAAGAGTGTCACACTGCTGAAAAACAGTGCTCCCAGCGGCGGGCCAGCGAGCTTCATGTTATAATGAGAAGCCGCTCCCTTGAAGCTTTCCAGATTCTCCCACCACCAGCTATAATAATGTTTTCCGTGAAAAAAGAGCGTCTTAGGGTGGATTACATAATTGAGGGCATAGCTTACATCCAGAAACTTCCCCACCAGTAACCAGGAGAGCGCCACCCCAAACGACAGATACAACGGTACGCCGATCGATCACGAATACCAGCATTCGGTTGTTAAAACTTGAATTGTCGCCAAGGCCAGCCATAGGAGCCGATCATACCAACCTCACCGCCGGACGCAAGCGCCAGCATCCGCAAGCCGTAAAAGAAACCGGTATCCTACACAACAGCGTGTCCCGGTTACGCCGCCAAGCTTTCCATGCGTATCTCCGCCTGCGAAAGCAGCGCCCCATAGCCAGAAAGCTGTTGGCACAACGCCTGCTCCCATCCGGGATGCCCCTCCGCCGCCGGAATATACAACCACAGGCTATCGCTATCCGGATGGTCGAACACGCGGGCGGCGGCGGGGAGCAGCGCCGCCAACCCCTGCGCCAGTTCCAGCATCAGCCGGTAGGAGCGCGTGCCTGCAAACAGCGGCAGATTGGTGATCCGCAACCGGTAACGCATGGCAGGAACCCGCCATTCCTGTACCCATTGCTCAAAAAGCTGGAGGCTCGCCTGCGACAACCAGGGGGATTCCAGCGCATAAAGCGAGGCCTCCCGCGCACGCTGATAGCGAATGGCATTGGCATAGGCGATACCAATCCACTCGCACAGAGTTTTGAAGGTTTCCACGCTGCTGAGATTCAGTTGCGAAAAGCGAATCTGCTCAATCTTCAACATGCCGAAGAGATCACCCGTGGCGCTGTCGATCAGCGGCCCCGCCATCACCCCTTCGCGGGCGAGTAGTTGCTCGTCCTCCTCATTAATCACGCACACCACACGCTGATGCCCGGCGATTTCGCGGTAGAGCGGCGCCTCCATACCAATGCGGCGGGAGAAGCGGTCCGTCGCGTCCCATCCCACGCAACTGGTGGCCTCAAATCCATTCCCACCATGGGCATAGACCGAGAATTTAAGCGGCGCGAGCGCCGTTTCTACCATGTCATCCACTTGCATCAATATGTCACCCGGATCGGTACGCTCCAGCTCCTTCACCAGATGAAACACATCCGCCGCAGAGCGCAACTGCCCGGCAAAGCGCGACTCCAGATCCTCCTTCACCACCTTCAATGCCTCATACCCTTCTGCGAGGGTTTTGTTGCGGAATTCCGAAGCGCGTAACGATGCCGTCAATTGTTCGCGCTCCCGCAACTCCCGCAGACGCAGCTCTCCGGCAAGTACCGCCGCCACGAACCACAATACCGGCAGGTGAATCACCCGCAGCAGATAGGTGATATTCTCCTCATCAAAGGATTGCGGCGGCAGGTTTTGATACAGTAGCGCAACACTGGAGCAGAGCGCGGCTACCATCCCTTCCGTGGTGCCATATTGGATGGTCACCGCCAGCACAATCACCCAGAAGGGGTGCGGGTTGACGTCCATAAACCGGTCCGCATGGCCAAACATAGCGTCGATAAACAGGGCCACCAGCAGAAACAGCCCAATCTCCAGTAGAGCGCTGGTGCGGATGCCCCACAGGTAGGGGCGCGAGAGCGGTAACGCGGCAATGGGTTGACGGCGCAGCAAATACATGCGGGGATTGTGCGTGAGTCGCGCAGAAAGCGCAACCCTAAGCGATCTTTCAAGCAGTTTTAGCTATAGTATTTCCCATTTTATCTTACGCTTCGTTGTCCATCGGACTCATAAAATTCACGTAGAAAGCCTACGCTCGAATGTTATTCGCCTCGGACGCCTAGCGTAAAATAAAAGCGAAAACACTATAAATCTTCCGCCAGCAGCGTTGTGTTTTTCTGCAAAGCTTGATAGGGTGCCCCTCGTTGTGCGATTTTTTCCGTCCCCCACAAAGTTTGGAGGGCATTCAGGGATCATATCCGCCATATTCGGGGAGTAGCGCAGTCTGGTAGCGCATCTGGTTTGGGACCAGAGGGTCGCAGGTTCGAATCCTGTCTCCCCGACCAATTATCGCTTTGATAGCGTCCAATAAAATCCAAAAACACTAGACAAAACGATATGTTGTGGGCAAAGTATGTCCATTGCACTCCGATGGTGTTTGATGCAATCTATCCCTAAACGGGGGCATATCTGGGGGCATAGAAAATGCGCTAAAGGAAATATGCCCCCATGCCCCTTACTGACATCACTTGCAAGAACGCCCAGCCAGAAGCAAAATCGCGCAAAATAACCGATGGCGGCGGGCTGTATTTGGAAGTCATGCCCAACGGCAGTCGCTACTGGCGCATGAAATATCGCTTTAGTGGCAAGGAAAAGCGGCTCGCCTTTGGCGTTTACCCCGAAGTGACCCTTGCCGAAGCCCGTGACCGCCGCGCCGAAGCCCGCAAAATGCTGGCCGCTGGCATTGACCCCAGCGAAACCAAGAAAGAAGCCAAGCGGCTGGTTACCCTGAAAGCTGAAAACAATTTGGAAGCGATTGCCCGTGAGTGGCACAAACAACATGAGCATGAGTGGGCGGCGCATTATGCGCGGGATGTGATCAACCGCCTTGAAACCCATATTTTCCCCAAACTGGGGAGCCGCCCCATTGCTGACCTCACCGCTACCGAGATTCTCGCTTGCATCAAGGTGATTGAAAAAGCGGGCGCATTGGATATGGCACAACGCATGATGCAGACCTGCGGGCAGGTTTTTCGCTATGCGATTGCGACAGGCCGCACCCAGCATAATCCCGTGGCAGATTTGCGCGGCGCATTGAAAACACCCGTTCGTAAAAACCATGCCCACCTGAAAGCAGACGAATTGCCAGAGTATTTGCAGAAGCTCGAAACCTATGACGGTGATCCGCAAACACAATTGGCATTAAAAATGCTGCTTCTCACTTTCGTCCGCACCACCGAATTACGCGGCGCATTATGGCAGGAAATCAATTTTGACAAAGCCGAGTGGCGCATCCCTGCCAGCCGCATGAAAATGAAAGACCCGCATATTGTGCCGCTCTCCACGCAAGCAACCGCCGTGTTGCGCGAGTTGCAAAAGCATAGCGGCCACCGTGAGCATGTTTTCCCCAATCAGCAACGCCCCACCAAGTGCATGAGCGAAAACACCATGCTTTTCGCGCTTTATCGCATGGGCTACCACAGCCGTGCCACCGGCCACGGATTCAGGGCAACTGCTTCCACCATTCTTTATGAGAATGGTTACACGGAAGATTTGGTTGAGCGCCAGCTTGCCCATGCCAAACGCAACAAGGTGCGTGCTGCCTACGACCACGCTCAATTTATCGAACCCCGTCGCAAAATGATGCAATGGTGGGGTGATTACATTGAGAATGCTGCGCGATGCGGGGAGGTGGTGCACGGAGTCTTTACCAAAGCCGTGGGATAAAATCTTTTTGCGTCCTATAAAGTACACGCTTTACATTCGGCGCTGATGTGCGTATGGTGTGTAGTGTGTCGTACACCATGGTGTTTTTGCGTGAGGCAGCTCGAGAACACGACGATGCAGATGTGGATCAACACTTAACCAGAGGGGCGTTATGAGTAACAATGAGAGTTTTGGCCAGATGCTCAGGCGATTACGCGAGGGGGCGGGTATTTCTCTGCGGTCTTTCTCCAAAATGGTGGATCGCACTCCCACCTATATTTCCAAGATCGAGCGGGGAGAATTGCTGCCGCCAGCCGAGGAGGTCATTCGGGAAATGGCGCGGATTTTACGGCAGGATGCCGAGGAGATGATGGCGCTTGCGGGGCGGATTCCTG
>JBIPLF010000039.1:0-18150 GCA_044368015.1 Rickettsiales bacterium
CTACATGCTGTGGCTCTACCGCCGTGTGGTGTTTGGCGAAATCACCAACCCGCATCTGCATGAGATTCTGGATCTGAATGCCCGTGAAAAACTGATGCTCTACCCCATGGTGGCGATTGTCCTGTGGCTGGGAGTCTATCCCGCTCCGCTCGAAAACCTCATGTCCGCTTCGGTTGAAAATCTCCTGCTGCAAATCCGCGTTTCGCCACACGACATGGCGGATCGTCTCTCGCTCTTTCAGGTAGCCGTCCAATGATGCCTTTTGCTCTTCCCTCTTGGTGGATCGCGCTGACGCCTCTGCATCCGGAGCTGCTGCTTCTGTGCGGAGCGATGCTGTTTCTGCTTGCAGGAACCTCTAAAAGCGCCACCATCGGCACACAGATTTCCGGCCTGTCGGCCATGCTGCTCTGGGCGGCGGCGCTGCTGGTTTCCTTAGGCGATCACGGGTTGCACAGCTTCTTCAACGGCATGTTGGCACTCGATCCCTACACCCAGTTCATGAAATGGCTGGTGCTGGTGGGGGCCGGCCTCGTCAGCATCATGTTGCATACGCAGATGAAGGCGGATCAGATTCCACAAAAGGCTGAATTCTCCGTGCTTATCCTGTTTTCGGTGCTGGGTATGATGCTGATGATCAGCGCGCAGACCCTCATTGCCCTCTACATGGCGATTGAGCTGATGAGCCTGTCCCTTTATGTGCTCGCGGCCTTCTACCGCGACGATGCACGCTCCTCTGAGGCCGCGCTGAAATATTTTGTGCTGGGTGCGGTGGCTTCTGGCTTTATTCTATTCGGCAGTTCGCTGCTCTATGGCTACACAGGTACGGTGCATTTTTCTGAGATGGCCGTACAACTTTCCGATGCCCGTCCCGGCGCGGTGAGCATCGGCGTGTTGCTCGGCCTGGTGTTTGTGGTGGCGGGCTTGTGTTTCAAAGTCTCTGCCGTGCCCTTCCATATGTGGGCGCCCGACGTGTATGAGGGGGTACCGGTACCGGTGGTGACCTTCTTTGCGTCTGTACCCAAAGTGGCGGCGCTCGCTGTGTTCCTGCGGGTGATGATGGAACCTTTCGCCACGCTGGTGCTGCAATGGCAATCGCTGATTCTGATCGCCTCGGCGGCGTCGATGCTGCTGGGAGCGTTTGCTGGACTCAAACAACAGAATATCAAGCGGCTCCTTGCCTATAGCTCTATTGGGCATGTGGGCTATGTGTTGCTGGGGGTGCTGGCCGCCAACCGCGAAGGCGTGCAGGGTGTGGTGGTGTATCTGGCGCTCTACCTGCTGATGAGCATTGGGATGTTTGGTTTCGTGCTGATGATGCGGCGTAAGGGCGAGCAGTTAGAAAATATCGACGATCTGCGTGGGTTGTACCACACCCACCCGACCATGGCATTTGGGATGGCGGTGCTGCTCTTCTCCATGGCGGGGATACCCCCTTTCGCGGGCTTCTTTGCCAAGCTGATGGTGTTGAAGGCAGCGATTTCCGCCGGGTTTTATCCGCTCGCGCTGATTGGTGTGCTGGCCAGCGTGGTGGCGGCCTTTTACTATCTACGTATCGTCAAAATCATGTATCTCGACCAGCCCGGCAGCGTGCCGATAGACCACGCCGGGGCAACTGGCTCCGGCGTGCGGCTGGTGGTAGGTGGCATGGTGCTTGCTACGATGCTCTACGGTGTTTTCCCAAGCGCATTGATGCGCTGGGCAAATGAAGCTGCAACCGCTTTACTGATGTGATGGAAAATCCATGTCCCTTTCGAATACCGCAACCACCAGCACCGACCTCTACCATTCCTATCAGGTGATCCGTAAGGACACGGTGCCGAGTACCAATGCGGAAGCCATCCGTCTGGCCGGTCAGGGGGCCACCCACGGCACCGTGATTTGGGCACGCGAGCAAACGGCCGGGCGCGGCCGCAGCGGACGGGAATGGATTTCGCCGGAAGGCAATCTGTATATGTCGCTGTTGCTGACGCCCGATGTGGCGCTTGAGGATGCCGGGCAGCTTTCCTATGTTGCGGCGGTTTCCATGCATCGGGCACTGGCGCTGATGCTGAGCGAGCACATCCTGAGCGGCAGCATCCGCGCCCGCGACGCAGACCTAACCCTCAAATGGCCCAACGATCTGCTGCTCAACGGTAAAAAACTGGGGGGGATTCTGCTGGAATCGGTGGTGCGTGACGGCAAACCGGAATTTGTGGTGATTGGCATTGGGGTGAATATTCTTACCCATCCGGAGGGTACCAACCTCCCCGCCACCTCGATTGGTGAAATCGGCATTAATGCGGTGAGCGCGAAGATGCTGCTCGCCCGTTTCCTCAAATGCTTTGCAGAAGACTATCGCCACTGGCAGGTATCCGGCTTTGCGCCAATTGCCGAACTCTGGCTGCATCATGTGTCCTTTCTGGGTGAGCCGATCAAAGTGCATCTGGGAGAGCGGATCCTCAGCGGTACGTTTGAAACCATCGACGCCAAAGGCGCGCTGGTACTCCGGCAGGAAGACGGCTCTGTGGAGCAGATCTCCGCAGGGGAAATTTTCAAGGATGCGTATGGGGTTTGCTAGGAGCGTGCCTCACCCTGTGCTCCGTCGCTCGCTGAGAGAGCGTTTTCGCTTTTCGTTTACGCCAGGAGCGTGAGGCGACGTGTAGTCAACCTACACGAGACGAAACGCGACACCGCGTAAACGAAAATGGGAAATGCTCTCCATGCTGCTAGCCATTGATGCAGGCAATACCAACACCGTTTTTGCCTTATGCGACGGCAAGACCGTTCTAAAAACCTGGCGCATTGCCACCCAGCATCAGCGCACCGAGGATGAATATCTTGCCCTGCTCACGCAGGTGATGCAGTTTGCGGGATACGACATCGCGCAGGTATCGGCGGTCATGATTGCCACTGTGGTGCCGCAAACCCTGTTTGCGCTCAAGCGTCTGGCACAGCATCACCTACGCCTTCCGCCGCTGGTGGTGGGTGAGGCGGGAGTGGCGCTGGATATGGAAATTGCGGTGGATCGTCCCTCAGAAGTGGGCGCCGACCGCATCGTCAATGCCGTGGCAGGACGTGAACGTTACGGCAACAACCTGATTCTGCTGGATTTCGGCACCGCTACCACCTTCGACATCGTAGATGAGGCAGGCCGCTATGCGGGCGGGGTCATTGCCCCCGGCATTCATCTGTCGCTGGATGCCCTGCACCGGGCAGCGGCCAAACTCCCCAATATCGCGATTGAACCTCCGGCAAAAGTGGTGGGAACCTCCACCACCGAAGCGATGCAATCCGGCGTGTATTATGGCTATCTGGGGTTGATAGAGGGCATCATCACCCGCATTCGGGCCGCCTATCCGCACCCGATGACCGTGGTTGCCACAGGGGGGCTGGCACCGCTTTTTGCCAAAGCCACACCCATGATCGCTCATTTGGATAGTGATTTAACGATTCGCGGGTTGCAGTTGCTCTATGCGCGGAATCATGGTAGGGCTGCGGCCATTATAGCTGACTAGGATGGTAAAGTACCCACGACATGAACTGGAAAACCCAAAAAGACAACTTCTTCTTTATTCCCTTAAGCGGTGCCAATGAAATCGGAATGAACCTCAACCTCTACCATCTCGATGGTCAGTGGTTGATGGTCGATTTCGGGATTGGTTTCTCCGACGAATGGCTCCCCGGCGTGGAGATCACGCTTCCCAATATCGACTTTGTGCTGGAGCACTGCAAGCCCTTGCTGGGGCTGGTGCTGACCCACGCCCATGAAGACCATATGGGGGCGATCCCCTATTTGTGGCAGGAGCTGAAATGCCCCATCTACGCCACCTCCTTTACGCAATCGGTGGTGACGCACAAACTGGGCGAAAGCGGCTACCGCGGGAAAGACCCTTTCCACGAGATCAAACCCGGTGGCCGTTTGCAATTGGGACCGTTTGATCTGGAGATGGTGCCGCTCACCCACTCCATCCCGGAAATGCAGGCGATTGCCATCCGTACGCGGCTTGGCACCGTGTTCCATACCGGCGACTGGAAATTTGATGACGGCCCCACACTCGGCCCCGTTTCCGCCTATGACCGTATGCGCGAGCTGGGCGACGAAGGCGTGCTGGCGGTGGTGTGCGATTCCACCAACGTGTTTGTGGAAGGGCATTCCGCATCGGAAATCGACGTGCGCCAGCAATTGGTGGAAGTGGTAGGCCGCTGCAAGAATCGCGTCGGGGTGACCACCTTTGCCTCTAACATTGCCCGTCTTGGCTCCATTATGGAAGCCGCGCGACTGAATAACCGCAAAGTGGTGCTGGCCGGACGTTCCATGTTCCGGATGGTGGAAGCCGCGCGCGAGGTGGGATACCTCACCGATATGCCGGAAGTCATCAGCGACGTAGAAGCCAAAAAAACCGCGCCGGGCGAATTGCTGGTGCTGAGCACCGGCTGTCAGGGGGAAAACCGCGCCGCTACCTCCAAGATCGCACGGGGCGAGCACCCCACCATCCGGTTTGAGGCGGGGGATACCTTCATCTTCTCCTCCCGCGATATTCCGGGCAATGAAGTGCGGGTTGGTTGGATGCAAAACCATCTCATCCGCCGTGGCATTGAGGTGCTCACCGCCTCCATGGAGGATATTCACGCCTCCGGCCATCCGGCACAGGAAGAACTCCGCAAACTGTATGGTTTGCTGCGCCCGAAAATCTCCATTCCGGTGCATGGCGAAGCGCGTCACCTGCACAAGCATGTGGCGCTGGCCAAGGAATTCGGTGTGCCGCAATCGATCGAAGTGCAAAACGGTTCCGTGGTGCTGCTGGGGCCGGGCGAGGCCAGACTGGTCGATCAGATGGAGCCGGGCACGCTCGCCATGGATGGCACCTCCATGATTGCCACCACCAGCCCGATCCTCAAACAACGCCGTCGCCTGCGTGATGACGGGGTGGTGATGATCTCCTGCGTGCTGAATGGTGAAGGCAAGTTGCTCGCTGCCCCCAAGCTCACCACACCCGGCATTCTGGACGAGCAGGAAGATGACGAGGTGCTCGGCATCCTGAAGGATGAAATCGTCGATTTCATCAAAATGCAGGGCCGTAAAGGCAAGGAACAGGGGTTGGTAGAAGGCATCCGTAATCTGGTGCGTCGCCTGCTCAAACGCGAAATCGGCAAACAACCCCTGATCGAGATTCATGTGTTTAGGGTGTAAACGCTGCGATGCGCAATCTTGTATCCTGTCTCCCCTCCCGCTTTAGCGGGGGAGGTTCGACACATATGGGGTAGCTGTCCTTGAAAGCCAAAGGATCTATTGCCAAGGCCCGCTATCTGCGACGTCAAATGACCGCAGCTGAGCGTATGTTATGGGCACAGCTACGCAGAAACCGAATGAACGGGATGCATTTTCGACGACAGGTTCCATTTGCACCCTATGTGCTGGACTTTGCTTGCGTAACTCATAGACTCGTCATCGAAGTGGATGGAGGTCAGCATGCGGCCAGAGCTGCATCCGATGCAGAGCGCACAAAACTGTTAGAACATCATGGATGGAAGGTAATCCACTTCTGGAACCATGACGTATTGCAGAATATAAATGGAGTCATGCAAGTTATTTATGCTCAATTACCCCCTCCCTATCCCTCCCCCGCTAAAGCGGGAGAGGGGACCGGAGGAGAGACATCTCAACCGCATCAACACTAATCGTAAAGCGCGATGGTGCATCCGGTTCCCTCTCCCGCGAAGCGGGGGAGGGATAGGGAGGGGGAAAATCCTTAATGAGAAAGCCAAGTTTATGACCTTTATCCATCCCACTGCGATTGTCGATCCCGCTGCTCAGTTGGGGGGGGATGTGTCTGTCGGTCCCTACAGCATCGTGGGGCCGAAGGTGCGTTTGGGCGACGGGGTACGGGTAGAAGCCCATGCGGTGATTGATGGGATCACCGAGATCGGTGTGCATACGCGTATTTTCCCGTTTGCATCGGTGGGGATGCCGCCGCAGGACTTAAAATTCCATGGCGAGGCATCGCGGCTGGTGATTGGTGCGCATTGCATGATCCGCGAGCATGTGACCCTAAACCCCGGCACCGAAGGCGGGGGAATGCTGACCGAAATCGGCGATCACTGCCTGCTGATGGTCGGCTCGCATGTGGCGCATGATTGCCGTTTGGGAAACCATGTGATTCTGGCCAATAACGCCACGCTCGCCGGGCATGTGACGGTGGGCGATCACGCCATTATCGGCGGGCTTTCCGCCGTGCATCAATTCGTGCGCATCGGCCAGCATGCCATTATCGGCGGCATGTCTGGCATTGAGAGCGACGTCATCCCCTACGGTTCCGCCATGGGGGAACGCGCTCAACTGGCCGGGCTGAATCTGGTGGGGCTGAAGCGCCGTGGATTCGACCGCGACACCATCCACGCCCTGCGCCATGCCTTCAAGGCGCTGTTTGAGCACCCGGACGAAGGCACCTTCGCCGAACGGATTCAGGCCGTGCGCGAAACCCATGGCGAGCTTCCACAAATACAGGAAATCCTCACCTTCCTCACCGCCGATACCAGCCGCGCCATTTGCCAGCCGAAGGGCTAATGAGGCCGATGTGATACTTTGATGACAGCATTGCCTGCCCCATAAGAATGCGCATGCTAACTCCAAATTTAACCGTTAACGTAATGCGAGGGCTTTTTTATGACTACCGTAGTAGGAACCGCAGGCAACGATACCATTTTTGGTTATGCTTATGAGAGTTCGGACCATATCTCTGGCAAACAGGGGAATGATGAGATTTACGCATGGTTGGGCGATGACAGCGTGTTTGGGAATGCCGGAAACGACACCCTATACGGAGAAGAAGGCAATGATTCCATGGCCGGTGGCGACGGCAACGACGCACTCTATGGCGGTAAAGATAACGATACCCTGATCGGCAACAGTGGCGATGACGTCATCTCTGGTGGGGAATGGGACTTCACCGGCCGCAGTGACGACCTGATTTACGCTGGTCTGGGCAATGACCTGATTTTTGGCGACAATACCAACCTCGCATCCACCGACGAAAACGGCAACGACAGCATCTACGCCGGTATTGGAGATGACACGGTATTTGGTGATCACGTCAATCAGGCCGTCTTTAGTGGCATCGGTGGAAATGATCTCATCAATGGCGGCGAAGGCAATGATTATATCATCGGCGGATTTGGGGTCGATACCGTCTATGCTGGCAATGGCAATGATATCATCTATGGACAAGAAGGCATTTTTGATGGTGGTGCGGGTACAGACTTTATTGTCGTCTGGACAGGCAACAGCACCATTCTCGGTGGTGAGGATGACGACAACATCAGCGGCGGTAACAATAGCGTGATCTATGGCGGCACAGGCAACGACGCTATCTCCGGGGGACGGTATAACGAAACCCTGATCGGTGGCATGGGCAACGATACCCTTTCCTCCTGGGATGGTAATGACATCGTAAAAGGCGGCACAGGTGACGATGTACTGCAAATTTCCAGCGTCTATACGGGCGGTAATGATCAGGTATGGGGCGGGGTTGGTAACGATATCTTCTGGTTTAACTACAATGTATCCGACCATGGCCCTGAGCATACCGTGGTGATGGATTTTGAAGCCCATAGCGCAGGTGGTGCGGATATTGTACGCTTTACGCAAGCCTATCCGTTTACGGCACTGCAAAGCTTTGAGCAACTCATGCTGGCTACCAGCGACGATGCAGACGGAAACGCCGTGATTCATCTGGCTGGCGCAGACCGTACCGTAACATTGGTGGGTACTTCAGAATCCGAACTCACCAGCGCCGATTTTGAGCTGAGCTGGTAGGGGTTGAATCGCCTATCGACAGGGGGGAGAAGCTATCCGGCTTCTCCCCCTTTTTGCGTTGTCCATCAGGGATTAGGGGGGGGTATGTGTCAGCTCTTCTGCCTCCCTTCCTGAGTCGATGCCATACTGCGGTCTCTTGGTTTTTCAAGCGGTTGTTGTGTCCAGCACAGATCGGTCTCTTCCGTTTTCATTGATCGTTTACGAAGCGATCCAAAACGGAGGGCGGCAGAAACAAAAAGGCCCCGTTCAATAGAACGGGGCCTTTTGCATCGCCGTATCGTATTTCCCATTTTCACTGAGAGCGCGCTACCTTTCGGTTTATGTCATTTTCACTACACACCGCCTCAGGCTCCTGCTCTCAGTAAAAAGCGAAACAACTCTCAAATACAAGCCTATTTGTCTTGCAGTTCCAGTTCGATTTCCACGCGGCGATCTTGCCACAGGCATTTTTTCTTCTCGGCACCGGATTTATCGGCGCATTCGGTTTTGGAGTTGGTTTCACCCAAACCGCGCACTTCGGTCACTTCCGAGTTCACATAGCCTTTGGAGGCGAGGTATTGTTGCACGGCTCCGGCACGACGCTCAGAGAGCTTCACGTTGTAATCGCTTTCGCCCATTTCGTCGGCATAGCCCACCACATTGGCGTGTACAACGCTCGAGTTGCTGCCGATCACTTCCACGATTTTATCCAGCGTGCCTTTGGCGTCGGTGGTCAGGTTGGCTTTGTCGAAGGGGAAGTAAACGACCAGATCGTTTTTCTTCAGGCTGGCAACCGCTGCTTCGGCGGGGCTTGCAGCAGCAGGAGCCGTGGCTTCCGGAGCGGCGGCAGCTGCAGGAGTGGGGGCTTCACCGCTTGGGCAGTTTTCGCCATCGACCGTCCACATGGTGCGCACGCAGCCACCGAAGGTATCGCTAACGACCTGACCGGTTTTGTCGATGACGACGTCCTGATGGCCAGCAGTTTCCTGAGCGAAGCCACTGAAAGGGAGCGCAACGGAGAAAGCGACAGCGGCAGCTCCGAGAATACGTTTGGTGGTATACATTGTTGTTCCTCATCCTTGGGTTTAATAGAATCACTATCACGCAGACACGAAGGCAAAGGCTACTCAAACTCAATGAGCATCTGCCCGGCTGTGACGCTGCTACGCGGTGCCACGTGTATCTTGCGCACCACCGCTTCAACTTCGGCAATCAGGATGTTTTCCATCTTCATTGCTTCTAATGTCAGCAGCTTAGCACCAGGGGTGACCTTATCACCTTCTTTGACATGAAAGTCAAGCACCAGGCCGGTAATGGGGGCCTGCAACTCTTTTTGGCTTCCCTGTGATTCGGCCTGTGGCATAAATACCGCATGTAGCGCCACCGTAGGGGTGCGCACCTTTACCACCGTGCTGGCCCCCGCATGGGTGAGGAGATACCCTTCCGCCAGGCGTTTCACATGCACATTCACGGGCTGGTCGTTGACGCTTCCCTGAAGCAGGCTTTTGCCCAGTTCCCACCCGCTGCGCACGGTGATGGTCTCGTTGTTGAGCATCACGTCATAGCCGCCCGGTTTGGGGGTGATCTGGGCTGAAAAATCTTCCTCGCCCAGACGGATCACCCACTGGCTGCCGAGCATCGGCTTGCGGCCCCGCAACTGGCTGCTGATCTCGCGCTCGCGTTCCTGATAGCGCAGATGGACATAGGCGGCGACGGCCAGAAACACCTTGCTACCGGTAGAATTAAGCTCCGCACCGCTGAATCCTTCGGGGTATTCGTCGGCGATGAAGTGGGTGGAAATATCGCCCGACGCAAAGCGCGGATTGCTGATAATCGCTTCCAGAAAGCTGATATTATGGGCAATGCCGCGAATGATGAAGCTGCTGAGCGCGGTTTGCATATCGGCGATGGTCTGGGCGCGGGTCTGGTTGTAGGTGCAGACCTTGGCGATCATCGGATCGTAGAACATGCTGACATCGCTGCCCTCATAGACGCCGGTATCGACAATGAGTCCCGGAATCGGGTCGGGTTTGGTGAAGCGGGTCAGGCGTCCGGTGGAGGGCATAAAGCCCCGCGTGGGGTCCTCCGCATAGACCCGCGCTTCCATCGCCCAGCCGTTGATTTTGACATCCGACTGCGTGAAGGGGAGGCGTTGCCCGGCGGCGATTTTGATCATCAGTTCCACGAGATCGTAACCGGTGATGAGTTCGGTCACGCGGTGTTCCACCTGAAGGCGGGTGTTCATTTCCAGAAAGTAGAAATTCCGGTCGCGATCGACAATAAACTCCACCGTTCCGGCGGACATATACCCGACCTTCTTCGCCAGCGCGACGGATTGTTTCTGCATCGCCTTGCGGGTTTTTTCGTCCAGAAAGGGGCTGGGAGCTTCCTCAATCACCTTCTGGTGACGCCGCTGAATGGAGCATTCGCGTTCGCCCAGCGCCACCACATTGCCATGGCCATCGGCGATGATTTGAATCTCGATATGCCGGGGGTTTTCGATGAATTTCTCGATGAACACCCGGTCGTCGCTGAAGCTGGATTTGGCCTCAGAAGCGGCGGAACGGAGGCTGTCTTCCAGATCCTTCGCGGAATGGACAATACGCATCCCCTTGCCGCCACCGCCTGCCGCGGCTTTGATCATCACCGGATAACCGATACGGGCGGCGATGACCGTCGCCTTATCCAGATCGCGCACGGCCTCACGGTGGCCGGGGACGGTGCTGACCCCTGCTTTCTTCGCCAGTTGCTTGGCGCGGATTTTATCCCCCATCACGCGGATGGCATCGGTTTTCGGGCCGATGAAGGTGAGTCCCGCCCGCGTGGCTTTATCGGCAAAACGGGAGTTTTCGGAGAGGAATCCGTAGCCGGGATGGATCGCCTGCGCGCCGGTGGCGAGCGCTGCCTGAATGATTTTATCCATCACCAGATAGCTCTCCGACGAAGGCGAGGGGCCGATAAACACTGCCTCGTCGGCTTCCTGCACATGCAGCGAGTTGGTGTCGGCCTCCGAATAAACGGCGACGGTTTTAATGCCCATCCGCTTGGCGGTTTGCATGATGCGGACGGCAATTTCCCCGCGATTGGCAATGAGGATTTTCGTAAACATGTCGCAGGCTATAGCGCAAAAGAATGCAGGAGGCTAGAGGGTAGATGCGGGGTAGTTACTCACACTGGTGTCGTTTCTCTAGCAACGCTTTACCTTTAGTCAGCCCCCTCCCTATCCCTCCCCCGCCTTGCGGGAGAGGGAACCGGATGCACCATCGCGCCTTACGATCGGCGTCTGTATATCAGGAGAGGCTTTCCCTCCGGTCCCCTCTCCCGCAAGGCGGGGGAGGGATAGGGAGGGGGGATTTTTGAACTAAGGATGAGCGTGGGACACTACACTAGGGGGTAGATGCGGCGGGGAAGGTGGATTCCAATTCCCTCTGGCAACGAACCGTCAAGTACGCTATTCCACGCGCATGGCGGTCTATACCTTCCTTTCCGATACCGAAGTCGAAACCCTGCTTGAGGCCTATGATCTTGGCCGGTTGGTGTCGCTGAAGGGCATTGCGGAGGGGGTGGAGAATTCCAATTATTTTCTGCTGACGACTCAGGGGATGCACATCCTCACCCTGTTTGAACAGCGGGTGAGGCGCGAGGATTTACCCTTCTTTTTGGGGTTGAAGGAACATCTGGCGCTGAAGGGCTTGCGCTGTCCGCAGCCGGTGCGGGCGCAGGATGGCTTGCTGTGGCGCGAAGTGCAGGGGAGGGCGGCGTGCATCATCACCTTTTTGCCCGGCACCTGGCCGCACCATGTGGAGGAGTGGCACCTCGCCGAGCTGGGAGTGGCCACGGCACGATTACACGAGGCAGCGGCGGATTACCCGCTCACCCGTGCCAATGCGCTGGATATGAAGGATTGGCGACCACTCTTCAACCGCTTTGCCGACCGGGTGGACGGGGCAATCGCCCCCGGCTGGCGGGCATTGATTGAGGAAGAGCTGGCGTTTCTGGAATCCCACTGGCCGGAGGAGGGGGCGCTCCCTTCTGGGATCATCCATGCCGACCTCTTCCCCGATAATGTGTTTTTTGAAGAGGGAAAGCTCACCGGCATCATTGATTTTTACTTCGCCTGCCGGGGATTTTATGCCTATGAGCTGGCGATTGTGGTGAATGCGTGGTGTTTTGCGAGGGTTCAGGGTTCAGGGTTCGGGGGGCAGGGTTTAGAAGAAGGCCCCCTCCCTATCCCTCCCCCGCTAGCGCGGGAGAGGGGACCGGAGGAGATGCCGCTCACCACCAGTGACACAGATAGTAAGGGCGCGATGGCGCATCCGGTCCCCTCTCCCGCAACGCGGGGGAGGGATAGGGAGGGGGTGCTTCCCACTCATCCCTCATCCCTCATCCCTCATCTCTCCCGAGCCCTCTTTGCCGCCTATCAGCAACAGCGATCCCTCACGAGGGCAGAAAAAGACGCGTTTCCCGTGCTGGTACGCGGGGCGGCGCTGCGCTTTCTGCTCACCCGCGCCCATGACTGGATTTTCCACCCGCCGGGAGCGATGGTGGTGCCGAAGGATCCACGCGAATACATGGCAAAGCTACAGTTTCACCGCAAAGGACAGGCCGATTATGGAATTGAATAGAGGTAATGGGAGTGGCGTCATCCTGACGCAGAGTGAAGCGCAGCGGAAGGATCTCTCATCACCGCAAACCGTTGGTGCAAGTGGAGAGATGCTTCACTCCGTTCAGCATGACGTCTCGCAAGCAGGCGAGGCGAACGTCACGATCTTCACCGATGGGGCGTGCTCCGGTAATCCGGGGCCGGGCGGCTGGGGCGCAATTCTGCGTTACGGCACCACCGAGAAAGAACTGTTCGGCGGCGAGGCGCAAACCACCAACAATCGCATGGAAATGATGGCGGCGATTCAGGCGCTCTCAAGCCTCAGCCGTCCCTGCACGGTGACGCTCTACACCGATAGCCAATATCTGCGGCAGGGCATTACGGAATGGATCAAGGGCTGGAAGGCGCGGGGATGGCGCACGGCGGATAAATCCCCGGTGAAGAATGTGGATCTGTGGCAGCAATTGGATGCGCTAAACGCCATGCACCGCATTGATTGGCAGTGGGTGAAGGGCCATGCCGGACATCCGGAGAATGAGCGTGCCGACGCCTTGGCCCGGCAGGGGGTGCCGTCCTGAGGGCGTCATTGCGAGGAACGTAGTGACGAAGCAATCCAGCAAAGAAGCTGTTTTTCTGGATTGCCGCGCTCGCGCTGCTCGCTCGCAATGACGGCCTACCCAATGGCTGTTGCTATTCCGCACCACATGACAAAAAAATAACAGCCTTCCGATTGTCACAAAAACGCGTTAAAGCTGTAAGAAAAACCCCAAACAGGGTAGTGTGCAGGCATGGTTGATCTTTTCTCTCCCAAGGGGCGTACCGCCGGCGATATCGCGTCCGACCGCATCGCCGCGCTGGGCATCCCCTCCAGCGACCTCACCCCGGCCGTGACCATCGCCGTGACCGCGCTGCTGGAAAAGCTGGAGCGCACCGACCGCGAGCTGAATCAGGCCCGCGAGACCTTACAGGAAATGGAAAGCCTGGTGGATGTGGACTGCCTCGCGCCGATCCCCAATCGTCGGGCCTTTCAGCGCCGCATGGGCTGGGCGATTTCCATGAACCGCCGCTATGGGCATCCGTCTTCCGTGTTGTTCTTTGACCTCAACAACCTGAAGCAGATCAACGATACCTACGGCCATGCTGCGGGGGATGCTGTCATCAAGCATGTGGCGCAGCGGTTGAAATCTGCCATCCGTGAATCCGATTTTCTGGCGCGTCTGGGCGGCGATGAATTCGCCGTCATCCTCTATTACGTGGGGCAGGAAGCTGCCGAAACCAAAGCCAACGACATGGCGCGGTCGGTCTCGCAATCGCCGTTTTTCTGGAACGGCCGGGCGCTGGAACTCAGCGTTGCCGTGGGGGCCTATGCCATCCGTCCGGGTGACGATGCCGAAAGCGCCGTCTCCGCCGCCGATGCCGCGATGTATGTCAACAAGCGTCGCATGAAAGAACTGCTGGCGCAGGTGCAGGCGTAGGCGGAAGTTGGGCTATAGTTCTGGGACAAACATCAAAAAGCAGGCGATGCCACTAAAAGTTGCGGTGTTGTAGGTAGAGGTGTCTGCTGTTGTTGCCGTCCCTGTGTTGCAATTTGTATCGCTATAATACGTTCTTACGGTGCCTGTTCCTGGTATGCCATTGTCCGTTTTTAGGTCGATGGCGTACGCTTCGGCTGGGGTTAGAGCGGCGGCTGTTGGGAAGCTGGTGGCAGATGCTACAGCGAAATGTAAGAAGTTTCCATAGTATCCATTGTAAACGTTTGCTCCCCCGGTTACGGTGCCAAGCCAGCGCCAGCTATATAGGGTGCTTGGTAGGCTGCCAGCAGGCGCATTTTGTCCCGCAACGCCGTGATATTGTCCCCCGGCCCCTGAAATACCATCATAGCGGCCTTTGATCAGGCCGCCGAGTGCCAACTGCTCCCAGGCTCCAAATATTTCCCCGGCGGTAGAGGCGGCAGAAGGGTTGTCTATAATGCCATCCCCATCCCCATTGGCCGCAGCTGCCCAAAAAGTGGTGGCATTCGTGATATCGCCTGGAAGGCCTTGGTATTTATCCTGAAACATCTGCGTTGCTGCGAAATAAGCTTCCGCGTCGGACGTTACTCTATTCACCTGACTGGCGCGGATCATGCTACGTCCCACCATTACCCCACCAAGGATCAGGCCAATGATGACGAGTACGATGGAAAGTTCAACGAGCGTGAAGCCTTGCTGTCTTGTTCTACGCATGGTATAGATTGAGGGCTGAGGGCTGAGCATCGTGTTTCTCCCTATGATGGCGCATCATATCAATCCAGTTTTTTCCCGCCATCGAAATGTCACTTAACAGTCATGTCACAACATGCTAGGGTCCGGGCGAAATAAACCCCAACTTTAAGGACAGGCACTCTATGCGTTGTTTCCGTACTCCAATGGCCGTTGCAATGGTAGCGCTCACACTGGCGGGCTGTGCCAATCAGCAGGGCGTGTATTCCCGTGGTTCCTCGAATGGCGGCGGTATCGCCGGCACCGGTATCGATAAAAGCATGATCGGCACGGCGGTTGGCGCTGTGGGCGGTGCCTGGCTTGGCTCCAATGTGGGTAAGGGCAAAGGCAATGTGGCCGCGATTGCTGCCGGTACGTTGCTCGGCGCCGCGCTTGGTAACAGCCTCGGCGGCTCGCTGGATAAAGCCGATCAGGCCTATTACGGCCAAACGGCGCAGCGTTCGCTGGAAAGCGCTCGTTCCGGAACCCAGAGCAGTTGGGTAAACCCCGATACCGGTAATGGCGGAACCTTCACCCCTATGAGCATCACGCAAAATCAATCCGGCCAGTTCTGCCGCGAATTCAGCCAGACCATCAATGTCGGCGGACGCAGCGAGCAGGCCTATGGCACCGCCTGTCGCCAGCAAGACGGTACCTGGAAGATTGTTCAGTAAATTCCCCCTCCCTTGGAGGCACTGCCTCCAACCTCCCCCGCGTTGCGGGAGAGGGGACCGGAGGAAAGGCCTCTCACCACAAGTAACGTAGATAGCAAAGGCGCGATGGCGCATCCGGTTCCCTCTCCCGCAACGCGGGGGAGGGATAGGGAGGGGGACAAACGCTCCTTCCCGATTTCAACCGTAGAGGATTCACATGACACAGGCGGTAGCAACAATGCAGGAAGACGCAATTTCCCCCATTCCCACCGGGAATCTGATGGCCGGTAAACGCGGTCTGGTGATGGGCGTGGCCAATAACAAATCCATCGCATGGGGGATTTCCGAAGCCCTGCACGCGCAAGGCGCGCAACTGGCCTTCACCTATCAGGGCGAGGCGCTGGAAAAGCGCGTGCGTCCGTTGGCCGAGAGCGTGGAGTCCGATCTGGTGCTGCCGTGCGATGTCACCGACGAAGCGAGCATCGACGCGACGTTTGAGTCGCTGGCCAAAAGCTGGGGCGATCTGGATTTCGTCGTCCATGCCATTGCCTATGCCGATAAGGAGGAACTGAAGGGGAAATACGTCCATACTTCCGAGGCGAATTTCACCAAAAGCATGCAGATTTCCTGCTATTCCTTCACGGCGATTGCCCAGCGCGCCTATCCGCTGATGCGCAATGGCGGCTCGCTGCTGACGCTCTCCTATCACGGCGCACAGAAGGTGATGCCGCACTATAACGTGATGGGGGTGGCCAAGGCCGCGCTGGAAGCAAGCGTGCGCTATCTGGCGGTGGATCTGGGCGAATATGGCATTCGAGTGAACGCCATTTCCGCTGGCCCCATCAAAACGCTGGCGGCGTCGGGCATCGGCGATTTCCGCTATATCCTGAAATGGAACGAATATAACTCACCCTTGCGCCGCAATACGACCATCGAGGAAGTGGGCGGGGCGGGGCTGTATCTGCTCAGCGATCTGGGGCGCGGCACCACCGGCGAGATCCTTTATGTCGATTCCGGCTACCATGTGGTGGGGATGAAATCTGTGGATGCGCCGGATATTTCGGTGGTGGGGTAGGGGATGCCGTTGGTAGGAGACACTCTTTTCATTCTGACCGGCGGTACTATTGACGCCGAACCCTATGAGCAGACGCCGGAATATATCACGCCCAACAGGTTTAGTGTGATTCCGGCAGTGGTTACCGCCATGCATCCGGAAAAAACCTGCGGTTTTTTTACCTGGCTTCTTAAGGACAGCAAGGATTTTACCCGCGAGGAAATCGCTGAATTAGCAGAGATTATCCGTGGGGTTGATCAGCCTTATATCGTCATCACCCACGGTACCGATCGGATGCCGGAGAATAGCCGGTTGCTGGCAGAATTAGTAGGGGAAACCACTAAAACGATTCTGTTTACCGGCTCTATGCTGCCACTGATGAATGGTCCAGAAAGTGATGGTTTTACCAATCTCCGTTTCGCTCTGGAGCATGTTGCCGAACTCCCCAAAGGCGTTGGAGTCGTGATGCATGGGCAGTATTTTTACCCGGAGCGGTTGCGTAAGGATTTTGAACAGATGCGGTTTTACAATGAACCCGTGATCTCCTCTCCATCCGCTAATCTAACGCCCATTGCCAGAGCGCATGATGCGTTGGCGGCTGTGCCGTGACGAACCTCCTCCGCCCCGATCTACTCGCGGTTGCGGGGCTGGTGCTGCCCGGTTCCAGGGTGCTGGATGTGGCGTGCGGGGACGGCACGCTGCTCGCACATTTATGCACTGAGCGGCAGGTGGTGGGGCGCGGGATGGAACTGGCGCAACGCAATGTCAGCGAGTGCGTGGCGCGGGGATTGCCGGTGGTGCAGGGCAATGCTGACACTGATCTGGTCTTTTACCCGGATAAAGCCTTCGATGTGGCAATCCTCAGTAAGTCCTTACAGGTGATGCAAAAACCCAAGGATGTGCTGCTGGAAATGGCACGCATTGCGGATCGTATCATCGTCTCTATCCCCAATTTCGGGTACATTCGTAACCGGCTGCATCTGTTGCTAAAGGGGCGGATGCCGGTGACCAAAACCCTCAGCTATAGCTGGTACGAAACGCCGAATATCCATTTCAGCACGCTGAAGGATTTTCTCCTCCTGTGCGAGGAACTGCATTTTTCCGTTGAAAAGCGCCTCGCCGTCACCAATGATGGCAAAATGGCCCGTTTCGGCGGGTATGGAGGCTGGGCGAATCTGTTCAGCGAGCAGGCCATTTTTTTACTGCGAGGACCGTCATGACAAAGGTATGCGTGGTGCTTTCCGGTTGCGGGCATTTGGATGGCGCGGAAATCCGCGAATCGGTGCTGACGCTGCTGTCCCTCTCCAAAGCAGGGGCGGATGTACAACTCTTTGCCCCCGATATCGCGCAGCACCATGTGGTGAATCACCGGACGGGGGAACCGACCGCAGAGTCCCGCAATGTGTTGGAGGAAGCGGCACGCATCGCCCGTGGCAAGGTGCAGCCCCTCGCGCAGGCGCGGGTGGAGGATTTCGACGCGATCATCCTCCCCGGCGGCTATGGCGTGGCGAAAAATCTGTGCGATTTCGCCTTTAAGGGGGCGGGGGCAGCGGTGTTGCCCGAACTGCAAGCCCTGCTGCGTGGTTTTGTGGCGGCACATAAACCGATAGGCGCCATTTGCATTGCTCCGGCACTGGTGGCGGCGGCGCTGGAGGCATCTCCCACGCTTACCATCGGCAGCGATGCGGGGACGGCGGCGGTGCTGGAATCCATGGGCGCGGTGCATCAAACCTGCGACGCAGGGCATGCGGTGGTGGATTCGGCACACCGTATCGTGAGTACACCGGCCTATATGTGCGATGCTCCGCTGCATGTGAGTGCAGAAGGGA
>JBIPLF010000040.1:0-17946 GCA_044368015.1 Rickettsiales bacterium
CGCCTACGGGAAGTTAAATGACTACAAACGCCGCACCGTTATCCGTGCTATCGGCAAAGGCAACACCGATATCAGCCAGGTACCCGTTACGGTGTTAATGGCCGAAGTACAAAAAAGGATGGGGGGGTAGGATCACAATCTCCTCTCTTGCGATTGGGGGAGAATAGCGGTAGATGTGAGGATAGCGGAATAGATTTCCGCCGGGGCCTAGTAAACCTCTCGTTAAGCGGCTGGTGCCAGCCGTAAATGGTGCCTCCTCGATCAATCTGGTCGGGGAGGCGTTGGCGTATGTCCAGAGCACCCGTGCTTAAAGGCCAGCGCGATCGTCTTAACGCGATTTTACTACTCCCCGGCCACCAGCAGCGATGTTGGTGGTTTTTTCATCTCATCGGGGAGAGTATCCATGAAACATCATCACCTTGCCCTGTTGGGCGCCCTATGTGCCGTCACGGCCTGTGCTTCCAAACCGGAAGAAATCGGCGCGGCTTATGTATCATCATTGCAGTATCAGGATTACGATTGCCGCCAGATCGGCACGGAAATGCAGCGCCTTTCTGCGCGTGTCTCGGAGCTACAGGGCGCACTGAACAAGAAGGCCAGCGACGATGCCGTGCAGATGGGGGTCGGATTGGTACTGTTCTGGCCAGCGCTCTTCTTCCTGGAAGGTGGCGACGGCGCACAAGCACAGGAATATGCCCGCGCCAGAGGTGAATTCGAGGCGCTGGAGAAGGCGGGACTGGAAAAGCGCTGCAACCTGCGGGTGGAGCGTCCCGCGGCCCCTGCGCCACGCCAGCCGAACCCATCACCTGCGCCCGCCTATCCCACCGGACGATAGGAGGGATTCATGGAATGTTACCCCTCACCCACGCTCATTGCCCTCTATGCGGGATACTGCTTTTTCTACTCCTACTTGGAGAAGCATGTCTTATCGTTTCGAGGATCGAGTCAGGTGTTTGGCACCGCCTTGATGCTATGCTCAACCCTGAGTTTCCTGGGTAAATATGCCTTTCTGATCGGATATGGTTTGCAGCACACAGCGATCAAAGCGGCCTTGTTGTTTTTCAGTGGATGGATCACGCTACCTCCCCTCACCGTCATTGTGTTATGGATTGACGCAGAAGAAGCCTACTTGCCACTGCTGTTAAGCGTGACGGGATTTATCGCCATTCCGCTTCTGGGGTATGGCTTGTATGCGTATGGGTACCGCTAATGATCGGGTGGTTGAAAACACAATGGCGGATAGTCAGGGGTAAGCGTGACGCCTACGCTGCTACACCAGAACCTCCAGAGTCGCAGGAAGGAGAACGCCAGACCATGCGCTGCGCAACAGTTGGAATCCTCGTGCAGGAGATGCTGGCTGCCATTAAACACGAAGAAGAGGAGGAGGAAAGGGCGAGAAAGGAGGTGGGGCTATGGGTAAGGGATGGTTTCGGTGATCTCTCGCCTCATCCGCAATCGGATAAGCTACTGGCAGTTGAGGTTAACTTCATCTTTATTCATCCTGATATTCATACATCTCTTGATGATACTCGCGGGCGATTTGCTCTGCATCTATATATTCAGAGAGGTCGATATTCAAGTGCTCTACGGGATCGACATTATCCATACTACAAAATTCATGAGCAAATTTTGCTGCCATCAATTCATCAAGGCCGGATATCTCTAGACCACAACACTTACACTCAAATTTTATGGGGATAACCCGCACTTCCTGAACAATTTCGCTGTTTCTAAGAAGGGGCACGCTTTTGCCTACAGGTATACCTATCAACGATCCTTGAGCAGCGCATGCGGGGCACTTCTCTTTTCTAAGATGGTGGCCACTTTTAAGGACTGCGGAAACGATACCTGTGTCAACGCTTGCCCGCTTTTCAGTTCGTTCATCCTTAGAAAGCCCATAAAAACGATCTTTCTGGGCATCAATAAGACTTCTTACACGTTTCTCTCGATCTTTAACAATTGCTTTCGCCACTTGACCTGCTTGCTTCGCATCAGATTCACCCATGATTATGTTTATGTCTTGTTTTGCATAATTTGTGGCAATTACGAACAGAGAATAAACACTAGGCATCAATTCTCGATGTGGAGTCAGATTCATATCTGCAGTATCACTGTGTAGCTCTCTGTTGCGAGCTGCAATCAAAGCATCAATTTTGTCTTTTACATCATCAGAAACTTCTGGAATAATCCGCTTAATCCTTGCCATGGCTTCATCAATAGAGATTGTTTTTGGAGGCTTGTTCGGCGTAATTCCCGCCGCATATAACAGACTCTCTTTTTCCATCGCAGCATTGAGTGATGGATTGATACTGCATAGTACTCCCCTAATAAGGAATTCACATGCAAACGCCACGTTAATCAGAAACTGCTCAGAGCCACGTTCTTCACTGCTGGCACGTTGCCAATACACTCGACATTTTGAAAAATAATTATTCGCATCCCAGGTCATATTAACTCCATAAAGACAAGCGCCTGAGATGATTTATTCTTGTTTTTTCGATTATTTCTCCACGCGAATGTAGAATCGTCCTGTTATTTATAATAGCTGCTCTTGTATCTATCCAATCAATAATCAAGCATGGCAAGAGTTTCTGATTAATGTAATTAGAAACGAGCGCTGCGTCATGGTTAATGGGATGCATAATTGCAGGATTGTAACGATAAAATGGCAGTTCACCACTTACTACGATCCCAGAGTAAAATCTTTTTCTAGCTCCGGCAACCTGAAAAAGTGCAGAGTTCAGAATTGCTTTACCTAGCGCCGCCTCAACGTCCGAAAAGCGATAAAGATAAGTTTTTACGGTTCGTGGGTTAGGTGAAATCAGCATTATGTAATGTGGAGGCAAATTTTCTATTGCCCCATCGGTATGAGGGGGAAAGGTATGCAATCCGTATCTGGAAGATAGGGTGTTCTGTCGCGAATCAGCATCATTCTTGGCTACAAGACGTGCGGATTTCACCTTATTCATGCCGATTGTTTCTTTAATTTTACATAAAGAATATAGATTATCACTCCGTCTTATCAGGATATAATTTTGTTCTTGAAGAACGAAAGGCCAATCATCGTTCATGGCTATTTATGTCGTACAGCATTATTTGTTTTGATTGGGTGGTTTGCCGTAATCTACGGAGGTAGCCTGTATTTTAAGAACCAGCGTGCTTCCAGGTGTAAGGACGATGCAATGTCGTTTCATCTCATGAGCCATATCCTTGTTCCTTCTTGTTTTTTTTCGCCATGATTACAATTACACTGCTAGCTATTGGAATCAGAATCCTCGGACTATTTTCTCCTGGCAGGCACATTACAACACGCAATCGCCCCTTAGTTCGTGGGTTCATTTGTGGGTTAGGAAAAGCTGCATGGAAAAATAGCCAACAGAATCAATGCATTACCAGCACAAACTGGCGGAGGGGATGAGATTCGAACTCACGATACGAGTTACCCCGTATGACGGTTTAGCAAACCGTTGCCTTCAGCCACTCGGCCACCCCTCCGCAGGGAAAGACTTTTGTGTAGCGAGTCGTGGGGAAACCGTCAACCCTTGAAGCGTCGCGGTGCTTCAGAAAAACAATCCGCCCCGCAGGCGAGGCATTTACGCCACCGGCGTGTGGTCGTCCTTGCGGTCGCGCTGGTCGGTCAGGGGAACTGGCTGGGGCAGCGCTTCCGGCTCATCCTTGCCATTCAGTCCCTCGCGGAAACTGCGCAGGCCCTTGCCCAGATCGCCCATCACCTTTGGCAGCTTGCCCGCCCCAAAGAAAATCAGCACAATCGCCAGAATCAGGAGTATTTTCATGCCGCTTAACATGGAATCGCCTTTCGTTTCGCCCACCAGATGGTTCCCTCATACAGCAGGTAGAGCGGCAATGCGAGCATGATTTGCGACAGCACATCCGGCGGGGTGAGGAAGGCGGCGAGCACCAAAATGCCGATGATCGCCACGCGCCGCTTGCGGGCAAAGGCCTCCGGCGGCACAATTCCCAGCCGGATCAGCGCCAACATCACCACCGGAAGCTGAAAAGCCAAACCAAACCCCAGCATCAGTTGCAGGGAAAAGCCGATATATTCGCTGATACGCGCCTCCAGCATCATGGGGATACCGCCTGCGTCCTGCCGCTCAAAGCCGAGGAAAAACCCCCAGGCGGCGGGAAATACCCATCGGTGCGCAAACCACACGCCAAGAGCAAACAGAAAAGGCGAGGCGCATAAGCCCCGACGCAACGCCGCACGTTCCGGCGGATATAGCCCCCGCGCCAGAAACGCATAGCACTGGTAGGCGATCACCGGAAAGGCGAGCGCAAACCCCACCCACACCGCAAGGCTCACATAGGTGAGGAAGGCTTCCGCCATGCCGGTATAAATGAGGCGACGCCCGGTTTCTCCGCCAATATGGCTGGCCAGAGGGGCCACGAAAAACTGGTAAATAGCATCACGAAACGCATAGCACAGCACCGCTGCCGCCAGCCAGGCCGCCACGGCGATAAAAAACCGTCGCCGCAATTCGGCGAGGTGGGCGATGAGCGGTTCCTGCGTATCGGCGGGCATCATGCCGCTCTGTGTATCGCGAAACAGGCCGTGGCGGAATAGGGAAAGCGTATTGTCATCTCCACTGCATGGCGCTAGTGTAACGGAATTGGTATCACCCTCTGGGAGTCTTCCGCATGAGTGCATTATCCATACCCGAACCTGTATCATCGTCGTTGTTCCACCGGTTTTTGAACCGCGATGTGCTCGCGGAGCAGCTTGCCGTTGATGTCGCCGTGCAACTGCGCGAGGCGGTGCGTCGGCGGGGGGCGGCGAGTATCGTGCTTTCTGGCGGCGGCACGCCTGCGCCGTTTCTGGCGGCGCTTGGGAAGCAATCGCTTCCGTGGGAAAAAATCACCGTGATGCTGGCCGATGAACGCTGCGTGCCGACCGACCATCCCGACAGCAACGAGCGGATGATCCGCGAGGCATTGGGGCATACGGGCATGCGGTTTGTGGCGCTGGGCGATCTCCCTCCCCTGCTTGCGGGGGAGGGCCGGGGTGGGGGTGTCAATACGGTTTCTGGCAGTAACACCCCCTACCTAACCTCCCCCCGCAAGCAGGGGGAGGGACTCTCTTCCCCCTTCGACGTGGTGGTGCTTGGCATGGGCGAGGACGGGCATACGGCGTCGCTGTTTCCGCACCATCCGGCGCTTGCTGATACCTCCGGTGCGAGGGTGCTGCACATCACCGATTCCCCCAAACCCCCGGCCGAGCGGGTGACGCTTTCGCCCTCAGCGCTGCTCAGTAGCCGCTGGATTGTGCTGCACATCACGGGAGACACCAAACGCAAACTCTATGAAGCCGCGCTGAAGGAAGGTTCGGTGGCCGAGCTTCCCATCCGCTGCGTGTTGCATCAGTCAGAGGTGCCGGTTTCCACTTATTGGGCGCTGTAGGGTTCTTTTCCCTCCCCTGCTTGCGGGGGAGGGATGCACAGGCTTGATTTTCGTAGAAAATCCTAGCCGTAGCTGGGTGGGGGTGTGTTTTTGCGTGTCAAGGTACACCCCCCTCTCTTATCTCCCCCCGCAAGCGGGGGGAGAGGATTCACTGCAAAGGTTTCTTAATCCCATGACCCATCCCATTCTCACCACCGTCACGTCCCGCATTATCGAGCGCAGCCGCGCTTCGCGGGAGCGGTATCTGGCGCGAATCGCGGAGGGAGCGGCGAGAGGCGTGCAGCGCGGCGGGCTGCCTTGTGGTAATCTGGCGCATGGCTTTGCCGGGTGCGATGCCCACGGCAAGCAGGTATTGCGTGGGGTAGAAGTGCCCAATATCGCGATTGTTTCCGCCTATAACGATATGCTTTCGGCGCATCAGCCCTTTCAGCATTTTCCGGCGATCATCAAGGACGAAGCCTTGAAGCACGGCGCGGTGGCGCAATTTGCGGGCGGGGTGCCCGCCATGTGCGACGGGGTGACGCAGGGGCTTCCGGGGATGGAACTCTCGCTTTTCAGTCGCGACGTGATTGCGCTGTCCACCGGCATTGCCCTGTCGCACGGGATGTTCGACGGCGTGCTGTGCCTTGGCATCTGCGATAAAATTGTGCCGGGCCTGCTGATGGGAGCGCTCAGCTTCGGGCATCTGCCGGTGGTGTTCGTGCCCGGCGGGCCGATGCCCTCCGGCTTGCCAAACAAGGAAAAAGCGCGGGTGCGCCAGCTCTATGCCGAAGGCAAGGCGAGCAAGGAAGATTTGCTCAATGCCGAAGCGGCCTCCTACCATTCGCCCGGCACCTGCACCTTTTACGGCACCGCCAATAGCAACCAAATGCTGATGGAATTCATGGGGTTGCAGCTTCCGGGAGGGTCGTTTGTGCCGCCCTATACGCCGTTGCGTGATGCGCTCACCCGCGCCGCGACGCGTCAGGTGTTGGCGCTTACCGCGCAAGCGGGGACGCTGTTGCCGCTCGCCGAAGTGGTGAGCGAACGCACCATCGTCAATGCGATGGTAGGGCTGCACGCGACGGGCGGTTCCACCAACCACACGCTGCATCTGGTGGCGATGGCACGGGCGGCGGGGGTGCAGATCGACTGGACTGATATGGCCGAGCTTTCCGCGATTACGCCGTTGCTGGCGCGGGTTTACCCCAATGGCGAAGCGGATGTGAACGCATTGCATGAGGCGGGCGGGTTGCCCTTCCTCATCCGCGAATTGCTGGATGCCGGGCTGCTCCATGAGGATGTCAAAACCATCATGGGTGGGCAATCGCTGCGCGCCTACACACAGGCGGCGACGCCTTCAGGTGACGGTGTGCAGTTTCAGCCTGCGCCAGCGGTTTCGGGCGATGAAACCGTGCTGCGACCGGCGGCGCGTCCCTTCAGTGCGGAAGGCGGCATGGCGCTGCTCACCGGCAATCTGGGGCGGGCGGTGATTAAAACCTCCGCCGTGAAGCCGGAACATCGGGTGGTGGAAGCTCCGGCGCGGATATTCACCAGCCAGGAGGCGCTGCTCGCGGCGTTCAAGGCGGGGAGTCTCCACGGAGATATGGTGGCGGTGGTGCTGTTTCAGGGGCCACGCGCCAATGGCATGCCGGAGCTGCACAAGCTTACCCCCTCGCTGGGGGTATTGCAGGATTTGGGGTTCAAGGTGGCGCTCGTCACCGATGGGCGGATGTCCGGTGCGTCGGGTAAGGTGCCCGCGGCGATCCATGTCAGTCCGGAGAGCCTTGCGGGCGGAGCGCTCGCGAAACTCCGCGATGGGGACATCATCCGGCTGGATGCCGATCATGGCGTGCTGGAAGCCAAGGTTCCGGAAGCCGAATGGCAGGCGCGGGTGCCGCTGACGCAGGACCTCACCACCTCCCATTACGGCACCGGGCGGGAGATGTTCACCAACTTCCGCCGCACGGTTTCCACTGCCGAGGAAGGCGCGACGGTGCTCGCATTTTTAGGCGATGAGGTGGCGGTATGAGTGATGTTTCGATGAACCACCCCCTCCCTATCCCTCCCCCGCTAAAGCGGGAGAGGGTACCGGAGGAACGGCCTCTCATTGCAATCAACGAAGAGATACAGGGCGCGATGGTGCATCCGGTCCCCTCTCCCGCAACGCGGGGGAGGGATAGGGAGGGGGCAGAAACTTCTTCCTTCTATCTCCTCGGCGATATCGGTGGCACCAACAGCCGGTTTGCGCTGTGTCACTCCGGCACCCATGCGCCGTTGCACCAGATGCAATACCCCAATGACCGCTTCAACGGGCTGGAAGCGGCGATTCGCCACTACCTTCAGGAGCAGGGAAACCCGCATGTGGAAGCCGCCTGCATCGCGGTGGCCTGCCCGGTGACGGGGGATAGGGTGCAACTCACCAATCGTGATTGGCAGTTCTCGCAGAGCCAACTGGCGGGCGCGCTCGGCGTGCGGCTGCGCGTGGTGAATGATTACGGCGCGCTGGCGATGTCGCTGCCGCATCTGCCAGCCGATGCGGTGCGGAAAATTGGGGGAGGGGAGGCTCGCCTCCACCACACGATCGGCCTGCTGGGGGCGGGAACGGGCTTAGGCGTGGCGGGACTCGCCTGGGGAGAGGGGCAGTGGCATCCGCTTTCCGGTGAGGGCGGCCATGTGGCGATCGCCCCCTGCAACGAGGCGGAAATCGCCATTCTCCGCATCGGCTGGCGGCGCTATGACGGGTTTGTGTCGGCGGAGCGGATTTTATCCGGCGAGGGCATCGCCTTTTTATACGAGGCGCTGGCGGAAATCCACGGATGGGCCGAACCCACGCTCACCCCGGAGGAAATCAGCCGCCGTGCACTGGAAGCAGGGGACGCGGCCTGCCAGCAGGTGCTTACCCAATTCTGCGCTTTCATGGGAACGGTGGCGAGCGACCTCGCTCTCACCCTCGGTGCGTTTGGGGGGATTTACATCGGCGGGGGGATCATCCCACGGCTGGGGAGTTTCTTCGACGCGCCGTTTCGTGAACGGTTCGAGGCAAAGGGGCGCTTTGCCGGGTATGTATCGGGCATCCCCACCTTGTTACTGAAGCCCGACATGCAGCCCGCGCTCTATGGCTGCGCGGCGTTTTTGGGGGAAAACACGTCATGCTGACCCTGAGCATAGCGAAGGGGAAGCATCTCCCCATTGGCGTTACCGTTGAGAGATTCTTCGGTCGTTACACTCCCTCAGAATGACACAGGAGGATACCTATGACCACCATCCATGATATTATGACGTTGGGGCCGATTGTCCCCGTTGCTACCATCCCTTCTGTGGAAGCCGCCGTGCCCATGGCGCGGGCGCTGCTGGCCAAAAACATCCGCAGCATCGAGGTGACGCTGCGTACCGAATCGGCGCTGGATGCGATTCAGGCCATCGCCAGAGACGTGCCGGAGATTACCGTGGGCGCGGGCACCATCACCTCGGTGGCGAAGTTCGATGCCGCGGTGAAGGCGGGCGCGCAATTTATCGTCAGCCCCGGTGTGACGGCCAAGCTGCTTACCCATGCGAAGAAGCAACACACTCCCTACCTCCCCGGCGTGCAATCGGTATCGGAGATCATGCTGGCGCTGGAGCATGGCTTCACCCATCTCAAATTTTTCCCGGCGGCACTGGCGGGCGGCACGGCGATGCTCCTCAATTTTCAGGCGCTCTTCCCCGATGTGGTATTCTGCCCCACCGGCGGGATCAGCGAAGCCACCAAAGATGATTATCTACGGCTCGGCAATGTGTTGTGCGTGGGTGGGTCCTGGGTGATCCCGAAGGGGTAGGTGGGTGCTTATCATGTGGGGGGCGTCATGCTGACACTGAGTGTAGCGAAGTGGAAGCATCTCTCCGCTTGCGTCAATCTATCGGTGTTTCGTAAACGGAGTGATCCTTCAGGGGCAAGCCCCTTCAGGATGACGGGATGCCCCCTCAGAAGAAACGATATCAACAAAAAACCCGGCACCACTTGGCACCGGGTTTTTGCTTGCCAGAGGCAATAGAGTATTTCCCATTTTTCCTCAGACTTTGTCGTGCTTCGTCTCGTGTAGGTTGACTACACGTCGCCTTGCACTCCTAGTCTGAGAAAAAAGCGAAAACACTATCAATCATCCGCCTAGGCGGCTTTCTTTTTGGCGCTCTTGGTTTTGGCGCTGTTGCAGGCTTCTTTGAACGCTTTGCCTGCTTTGAATTTGGGCTGACGGGAAGCCGGAATGTTGATCACATCGCCGGTGCGTGGGTTGCGACCTTCCGATGCTTCACGCGCTTGTACGTAGAAGGTACCAAAATTGATGATGCGTACTTCGTCACCATCGGATACGGCTTCCTGAATGGCTTGAAACACGGCATCCACTGCCTTCGTAGCGTCCGCTGCCGTAAACCCTGCTATTTGACGAGTGCGATTAACGAGATCGTTCTTATTCACGGTGATTCTCCTTTTGGGATAAAGAGGTTGCACGGATAACCGTGGAAGTGACGTTATGCCTCAGTTTTTGACAAATCAAGCGGAGAATTAAAGCCTCCCCCCTGTTTTTGACGGTTTTATGACAAAAAAGGCCTGTGTGAGGCCATTCATTCTCGCTTCTTGTCATAAACGCGTAACAATTGAGGGGTAAGGTGAAGGGTAGAGAAGTAGTTAACCAACGAGGATCGCCATGTCTGCCGCTCCAACCAATGGGAATGGTCACGCTGCAAACGGGAACGGGAATGGCAGTGCGCCGGGTTTGGTGTTCCATGGCAGCAAGGATGGATCGCTGGGATTTTTTGATGTGCAGGTTGAAGGGCGGCGCCGCATCTTTCAGGTGGAAGATCGCAATCTTCTGAAAGGCAAAGTGGCGGATGGTACCGTCCGTGAAATCGGGTTTTCGGGGGAAGGGCCCAAGCGCACACAGGCGATTGAGGAGTTTCTGGCCAATACCCACAAAACAAAGCTGGGAGGGGTAGACGAGGGCAAAGTACTGTCCTCTACCTCTATCCGTGGTGATTTGGGAAGCACGGGGCTGGACCATCCAGTGGCCAATCTCCATATCAATTGTCAGCACACGCCAGCGGTGAATCTCATCACCCGCCAGACCTACAAGGATTTGCAAAAGCAGCATGTGGTGCCGCACGGTTTCCCGGTCGATGACGCCCTCACAGCGGCAGAGGGGCGTGCGAATCAGCGCTCGTTAGCCAAAAATGTGGTGCGGAATGCCGGAAACGAAATGGGCGATTGGATCAAGCCTGCGGTCAATGTACTGGCCACGGCTGGGTTAACGGCATTATGGGTCAATTTTGCCTCTAAAATGTCGATCTTCCAGAACGGGGTCGACCCAAAAACTGGCAAAGCATCCAATAATCTGGGGGAATTTGTCTGGTATGCCGGGGCAGCGATTTTATTGGCGGCGACCGTGGGTACGGCAGTGAAATCCCTCCAACAATGGGGGCAAAAACTGCAAGGCAATGCGGTCAATGCAGCCGATACCGGCATCCAGACCGGGCATGAAATCAGCACTAAAGTCAGCAATGTGCCGCAAATGGCATCGGATGCGGCGCATAGTGCGGTCGAGAAAGGCAAGGCGGCGTTTGATACCATTCTGCCTGACGTGATTGATCGAGGGATTGCTGCGGGTGCGGGGGCGGTCCAGTCTCTCAACAATGCCATGACAGGGCTTGCCAGCAAAATACCGGGGCTGGGCAACAGCAAAAGCGGCGGCGTGGCGCAGTCTCAGGTGCAGGCGGCGGAAGCAGCTCCCAAAGGCGGCGGACATTAAGAGCCATTTCTTTTCTCTACCCTCTCCTCTATAGTGGCGGGTGCGTTGTAATAGAGCGTTTTCGCTTTTTGTTTACGCTAGGAGCGTGAGGCGACGTGTAGTCAACCTACACGAGGCGAAACGCGACACCGCGTAAGCGAAAATGGGAAATGACTATACCATGAGGTAGCCATGCTCGATCTCCCCCGTGCTGCGTATAAAAAGCTGTTTGTCACCTTCCTGATGCAGGGGAACACCCCGGAAGGCAGGCGCAGTTACATCTACTTGCAAATGCGGTTGGACAAGGCACTGCTGCTGCGCGTGGCGATGGCGGGAAAGCTCCCCATCGAGATGGAAAAATACGGCACGATTCTGGCCTCCGGCTTTGGCGACCCTCCACCGGAAGTGCGGGAGTATATGGAGCGCGAGCACGGGGTGAACCACGCCAAGGCGCAGCCGGTTGCACCATTCAGAGAGGACGAACATCCCAACCTGATCGACGAAATGCGTGCCTCCGCCAAGGAGGAAGATGATGAAGACGGGCCGTTACTACCACTCGCTATGGAGCCGCCTGCGGATGCGGCCGAGAGTTCAAAGGACGTTACTTCTCAAACTTAAACGGCGAGAACATCCCCACCGTTTGCGAGAATTACAAATACGTTAAATAAATAACCTTGTTGACATGAATAATGGCAATGCTAAATGTTATGCCAATCTAAACGAAAGGTAGTATATGTCATTGAAAGAAGGCGAGATTGAAGTTGTAGCTCAGAGTCGAGGAGGGTATGAGATTGTCATAGGTGCTCCGGAACGCAATGGGGTTACCGGCTCATATACGGAATTTCACGCTGGCACCATGCATGGTGAACATCTGACCGCACAGGAAGCCCATAACCGCCTGCAACAGCTTGGGGTAAGCCCAGCCCCGGATCTTCGCACTCTCACACCGGGTAAAGCTATGAAGGTGAAATAGAGGCATTACTTCTCAAACTTAAACGGCGAGAACATCCCCACCGTTTGCGAGAACCAGTTCATATTCTGGCGGCTCATTTCCTCCCATTGGGTGGGGCGTGAGAAGTAATTGCCGAAGGTACGTTGTAAATAGCGCTGGATATCATCCTGATTGGTTTTGAAATATTCCAGACTCGCTTCCAGATAGGGAGGCAGGAATTGCCGCGTATTGGTGTCGTAATAGCTGATAATCTGCTTCAGGAAGGCGTTGGGCAGCAGGTATCCGGCGCTTGATTCGCGCTCCACAATAATTTGCGTGAGCACGGTGCGGGTGAGGTCTTCGTCGGTTTTTGCGTCGCGCACCACGAAATCCGTATCCTCGCGGATCATCCTGAACAGATCATCCAGCGTGATGTAGCAACTGGTCTCGGTATTATACAGGCGACGATTGGCGTATTTTTTAATCACAACCGGTTCGGTGGATTTAGCGGGCATCGTCGGTTACTCCCATCAGTTGAGTTTGGCGTGTTTCAGCGTATACGGCACCAGCGGCGGGTGGCGTTCCTCTTCCAGCTCGCGCTGTTCGTTGGCAGACATGGAGGGCGGCTTGCCCTCATACATTTCCAGCAGGTTTTTGCGGGTAATCAGCTGACGGCCATAGATCGTCACCTGATTGTTGTGGGTGATGCGGTTATCCTCATGCAACTGCAACAGGGCTTCGATGGTGGATTCCAGTTTGGTTTCAATACGGTCCAGCTGCTCCTGCACACTGTTTAGCAGGGCGTCCATCGAATCGGAGGAAGAAAAGCTCATATGCAGATACCTTTAAGGGAAGGGCTTGTTCTTATACAATCTTCGTGCCAAAAGGGAAAGGGATGATTCTAATTGTCATCTCTTATGCATCGGGGCATCGTCATGTCGGAGTCCATCTCTCAGCTTTCGGAACAGTTTGTCGCTCTGTGGCAGGAGCAGATGCGACGGATGATGTCCGACAAAGACGCCATGGCGCAAGGGTTGGCCATGTTGCAATGGATGCAGAGCCTGCAAGGAGGTGCCACCCCACATGCCGCTCCATCCCCCTTCTTCCCCTTCCCACCAACTGCATCTGGCGCTGCTGCAACTGCTTCTGACGAGTGGCTCGCCCGCCTGGCTGCTTGCGAAGCGCGGATTGCTGCCCTGGAAGCCCGGCTTGCAGCGCAAAGTTTCAAACCTGCTGGCGGAGGCCACTGATACCCCTGATCTAGCGATTATTCAGGGGATTCAGGAAGCATGCCTACGTCAGGGGATCGGCGTGCTGCGCGGATTGCAGCGGTTGCAGGGGGTGCGGCTGGAGCTGGCTCCCATCGCCGCGCCGGTGGTGTGGCAGGTGGGCACAAGCGCGCTGCGGGAGTATACGGAGCGTCATGCTGAGCGAAGCGAAGCATCTCTCAGCCATTCAGACCTACCGTCAAGTGGAGAGATGCTTCGCTTCGCTCAGCATGACGCCCCCATCCCTCTGCTCATCATCCCGCCGCTCATCAACCGCGCTCAGGTGGTGGATCTGGTGCCCGGCCTTAGTCTCATTGAGCGGTTGCGTATACAGGGCTATGCCTGCCACCTGCTCGACTGGCAGGAGCCGGGCGAGGAGGAAGAGCAATTCACCGCCGCTGATTATGTGGAACAACGTATCCTCCCCGCGTTACAGGCGATGCGGGAACGCTATGGCCGTCTGCCAGCGATGCTCGGCTATTGCATGGGCGGGGTGCTGGCGGTGGGGGCTGCCTGCGTGGTACCGGAATCCATTGAAAAGCTGATCCTGCTCGCCACCCCGTGGGATTTCCACAGCCGCAAACATCCGATGTTCAGTCTCAGCGCGGAGGGGAGAGGGCAGGTGGAGCGGATCCTCGCCGACACCGCGCAGGTGCCGGGGCAATGGATGCAATATCTGTTTCACATGCTGGACCCCTGGCGCGTGCAGGAGCGGCTGGCCCGTTTCGCCGATCTGGAGGAAGCAAGCGAGGCATACCAGCATTTTCTGGCGGTAGAAGCATGGTTACAGCATCCGGTGCCGATCGGGTCGCGGCTGGTGCGGGAAATGCTCATCGACTGGGTGTGCGATAACCGCTTGGCGCGCGGAGAGTGGCGGATTGCCGGGCAGGCGGTGCATCCGGAAACGTTGGCGCTACCGGTGGAGATACTGCTCCCCACCCGCGACCGTATCGTGCCGCGCAGCAGCGCCATGGCGCTGGCGAACCTCATCCCCCACGCGACCGTGCGCACCATCCGCGCCGGGCATATCAGTATGTTGAAGAGGGTGTAGGGGACTTTTCCCGGAGTAGTAGTTCAGCAGCAGTGTGTACTAGACGGGCGGCTTGGCGGAGCGTTTCAAGAGTCTCTCCGTCATATATTTCTGCTGCTTCGTCGCTGAGTTCTTGAGCACGCTGCACAGCGGAACTCCAATCCTTAACTACTGTAGCTTGTTCTTCGGTATATGACATGTGGATACTCCATGCGTTAAGCGATGGAGAAAACCTAACCCACAGATGTGTCTTTTTTTTCTGAATAGTGAAAATTTTGTGACAAGTAGGGCGTCTTTAAACGTGTCAAGGAAGGTGTCTTATCGTGTACCCTTAAGCGGGTATCATTTCCAGCGTTTCCGTCCGTCGCTTGCAACTATGGCTGGATAAGCTCCCTTACCGATACGCCGCATCCGCCCGAATATTCGCGGCGATTTCGCTTTCCCAGCGCTCACCATTGGCCAGCAATTTGTCTTTATTGTAGAAGAGTTCTTCGCGGGTTTCGGTGGTGAATTCAAAATTGGGGCCTTCGACAATCGCATCCACCGGGCAGGCTTCCTGACAGAAGCCGCAATAGATGCATTTGGTCATGTCGATATCGTAACGGGTGGTGCGACGGCTGCCATCCTCGCGCTCTTGGATGGGCACTCGGTGGTCGTAATGATGCGTCCTGCAGGCCGCTGATCGAGAAGGTTAACGACGGAAATTGCGACTTCATCACCGACGACTGGGCCGGGTTTTATCGCATGATACCACCGGAAAGGCTCTTTACAGGCAAAGACTTAACCTTCCCCATCGAGGCGACAAACTCAGACATCCGACATCAGCTTGCCCATTTTCATCGACGATCCAAAACGACCTCCAGATCGGAAAACATGGTCAACCTCTCACTCAAACTCGCCCACCATTTCCAAAATAAGCAAACCGTCAAATCTCATATGGAGGAACTCATATCGTCCTTAAGGTAGGTGCCTCAAGTAACGCCTTCCTCTACAGCTCTTGCTATGATCGAGTGGGTTTTAAAAATTCCTGCAAGACATCGGACATGGGCACTCCTTTATGTTTCCTAGGCAGGGTTTAAAACTTTGCCTCTACTGTCAAGGGCGGAGTCCTCTCACCGTGCTTGACGCCTGCGTTTGATTGTGGCTTGCTGTGTCGTCTACCAGTCAAAGGAGTCTCACATGGCCTACGATTCCACCAATATCTTTGCGCGCATTTTGCGGAAAGAAATTCCTGCGACCATCGTCTATGAAGACCTGCACGCGCTGGCGTTCCACGATATCGCGCCGCAAGCGCCGGTGCATGTGCTGGTGATCCCGAAGGGCGAGTATACCTCCTTCGATGATTTTGCAGCCAAGGCTCCGGGGGAGGAAATCGCCGGGTTTTTCCATTCCGTGCAACGCGTGGCGGCACAGATGGGGCTGCCGGAGGACGGGTATCGCCTCATTTCCAATCACGGGGCGGATGCCGGGCAGTTGGTACCGCATTTCCATGTGCATCTGTTGGGTGGTGAGCCGCTGGGCGCGCTGGTGAGCCGGGCGGCATGACCCACTACGATTCCCTCCGCGAATTCATCGCCCTGCTGGAAGGCAAGGGGCTGCTGAAACGCATTGGCGAACCGGTTTCCCCCTATCTGGAGATGACGGAAATCCACCGTCGGGTATTGGAGGCAGGCGGCCCCGCGTTGCTGTTTGAGAACGTCGAACATAGCCCCATGTCGGTGCTGACCAACCTGTTCGGCACGGTGGAGCGGGTGGCGCTCGGTATGGGACGCAGGCCAGATCAACTCCGCGAGATCGGCGAAACGCTGGCCTTCCTGAAGCAGCCGCAGCCCCCCAGCGGGTGGCGCGAGGCGTGGGAGATGCGCCCGTTGCTGAAAACCGTCATGGCGATGCAGCCGAAGCTTGTCAAAAAAGCCGCCTGTCAGGAGATTGTGCTGAAGGGCGACGAGATTGACCTCTCGCAGCTCCCCATCCAGACCTGCTGGCCGGGGGAGCCGGCTCCGCTCATCACTTGGCCGCTGGTGGTGACGCAAGGTCCTGGCAACGACCCCACCGACGGAATGAATCTCGGCATTTACCGGATGCAGGTGATTGGCAAAAACCAAACGTTGATGCGCTGGCTGCACCATCGCGGCGGGGCGCAGCATCACCGGCGCTGGAAGGATCAGAAGCGCGAGCCGTTGCCCGTCGCGGCGGTGCTGGGGGCCGACCCCGGCACCATCCTCGCCGCCGTGACACCGGTGCCGGATACGCTCTCGGAATATCAGTTCGCGGGGTTGTTGCGTGGGCAGAAGGTGGAGCTGGTGGATTGCAAAACCATTCCGCTGAAAGTGCCCGCAAGTGCGGAGATTGTGCTGGAAGGCCATGTGAGTCTGGAGGATTACCGCGATGAAGGCCCTTACGGCGACCATACCGGCTACTACAATTCCGTGGAGCCGTTCCCGGTCTTTACCATTTCCGCGATCACCATGCGGAGCAATCCGATTTACCTCACCACCTATACGGGCCGTCCGCCGGATGAGCCTTCCGTGCTGGGGGAGGCGCTGAACGAGGTGTTCATTCCGCTGCTGCAACAGCAATTCCCGGAAGTGGTGGATTTCTGGCTGCCGCCGGAGGGCTGCTCCTACCGCGTAGCGGTGGTGTCCATCCGCAAGGCCTATGCGGGCCATGCGCGGCGTATCATGATGGGGGTTTGGTCGTTTTTGCGGCAATTCACCTACACCAAATGGGTAATTGTGGTGGATGAGGATATTAATGTGCGCGACTGGAAGGACGTCATCTGGGCGATCTCCACCCGCATGGACCCGGTGCGCGACACGGTGATGATCGACCGCACACCGATTGATTATCTGGACTTCGCCTCGCCGGAATCCGGGCTTGGCGGCAAGATTGGGCTGGATGCTACCAACAAAATCGGCGCAGAAACCACCCGCGAATGGGGTAGCCTCATCCGCATGGACGAAGCTATCATCCAACGCGTGACGGACAAGTGGGAGCGAATGTTTACGTAGAGCGTGGCATGTGTATTGCCGCTTGCGAATTGGGTTGTAAAGGGGTTAAATAACAGCGTGTTTGCACATTCCCTTGCGGACATTTTTGACGAATGGGGTCGTAGCTCAGCCGGATAGAGCAGCGGTTTCCTAATTAAAGGGTCTTGCGTCCCCAAGAGCGGCGGGAAGTATTTGGATTGAGTACGTTAGCTGTTATACCATCCAGGCGGTTTTCCCGCCTGGGTAACAACTGGGGTAACAGCCGACGAAGGATAAGAAAATGGGGTCGTAGCTCAGCTGGATAGAGCAATGGTTTCCTAAACCATAGGTCACGCGTTCGAATCGCGTCGATCCCACCATTTTTCGGCGATTTATCGCTTTTTGAAAATCCTCTGTCTGTATCTTCCAAGACCAATGTAACTATCATGCCTACTGACAACTAAATCTAAGGGGCTGAAGTAGGCTCTGTTGTGGATTATTTTAACCATTGGAGTGTTGCGGCGAAGTGAATGAATGCGACGAAATGAGATGCGTATTTGTCGAATCGTGAGAATATCCTTCTGAAGTA
>JBIPLF010000066.1:0-4741 GCA_044368015.1 Rickettsiales bacterium
CATCGCCGAAGCCGCCCCTCCGAGCAGCAAAACCGACGTGCAGGAAGACATCAACAGCTATGTCGTGCGGGAATATGCCCCCCTGACCGCGCTGAGCTTCCTCCTCGCCGGATACCGCCAAATCCGCGAAGCACAAGGCAAGGACGCCCCCTTCCGCCTGAAAGATGTCGATTGGAACAAGGCGCTGGATCACGGCAGCGACACCTCTATCAGCGGTGCGCCCTGTACCATTCAGTCGGTACCGCTGTTCCAGACCTTTTTCAAAAACAAACTGTTAGAAGACAACATCATTGTCGACAACATGCGGACGCTGGAACTGGCGGAAAAAACCCAAACCCTGTTTGTGGATATCAACGGCGTCATCACCGATGGCCGTCAGGAAGTGGATTCCAGCAAAAGCCAATACTCCCCCAACATGCTCACCGCCGCAGCACTGGTGGAACGGCAACTCGGCTCGCAACACCCCATCGCGCAGGCGATTGTGGAAGCCACTGGTACCCATCCGGAAGGCTGGGACGCCCTGCAAGGTCGCATCAGCGCCACCGCAACGGAAACCAACGACCGCGAACACGGCGTCGGCGTGCAAGGCACGGTGGATGGCAAAACCGTAAGGGCAGGTAATCTGGATTTTCTGCAAAAGGCAGGCGTGCACGTGCCGGACCGTATGCAGCAGGATGCCAGACAACTCCAGTCGGAAGGCTATTCCGTCACCTTCCTCCAGCATGGCAAAGAAGTAGGGTACGTCACCAGCCGCGACCGTATCCGCGACCTGCCAGCCGCACGGAGTCTGGTAGAGAAGATGCAGAAATCCGGCGTGGATATCCGCCTTCTCACCGGTGAATCGGTGGAACGTGCGGGCTGGATCGCCCGTCAGATCGGCGTGCCGGACGATACCACGCACATCCATGCCAACACACGGCGCGACGAAAAAGCGCAGTTTATCGCCGCGGAAAAGCAATTGGGCAAATATGTTGCCTTTATGGGCGACCAGGCCAATGACGGCCCCGCCATGCTCCGTCTGGCCGAGCAGCGCGACATCCACGACGCGCACGGCCATGTGACGGGTAAGGAAAAAGAAGGCATCGGCATGGTGGTGAATGTCACCAAGCTGGATGCATCGGGTAAAGCGCAAGGTAGCGCCCATGGAGAAACTACCGCCGCCGCCGGGTTACAGGTTCCGGGCTTTGTCGAAGGCTGCAAGGCCATGGGTATCTCCAACGAGATGAACCTCTGCACACAAGCAGCGCTCGCCGTATCCAAGGTCTGGACGCGAATTCTCATGTATAGCAGCATGATTCTGCCTAAAAACCTGATTCTCTCCTCTTGGCTGCATGAACTGCCCACCACGCTGATCACCGCATGGTCTGAACGACGTTCCAGCCATTTGCAGGATCAGATGAAAGACGAATCGCAGTTGCGGTTCGGTTCAGAGGTGATGGACACCCAACCCACCGTGAAAGTTGCCGGGGTGAGCCTCCCCGATGTCAGCCGGGTGCTGGATCATTGCAAACGAGCGGTGGATGGTGTGCTTCCAGAGGTACCGATGCTCTCCAAAATTGGCGCGAAGGTAAAAGAAACCGCGAATGCGCTGGTTGCCACTCCCAATTCGCTACTCGACGTAGGAGAATTGGCCGTCGAAGCCGCAGACAGGCTCTCCCATCACCATTGACGTCATTGCGAGGAGCGTAGCGACGAAGCAATCCAGCGAAGAAGCGGTTTTCTGGATTGCCGCGCTCGCGTTGCTCGCTCGCAATGACGTCGCACCTTACGCATGAGGTGCCAACGCCGCCATCAAATCTGCATGGGTTTCCCGGTTGATCGGCTGATTCCGTTGCAGCATCCATACGGGTAGGCCTGTGTGGGATTGGAGGGTGCGCACCTCTTCCCCGAATGCCTGAAACCCTCTCCCTGTGGAAGAGGTTGGCGGCATTGCCTCCAAGGTGAGGGGAAAATCACACGCCGATAATACCCTCACCCCTCCCTCTCCCACAGGGAGAGGGGGCCGGAGAGATGGTCTCTCTCCACCAACAACGCTGATGGTATGAGCGGCGGTGGCATCCGGCTCCCTCTCCCTGTGGGAGAGGTTGGAGGCAGTGCCTCCAAGGTGAGGGAGCACCGCATCCTGAACCCAGAATCCTGAACCCTTCCCCCCCTCATTCACCACCACCCCCAATATCTCTGCTCCCACGGATCGTAGTGCTAATACCGCCGTGAGTGTGTGGCTGAACGTCCCCAGATAATCACCCGCCACCAACAATACGGGAGCGGGCAACAGCCTCACCACATCCAGCCAGGTTTCGTGGTCATTCAGCGGCGACATGATCCCCCCCGCCCCTTCGAGGAGGAGGGTGCTCTCCCTCACCCCTCCCTCTCCCACAGGGAGAGGGGGCCGGATACATCCGTCACGCACATCATCTGCGTTATTAGTAGAGAGAGGCCGCTCCTCCGGCTCCCTCTCCCTGTGGGAGAGGGAGGGGTGAGGGAACACTGAATCCTTAATCCCGAATCCTGAATCCCGCACCCACGCCGCCACTTCCTGCGCCGAAAGCCTCACCCCCTCTCGCTCCGCCGCCAGATGGGGGGAAAGCGGTGCCCGCAACCGCCAGGGGGAAATCGCCGTGAGATTTGCCTCGGTGATCGGCATCCCCATCGCCGCCAGCAGCCGCCCGCTATCGCTACTCTCTGGCGATGCCGGATCCCACCCGCTCAGGACCGGTTTAAGGGCGATCACGTCATGCTGAACGGAGTGAAGCATCTCTCCACTCGCACGCACATTGCTTGTTGAGAGATCCTTCGCTGCGCTCAGGATGACCGCCCGTTTAGCCCGCACCAATGCCTCCGTGACATAGGTTTTGCCCACATCCGTTCCGGTTCCCACAATATGGATGAGGCGCTGTTGCATCCGGAAATCCTACGCATCCCAAGTGGCGTTAGCAAGAAACACCTCTCTAAACCCACTGATGCGAGGGAAGCGCGCCGGGCTGGACATCCTCCCTCCCCCATGCTACCTCTGCCGTTCCGCCATCCAAAAACGAGGCATGACAAAGGTGCGGCATTGGTTCTTTCTCTTCTGCGCGTTGCTCTGGGCAACCCCCGGACTGGCCGCCCATGTGCGGATTGCCTGCGGCTCCACGGGCCAGGAATTCGCCCTCTGCAAAAGCGGCGCAGAGATCTGGGCCAAGCGCAGCGGCCACACGGTGGAGCTGGTTTCCGTCCCGAAAGATAGCAACGAACGGCTGGCACTCTACCAGCAGCTGCTCGCCGCGCAGGATGCGAGTATCGACGTGTTTCAAATCGACGTGGTATGGCCCGGCGTGCTGGCTCATCATCTGCGCGACCTCACGAGCGCCCTGCCCGCAGAAGAGCGCGATGCCCATTTCCCCGCGATTCTGCACAACAACACGGTGAAGGGGCAATTGATCGCCATCCCCTGGTATACCGATGCGGGGATGCTCTATTACCGCAAGGATTTACTGGAGAAATACGGTGCTCCCGTCCCTGAAACATGGGAGGAACTCACCGCCACCGCCACCCGCATTCAGGCCGAAGAGCGCAAGGCCGGAGACGCCCGTTTCTGGGGCTATGTGTGGCAGGGACGCGCCTATGAGGGCCTCACCTGCAACGCCACCGAATGGTTGGACAGTTACCGAACCCCCGGTGTGGTGTCACCCGATGGGCAGATTACGGTCAACAGTCCGGAAGCGATCGCCGCGCTGAATATGGCGTCTGGGTGGGTGGATACGATCAGCCCGAAGGGCGTGCTCAATTACGCCGAGGAAGAAGCCAGAGGGGTGTTTCAATCCGGGCACGCGCTCTTCATGCGCAACTGGCCCTATGCCTGGAATCTAGCGCAAACCCCCGATAGTCCGGTGAAAGACAAGGTAGGGGTGGCTCCACTCCCGAAAGGCGGGGTGAATGGTAAACATACCGGCACGCTTGGCGGTTGGCAGTTGTCGGTTTCGCGCTACAGTAAGGAACCAGACGCCGCTATTTCGCTGATTGCTTACCTCACCGGGGCTGAGGAACAAAAACGCCGCGCCATTGCAGCCAGTTACTCGCCTACTCGCCCGGCGTTGTATGACGATCCCGATGTGCTGGCCGCCGTGCCACTGTTTGGCACCATGAAGCATGTATTGATGGATGCGGTTGCCCGTCCTTCCAGTGCCACGGGACGCAAATACAATCAGGTGTCGAGCGGATTCTGGAATGCGGCCCATGCCACGCTCGCGCATCCGGGCAGTGCGGCGGAACAACTCACCAATCTGGAACGCCGATTGACGCGTTTAAGCCATGCGAAAGGTTGGCAATGAACGGTAGTGCCCTCACCCGTGTACGCGTCCGCACCGCGTGGATATTCCTCGCGCCGATGCTGATGGTGCTGGCGATGATCGCTGGCTGGCCGCTCATCCGGACCATACGCTTTGGTTTTACCGATGCCGGGCTGGATAATCTCGGCAATGCAGAGTGGGTGGGGCTGCTCAACTTCTCCTATCTGGTGCAGGACCCGGAATGGTGGAATGCCGTGTGGAATACCGTCTGGTTTGCCACCATGTCCGTTTCGCTGGAAGTGATGCTGGGGTTGATCGTTGCGCTGGTGCTCAACACCCCGATGCGCGGTAAGGGGCTGCTGCGCGCCGCTATTATGGTGCCATGGGCGATTCCCACGATCGTTTCCGCGCAGATGTGGAACTGGATTTTCCACGATTTCTACGGCGTGCTGAATCACATGCTGATGGGGGTG
>JBIPLF010000068.1:0-3542 GCA_044368015.1 Rickettsiales bacterium
CCCTCCCCCGGAATCGTGAACGATTCCGACCCCTCCCATTCAGGGAGGGGTGAGTCCTCGCTGGAGGTTAGCGCCCCTCCGCATACTGCAAATGATCCAGCGCGCCTTGCAGGATCACGCAGGCGGCGGTCTGGTCGATGCGCTCTGCCCGTTTGGCGCGGGAGAGGTCGCCCTCCAGCATCGACTGCTCGGCGGCAACGGTGGAAAGCCGCTCGTCCCAGAAGCGCACGGGCAGCGGAATCGCAGGCGCGATGTTGCGGGTGAATTGCCGCACCGACTGGCAGCGCGGGCCTTCGCTGCCGTTCATGTTCACCGGCCAGCCGACCACCAGCGCCGCCACCTCCTGTGTGGTGATGATCCGTTGCAGCGCGGCGATATCCGCGGCGAGTTTGCTGCGTCGGATCACGCTGTGCGGGCTCGCGATGGTATGGCGCAAATCCCCCAGCGCCACGCCGATCGTGTGGCTGCCCACATCCAGCCCCGCAATGCGCGAGCCTTTGGGGAGGTCGGCGAGGGTAAAGAGATCGGTCATGCAGGCCCTTTGTTTATGGAACGGCGTGAGGGGTTCCGTCACCCTGAGGGATCGCTCAGTTTACGAAACGCGGATAGGTTACGCAAGTGGAGGGATGCTTCGCTGCGCTCAGCATGACGTCCCTTGGTCAAGGGGCTGTCATAAAAGGATAACTTGTCAAGTGTGGAGTATCGGCACTAGAATGGCGCCCATCATTTTAACAACGCATTCAGGAGAAACACGATGCCGACGTATGATCCAAACAATCCCACCGAGGCTTTCGTAACAGGGGATCGGTTCGCGCAACAGATGGCAGGCCAACAGGCACAGCGAGAAGCAGACCTCGCCGCCGCGGATTTAGAAGAAGAGTTTGTTGAGGGTGTTGGAGACGAAGACGAGTTCACGAAAGCCGGTAAAGCCGGTAAAGGCGGCAAAACCGGTGGTGGCGTTCGTCTCTGGTAATCTCCCCTCTCACGCTGCCAACTGCCGGAGCGCCTCCGGAATCAACCGCTCCAGCGCGTGAGTAGGGTGTTCGGCGTGGGCGCGCTGCACGGCGTTGAGGGATTCGCTTTTGCCATAGCCTAAATGCTCTAAAGCAGAAACCGCGTCCTGCACCACCCGGTCGGTGGTGTGGGGCGCGGTGGCGCTTCCGGTCTGCATCACAGGGGCCGACTGCCAGCCTGTGTCCAGCTTGCCTTTGAGTTCCGTCACCATCCGGCTGGCGAGCTTCGCTCCCACGCCGTTTGCGCGGGTGAGGAGTTTGGTGTCCTCCATGGCAATCGCCTGCGCGAGGGTCGCGGCATCAAACGCCGAGAGAATGGCGAGCGCCAGCCGCGTTCCCACCCCCTGCACGGTCAGTAGCACGCGGAAGGATTGCCGTTCCTCCTCGCTCGCAAACCCGTAGAGATGGATATGATCCTCCCGCACATGGGTGTCTATGAGGAGTGAGGTGGCTTCGCCCTCACCGGGTAACCGCGACAGCGTGCGGCTGGACGCAAACACCAGATACCCCACCCCGCCGACATCCAGCAGCAGATGGTCGGTGGCGATGCTATCCACAATGCCCTTGAGTTTTCCGATCACGGCGCGTCCTCTCCCCGTCTCAAACGGATAGGGAGAGAATCACGTTCCCGCCGTTTCAGCAAGCACGGAAAGGGGTTATGCCGCCAATGCGATGTCCGGCGTGCGGGTAGAGGCAAGCGTCGGGTGATCGCTCACCACGGCTTCTGCGCACCGATCGGTGTAGGCCTGCTCAATAGCGGTGAAACTTTTAATCTCAATGCCATGCCGCCGACACAGTTCCGCAAACGCGGCCAGCTGCTCGGATCCGGAACGGATCATGCTGCCATCCGGGTTCCGGAAGGTGTCCTCTGCTCCAAGACGTACTCCAAACGCGATGAGGTTGGGGTCGGTGCCTTCCGTTTTGGCGCGGTAGAGCATCCAATCGCGGATGGTTTCGCTCCACTGACCTTCCGGTCCGCGCACGCCAACCGAGAGAAAGGCGGGATTCAATTCGTTGTACACCCGCAGGAACAATCCATCCATGAAATGCACCAGTTCTGGGCCATCCAGCCCCTTACCCATATCCTCATTGATGCCGTAGAGGATATTCACCCGCAGATTGTCCGGCAGATACACTTTTTCGCCCGTCTCCGGATGCGCCAGCCCCTCGCGTTGAATGCGGCTCACCACATCCACCAGTTTCGGGCTTTGGATTTCGATCTCCGGCGTGACGCCATAGGTTTCAGCAGCTTTGAAGAGATCAAAAAAGTAGCGACGCAATTCCTTCGCATCCGCAGAATCGCCAAAGAAGTCGCCATTATCCACCGCCTCGCGGGTGATGGTGGGGACGATATCGGGTTTATGCTCCTCAAACACGCCCGCATAGCGCATGGGGGAGAGTTCCGGGTTGGCGTGCCCGGCAATCAGGTTCGCCACATAGGGATCGTCGCGATGGGCGTCTATATATTCCTTCAGCCATTTTTTGCTGGTGGTCATGCTGAATTGCACGTTCGGGTGTTGTTCCCGCACGCGGCGGAACACTTCGGCGAATTGCCGTCCATCGCCGGTGACTTTACCCTCTTCATCGCGCATATGGATATGCAGCACAGAGGCCCCTGCCTGCACCATCTCCAGACAGGTCTGGACGGTTTCCTCCACCCCTTGCGGAATGGCTTGAAGCCCGGCCACCTTGCCGGCGCCGGTATGGGTAGAGCGTTCATTAAAAAAGGTGTTCCCGTTGGGGGCACCCACCAGATAGATGATTGGTTTGGTCATGTGTTGCTCACACTGTTCTTATTCTTGTTTCGGTGCCGCTTCGATCCCGCGCCCAGTGCAGATATTGCGTAAACGCATCCACCTGATCGTCATGCGCCGCATGAGGAAAGGCAAAGAGTTCCTCTTCAAATGCAGGGAGCCACGAAGCGTCTTCAGGAAGCCACACGCGTCCCGCCTCAATCAGTGGCGTGACCGCCAGCAACCGGGTGAGTTTGTCGTATTTGGGCTGGATGGCAATGACCGGAATCCGCCCCTGTTTGCGTAATTCCTGTATCAACACCTGCCCGCTTCCCTTGTCCTCAATCAGTACCGCGTCTGGCGGGAATCTGTCAACCAGTGTCATTAAACTGTAAACTAAATCGGGGTAGGAGGCGCGAATGCTCACAACTTCCAGTAGAAAGAACCCGTCTGCACCTTCTCCCCAGATCGTGCAGACGGAGGCATCGTGGCTGGCGCCATCCTTAAAGGCCGTATCCCAGCTATGGATGATCCGCGTGCATGCAGTGGGTGCTTCCCGGTAACGGCGAAACCATGCGCGCTTCACATGCCGTCCGCTTTCAGCCACCGGTGCCTGCTGGTACTGCGCAGCGAAGGCGTGCGAACCCAGCTCTTTGCGCAGGCGTTCCACCTCCTCCATTCGGTCGCGTGCGGGGTGGAGGAGTGCCCCCTCTTCGCGCTCGTGTCGAAATCCCCGGAACGTAATGGTCGTGGTGGTGGGCGCGACCATCGGCAGGGCGATCTGCTCCCACCCGGC
>JBIPLF010000009.1:0-50938 GCA_044368015.1 Rickettsiales bacterium
CCTGTTTGGCCAGCAGATGCGCGGTGAGGTCGTCCGCATGGAGGCGTTGCATCACCAGCACCACCACGCCGCGCTGTTTATGGTCCAGCCGGGTGATAAAACTCTGGTCAAACCAGTGCGCGGCGCGGTCGCGGTAGGTACGGCTGGCCGCCTGACGGGGGTTGAGCGGGTCATCGACAATCAGCACATCGCCGCCCTCGCCAATCACGCTCATCCCCACCGATGTCGCGAGCCTGAACCCGCGTGCGGTGGTCATGCATTTGGCTTTTTCGTTCTGGTCTGGCGCAATGCGGGTACCGGGAAACAGCGCCTGATACCACGGGGAGGTCAGCAGGGAGCGGCAGTCGATCGCATGTTTAATGGCAAGCTTTTGCGCATAACTGGCGGCGAGAATCCGCGTTTCTGGCCGGTGCCCCAGCAACCAGGCGGGCCAGGCAACGCTTACACTCAGCGATTTCAGGTAGCGCGGCGGCAGGTTGAGGATCAATCGGGTGATGTCCCCCGATTCGCAGGCTTTCAGCGCCTCGGCGATCAGCCCGATATGCCAGTTGGAAAGGAACGGGCTGCCGGGATTGAGATGCTGAAAGGATTTGGCGATGAAGCTTTCTAGATCGCTGCGGAGGATGGCGTGGAGGAGCGGCCAGAGTTCAGAGTTCGGAGTGCAGAGTTCAGGATTTGGGTGAAAGGGAGGTAACGAGCATTTTTGATCCCTTTCTGAACTCTGCACTCCGAACTCTGAACTCTCCTTCATACTCCCTGCCGCTCCAGAAACCGTTGGATGAGTGCGGCATCCTGTTCAGAAAGTGGCGGTGCTTCAGTCGGGGCATCCGCAGAAGCGGGTAATTTCAGCAACATGCCGCTGAGCTTCACCAGCGCGGAGATCAGGCTTTCCTTCCCCCATAACCAGCTGGAGGGGTGAAATTCCGGATCGGCTGTTGCAGCCATCAGGTCGTCTTCTAACTGGGCGAGGAGGCGGAGCATCAATCGACGGCTATAGCGCAGCGCGTCGTCCTGCGTATCGGGAGGTGTGGGCATGGGGTCCGTGCGTTACCGGCCCTGCAAAAGACGGGCCTTTTCCCCCAGTATAGACGGCAATGGCAGGAGACGGAAGGGGGGGCTAAGCCAGCGCCTCTAGCTGCTGCAAGGTCAGGCTGCCCGGCACCAGCACAATCGGCACCATCAGCTTGTCGCCCAGATTTCCGGCCAGCCAGCCGAATAAATTCCCCTGATTGCTGGAGGTATCGGGTGAGGCACCGAGCAGAATCATGCCGATGTCGGTATCTTCCAGCGTGGTTTCCAGAATCTGCTGCTCCAGCTTGCCTTCGCGGATCTGGTGGGTGGCGTGCAGGCCGAAATCCAGTTCCAGCATCCAGGTGAGTTCCTGCATCAGGGTGCGGGCGCTGGCCAGATTCTCCTCGCGGATCATCTCCGCCACCGAGGAAAGTCCCTGAAAATCGCCGGGTTCAATCACATGCAGCAAATCCACCGCCGCGCCACGCTTTTTGGCCATCAGGGCGGCCAGCTTCACGCTGGTGCGCGCATGGTCGCTGTTATCCACACAGACGAGGTATTTCATATGATTCTCCTATAGTTTCCGGAACAACAGGCTGGCAAGCCACCCGGCCATCAACGCAAAACACACCGCCCCGATGCCATAAAGCAACGGATAGCGGTGCGCGGTATCGTAAATCCAGGCATCCACCCCCACCTTATACACTTCCAGCGGGGTGCTTTGCATGCTGGTCACCACCCCATCGCTGATGAGGTATAATTCCGCCGTATAGACACCACGCGGTATCCGTTCCGGGAACGGAATGTCCACCTTAAACAGCGATTCCCCCATGAAGGAAATTGGCACGGACGGCGTGTAGAGGTCATAACGGATCCGTTCGGCAATGAACGCGTTGCGCAACAAGGCAGGTTTGATGCTCCCTACCAGTTCACGGGCAGGAAAATGGAGGGAATCAATCCCCAGCCCCAGTTGCGAACGCAAACCGGGCGGCACCACCCGCACCAGCGGACGGGTGGAAGCCACCGCGTAATAGGCGGGAACCGCATCAAAACTCGCCTGATCAGTATTGACCCAGATCCCCGCCACGCGGGACTTCTTCCGCACCATGATGGAACGCTCCGGCCCGCGCACCACAATCACCAGATCGCCAATGTCGTTCTTGGCACCAAATAGCAGCAATTCCGTACCGGTAAAGCGTGAATCAATGGCAATATGGTGGCTGGAGAGATCGGCAATCAGCGGTTTGGCATGGGCGTGGAAAGGAAGTAGCAGCATCGCTACCACCAGCCACCGGCCAATCAACCTACATGAGCCGAAACGCGACACCGCGTAAGCGAAAATGGGGAATGCGATCCTCATCGGTCCATCACCGTGATGCTATACATGGAACCGGGCGTCACAAACAACCCAAAGGCCAGACGCAGCGCCACCCCAATCACCATCAGGGAGAGCATCATGCGTAATTGTTCAGCCGGAAGCCGGGCACCGTAACGCGTTCCCAGTTGCGCGCCGATCACCGATCCGGCCAGTAGCAGCAGCGCCAGCACGACATCCACCGTTTGCGTGGTGATGGATTGCAGAATCGTGACGCTGCTCGTTACAAAAATAATCTGGAAGAGTGAGGTACCAATCACGATGCCGGTTGGCATCCCGATCAGGTAAATCATCGCGGGGATGAGCACAAACCCGCCGCCAATTCCCATGATGGATACCAGCACCCCCGCAAACGCCCCTACCAGCAGCGGAATGACGATACTCACCCGAATTTTGGAGCGGGGAAAGCGCATCTTCCATGGCAATTTGGCTTTCACCCGCACCAGCCAGCTCACTTTGCGTGAACGGGGAGGCGGGGGAAGCCCTTGACGTTTGCGCCATAATGTGCGGCCGCTTTCCACGCCCATCAGGCTACCGATGGTCCCCAGAAAAAACACATAGGTGAGGGAAATCACCAGATCAATCAAGCCGATATGTTTCAGATAGGCAAAAAGCTGCACCCCCAGCACCGACCCTGCCATGCCACCCAGCAGCATCACGGTACCCATTTTGACATCCACATTCTGCCGCCGCCAATGGGCGAGAAACCCCGAAACCGACGAAGCAATGATCTGGTTAGCCGAACTGGAAACGGCAATTGCCGGTGGAACCCCCATGAAGATGAGGAAAGGGGTCATCAAAAACCCGCCACCAATCCCGAACATCCCGGCGAGCACCCCCGCAGCCGTGCCCAGCAGCAACAGCGAGAAGATGTTGAGCGGCATTTCAGCGATGGGGAGGTAGATGTCCACGGAGGCAGAGTGTGCAGAATAATGTATGATGTTGCAACATCAGTTGCTCTGTTTTATAGTAGGACGCGTACGTTTGTAATGTGTTGTGGTGGGGAGTCATGGAAAAGAACGTACCCGAACAGCTTCGTGCAGGGCCGCCCTATACCTGTGGTGCGGTCGTTAATTTCTTCTTGGATGCCGCGGAGAGAGACAGTGTTGAGATTACACCTATGAAGCTACAGAAGCTTCTGTATTTCGCGCACGGTTGGTCTTTAGCTTTTTTTGATGAACCTTTGATCGATGCGCCATGCGAAGCTTGGAAATTTGGCCCCGTCTATAGTGCAGTCTACCATGAGTATAAAGATTTTGGCCGTCATCCTATTCCTACACACTACAAAATGACCGAGTTTGATGATCGGGATTCCTCCATGGTCTTCTCTATTGTAACTAGAAGCATACCATCACAAGACCAGAAAACTTCTAACCTTCTTAGCAATATTCTAAGAACGTATGGTGCTCTTGATGCGCTCACCCTATCGACATGGACGCATACTGAAGTTGATGACAACCCTTGGCTAAAGGCGCGTAAAGATAAGGGAAGCGTTTATAGCGTGCCAATGTCCGATGATGATATAAAAGAGTACTTTTTGCGATTGCGGCGAGAGGGGGGGCTTTACTGATGGGCGACAAAGAAATTCAAACCCCCGACGATTTAGGGAAGGCGTTGAGCGCCACAGGAAATACCCAACAGCAGGATTCATTGGCGCAGGCAGAGGATTCTGATGCAAAGCGGGCAGGAAAATCGGGGGTCGTTGCGTCGATGGATTTCTATAAGAATTTTGACGCGAAACGGAATAGTCTTGCCAAAATAAAATATTTGGTGATGGCGGTGCTATTCGTGTTCTTTCTTTGCATTGTGTCTTTTGAGTACTACTGCCTGTCTTGGTCTCTTGAAGAAGATTCCCCAAATAATTCCCAATTTAAGATATCTATTTTAGGTAAGTTCACAGTTTTTATATTCATGGTTTCGGTTTTTGCGTGGATGGCAAGAATCTTTAACCAGATCCGGCGGCTTGAAATTACATACGGAGATAAGGCAATCATCGCGAAAACCTACGAGTCTTTTCTCAAAGGAGCTGAAGATAACGAAACCATGCTTATGAAAAAGGCGGCACTAAAAACTCTCTTTGAGCCAACGCTCGTACAGGCAGAACGCAGCCGGTCGATCCAGCGGGATGAATATCTGGGGCTTGGCGGCTGTATAGAAAAGCTTTGCAGCCTATTAGAGAAATCGAAATAGGCCTTCCCATCTAATCAAAATCCTGAATACCGCCCGAAATGGTCGCGCATTTGCCGCTCGGCCTCGCGGTCGAAATCGGCCATCAGGGCGCGGGTCAGCTCCTGATAGGCGTGGTCGCGGGCGCTGAGCGAAATGCGCTCGCCGAGGGTTTGCATGCGGTCGACGCGAATCTGGATGGTGGTTTCCGGCAATACGCGGTCGGGGCCGAAGATTTTCACCTCGGCTTCCAGCACGGCGTCCAGCCGCTCGGCCTGTTCCTTGCGGAACGTGCCTTCAAACCCCGGCGTCACCGGTAGCATGGTGCGCTTCACCGAGGCTTCGCGGATGACGGCCTCGCCGTGATACGCGCCACCCCCACTGATCTGCACCCGCTCGCGGAACCAGCGCTCTGCCGCCGCAGCCGGAGGGGTGGGGAAGCTGTGCTCAATAAAAGTCGGCTGCCCGGTGGAGCGAAATGCCTGCGCAATCTCCAGCGAAGCGAGATTGAGGGTAATCGGCGACCGCTGGTTAAACTGGATCGGCTCCAGCGGTGGCGGCAACGGCCCTGCACAGGCAGTGGCGAGCAATAATGCAAGGATGGATGAGAAGAGAGGATGCATGGGTGGGCTCCGGGGATGGATGATTCGCCGGATACATACCACAGTACGCATCATCGATCCACGCTCATTGCACCGGCAATTTCGCATCCGCCTCGCGCAGGTACAGCGGCAGGGCATCCGGGTGCGCGGGAAGATCGGCACGGGATGCCAGATACGCCACCGCCTCCGCCGAGGGGCGCGCTTCCGTGATCGTACCCGTCACGCCGAGTCCCTGCAACCAACCTGCATCGCTGGTGATCCAGTGGCTGGATACCGGCAGCGCGTCCAACGCGCAAAGTTGCGGGGAGGTAAGCGGTATCAAGCCCTCAAATGCCTGGAGATAGGCCCCGCCGCGTTGGGCATTGTGGATGACGATGCAGGGTTCAGGATTCAGGATCCGGGATTCAGAAGAGTGGGTGCAGGGTATTCGACTGAACCCTGAATCCTGAATCCTGAATCCTGCCGCCATCGCCTGCAAGCTCGAATAGGCTTTGAGCGGCAGACCCGCCGCAAGCGCAATCCCCCGGGCGGTCGCCAGCCCAATACGGATGCCGGTAAAGCTTCCCGGTCCCAGCGTGGTGGCAATCAGCGTCAGATCGGCATAGGTGAGGGCGGCGTCCCCCAGCACCTGCTCGATCATCGGCACCAGACGCTCCGCCTGACGGCCCTGCCCGCGTTCCTCTGCCCGCGCCAGTATCTCTCCCCCGCGCATCACACACACGGAGCAAGGCCCAAAAGACGCATCCATCGCCAAAATCACATCCATCTACCGGCTTGTAGCGCAGCACGGCTTCCGATGCACGCGATTCTGTGATATTGGAACGAGGGATCTCTATGCTTGCGTACACCTTCCGTGCTTGGTGCCAACCTTGACAGTGACGTAGACCGAGAACAAGGGAAGAGGACCCCTCCCTGTCCCTCCCCCGCCTTGCGGGAGAGGGAGCCGGATGCACCACTGCGCCTTACGATCAGCGTTGCTTGGAAGAGGGGCCGCTCCTCCGGTCCCCTCTCCCGCAAGGCGGGGGAGGGATAGGGAGGGGGTGCAGGGAGGTAAGGTATAGATGTACATGACACTGGACGTAGAAAAACACGGCGCACTACCCAACAGGACACAGCTTATGAACCTCACCGCTTCCCGCCGCGCTCACGGCTTCTCACTGGTGGAGCTTTCCATTGTGCTGGTGATTGTCGGGCTGATCATCGGCGGGGTGATGGTCGGGCGCAGCATGATCCGCACGGCCAGTGTGAACAAGGTGCTCGCCTCCCTTCAGGAATACGAAACCGCCACCAAGATGTTTCAGGATCAATACCGCCAACTTCCCGGCGATCTGAATAACGCCACCAGCTATTGGGGCGCTGCGACGGGATGCGCCACCGGTGCAGTGGGCGCGGGCGTGTGTAATGGCGATGGGAGTGGGCGCGTTGAAACAAGCGGAACAACCGCTAAAAGCTACGAGCAGTTTCAGTTCTGGCGGCATCTGGCGCAGGCCGGATTCATCAAGGGAAATTATACGGGCATGGGTGCAAATTACTATAAGTGTATTCCTGGAACCAATTGTCTGAAGGGGCCGTTTTCTGGCACTGGATTTAGTGTGCTACATGTTTCCAATAATGGTACAAATTATTGGTGGGTAATGCCCATGGCGCTTACTGTGATATTTGGTATGGATGGCGGTGGGTATCCACTCTATCCTGTCCTGACGGCAGCGGAAGCTTACCAGATTGATTTCAAAGCTGACGATGGAAAGCCGGGTACAGGTAAGATTATTAACGGGACCGCTTCTACTGCCTATGATGCCGGATGTGCCACTGCCTCTGATGGTTCGGCAATTACCGGCAACGGCACTGCCGCCGCCGCGTTGGACGCGATTTATGCCGTGAATACCACAACCGGACCTAAATGCGCGCTGCAATACCGGCTGGATTTATAACCGATTGCTAAATGGGTTAGGGCGCGTATAAATGCGTCATTGCGAGGAGTCGCAGACGACGAAGCAATCCATTCTTATTTATGCGCTGGATTGCCACGCTCGCGCTGCTCGCTCGCAATGACGGAGCCCTTCTCACTTTTTGAAAGAGATTCCACCCATGTTCGTGCTTGAAAATACTCACCTCTATAACATGCATGAGATGCAGCATGCGGCGCTCGCGCCGTTGCGCACCTGGGCGCAATGGACCAAATACTGGGTCAATATGCCCGGCAACCCCATTGCCTGTACGGAGTTCGGGCGCACCATGTTTGCCACCTGCGAGCTGACGGAACGCGTCACCCGCCGCTACACCAAGCCGAAATTCGCCTTCACCCCCTTTGAGGCCAATGGCGAGCGCATTGTGGTGAAGGAAAAGATCGCCAAAAAGAATCCCTTTTGCTTTCTGAAGCATTTCCGCCATACGACGAAAAAGAATCTTCCTAAGTTGTTGATTGTCGCTCCGCTTTCCGGCCATTACGCGACGCTCCTGCGCGGCACGGTGTTTTCCATGCTGCCCTATTACGATGTCTACATCACCGACTGGATCGACGCCCGCGAGGTGCCGCTGGTGCATGGTAGTTTCGACTTTGACGACTACGTCAATTACCTGATTGAATTTCTGGAGTTCCTCGGCCCCAACACCCATGTGATGGCGGTGTGTCAGCCTTCCGTCCCGGTGATGGCGGCGGTGTCGATCATGTCGGCGGAAAATAATCCGGCGGTTCCCGCGACCATGACCCTGATCGGCGGACCGATTGATACCCGCGTCAACCCCACGCAGGTCAATCAGTTGGCAGAGGATAAGCCGCTGTCATGGTTTGAGAAAAATGTGGTGACCCGCGTCCCTTACATTTATCCGGGTGCGATGCGGCGGGTGTATCCCGGTTTCATGCAGCTCACCGGGTTTATGACCATGAATCTGGAGCGGCATGTGGAAGCCCACGCCAATCTCTTCAAACACCTGATCGAAGGCGATGAAGACAGCGCCGAAGCCCATCGCAAATTTTATAATGAATATCTGTCCGTGATGGATTTACCCGCCGAATTCTATCTGCAAACCATTGATCTTGCATTCAAACAGCATGCCCTCCCCAATGGCACGATGGTGTCGCGTGGGCGGCAGGTCAAACCGGAAACCATCACCCGCACGGCCCTCCTCACCATTGAGGGCGAGCGGGACGATATCTCTGGTGTCGGCCAAACCGAGGCCGCGCATCGCCTGTGCGCCAATCTGCCAACACACATGAAAAAGCACCATCTGCAAATGGGAGCGGGGCATTACGGGATTTTCAACGGCAGTCGTTACCGGGCGGAAATCGCCCCGATGATCCGGGAATTTATTGCTGCCCACGCACGTTCATAGCGAATAATGCCCATTGGGAGCACCTGCCCCCTGAGGGCGGGCGCTTGGCCTTGTATGTATGTTGGATGTTTTTTAACCTCTTGTGTGTTGACGCTTTTTGAATTGTTTCCCATGGGCAACAGTCGCCGGAGTTTTCGCCGGATGCTTTCCTGAACCCGGTGTAATCCTGTTCCCTTCCGTTGGTGGATTTCGTACTACTGTCTCCGTTCGTTGTATTTTCTCTAGCGGAGGCATTCCATGGTACTTTTTAACAGCACGTTCTACCTTAGCCAGAACCCCGATGTGGCGGCGGCTATCGCTGCGGGGATTTTTGCCAGTGCCGAGGAGCATTTCCGTGTATATGGATGGCATGAAGGCCGTGACCCGCATCCGCTGTTCGATGTCTCCTACTATCTGAGCCAGAACCCCGATGTGGCAGCGGCGGGGATCAACCCATTCGACCATTTCAACAGCAGCGGATCGGATGAAGGGCGTGATCCAAACCCCCTATTCGATGTGTCGTTTTATCTGAGCCAGAATCCTGATGTGGCAGCGGCAGGGGTAGATCCCTTCGACCACTTCCTGCAATATGGTTCTGCGGAAGGGCGTGATCCCTCTCCGATTTTTGACATGTCCTATTATCTGGAAAACAATGCGGATATCGTGGCCTCTGGCATGAATGCCCTGCGCCACTGGTTGGAGTTCGGGATTGCCGAGCAGCGCGACCCCAATGCCTCCATGGATATGGCAACCTATGCCGCGAACGATCCCACCTTCGCTGCTGCTATTCTGGCGGGCAATGCCGGCGATGCGTTGGAGCAGTTTACAGCAGAGGTGGTGGATGCGGTTAATGACGCCATCGCAGGCGGGGCAACGCCTTCTGCGGCGCTGGCAACGGCGGCAAGCTCCACCGGTTCGGCCCCCGGTTCCACGGGTGGCGGAACGGATACCACGTCCGGAGGCGGCGGTGGTGGTGGGGGAGGCGGCGGTGGCGGATCCTCTGCTGTGGATGAAACCTTCACAGCCGGTTCCGACGATTTTATGGGGGATTCGACAGCCGATACCTTCCGTGTGACGGCGGCGGCGAATTTTCAGGCCGGTGATTCGGTGGATGGTGGCTCCGGGAGTGATACGCTGCGTATCACCGGTGGCGGTACGATCAACCTCAATACCCCGGCGCAATTTGACGATATTGACGTGGTAACGGTAGCGGATTCCACTGCAACCACGATTGTGCTCGACAATGATGACGTGCAAACCGTCAACGGCAACGGTGGCAACGACCTCTTCCAGATTGATGTCTCCGCGAAAACCTGGGCGGCGGGTGATCTGGTCACCGGCGGTACGGGCACGGACGAAATCGCCATTTCCGGTATCGGGACGGTGGATTTTACCACCGCCAGCTCAGGGCTGACCACCGTTGAGAATGTTAGTATGGCCGCAGCGGCGCAAACCGTAACGCTGGACGATGACGGCTATACCGTCACCATGGGGGCGGCGGCGCAAAGCCTCACCACCGGGTCGGGCAACGATACCATCACGCTGGCCAACGGCAACATGACGGTGAACGCAGGAGCGGGTACCAATACCTTCAATCTGGTGGGTACGCATACCTGGAACGGCAGTGATCATATCACCGGCGGCGCGGGTGCGGACACAGTGGCGATCACCGGCGGCGGCACGGTGGATTTCACGGCGCTTGGAACCTTCACCGGCGTGGAAACCATCACCGCAGATAACACCGCAACCACGCTTACGCTTTCGGCTTCTGCGCTTTCGCTGACCGCAGGCAATGGTGGCAACACGATTGTGGCGGGCGCAGCCACACAAAGTATCACCACCGGTTCGGGCAGTGACGACGTGACCCTCGCCAATGGCAACATGACCGTGGTGACGGGCACGGGTACGGATACCGTCCGTATCAACACTACCCACACCTGGGATGCGAGCGACTCCGTCGATGGCGGCGGTAACAGCGATACCGCAGTGCTGACCGGTGCGGGAACGGTCAATTTTGCGTCTGCCGGTACCTTCACCAGCATCGAAACCATCAATATGTCCGCTGCGACCGCCATGACGGTGACGCTGGACGATGACGGATATGCGGTCACCATGGGAGCGGCGGCGCAAAGTGTAACCACCGGCGCAGGCAACGACACCATCACCACGGCCAACGGCAATATGACCGTCGTGACCGGCAACGGTACGAATACGGTCAATATCGACGGCACGCATACCTGGAACGGCAGCGATCACCTGACCGGCGGTGCTGGCACCGATACGCTGGCGATCACCGGCGGCGGCACGGTCAACCTGACGAGCTTCGGAACCTTCACCGGTTTTGAAACGGTTACGGTCAACAACACCGCTACCAGCCTCACCTTGAACGCAGCGGCGCTCACCGTGACGGCAGGCGATGGCGGCAATACCATCGTGGCGGGTGCGGCGGCACAGAATATCACCACCGGTGCGGGCACAGATAACGTTACGCTGGGCAACGGCAACATGACCGTGATCGGCGGCGATGGCAACGATACGGTTTCCGTCAACACGGCGCATACCTGGGATGCCAGCGACTCCATCGACGGCGGCAACAACACCGATACCGTATCGGTCACGGGCGGCGGCACGGTGGATTTCTCCGTGGGGACGATCACCAACGTCGAAACCATTGATATTTCCGGTACCAGTGCGGGCGTCAACCTGACCTTCGGCAATGGCGGCTACACGCTGGTGGCGGCAGATGTAAACACCACCATCACGACCGGATCGGGTAACGATACCATCACGCTCGGCAATGCCAATATGGTGATTGCCAGCGGCGGTGGTACAGACACCATCCATATCGACTCCACCGACACCTGGAATGGCAGCGATAGCCTGAGCACCAGCACCGGCACGGATACCGTTTCGGTATCTGGTGGCGGTACGGTGGATTTCAGTCTGGGGACGTTCGACGGGGTAGACAACGTCGATCTCTCCGGCGCATCGGCGGGCATCAACGTCACGCTGGACAATGACGGCTATACGGTCACTGCGGGCAACGTGAACAGCACCATCGCCACCGGATCGGGTGTGGATACCGTGACGCTCGGCAATGGTAACATGACCGTCAACACGGGTGGCAGCAACGACGTGGCCAATATCAGCGCGGCGCATACCTGGGATGCCAGCGACAGCCTCACCATGGGCGGCAACGGATCGGATACGGTCATTCTGTCCGGCACCGGCACGGTCGATTTTACCCTCGGTACCTTCAGCGGCGTAAACGCGGTCAACATGACCACCACCACGGCGGGTGTGAACGTGACGCTGGGCAATAGCGGCTACACGGTGGCGCTCGGCGATGTGAACAGCACGCTCTTAACCGGCAACGGCACGGATGTGGTGATGCTCGGCAATGGCAACATGACCGTTGATACCGGTGCGGGCAACGATACGGCGGTCATCGACTCCACCGACACCTGGAATGGCAGCGACAGCCTGACCATGAACAATAACGGTACAGACACGGTTTCCGTGACCGGTGGCGGCACGGTGGATTTCACGCTCGGTACCTTCAGCGGGGTGAACGCCATCAACATGACCGGCGCCAGCAGCGGGGTCAATGTGACCACCGGCAACAACGCCTATACCTTTACGCTCGGCGATGTGAACACCACCCTCACCACGGGTACGGCGGTGGATACGGTCACGCTCGGCAATGGCAACATGGTGATCGATACCGGTGCAGATAACGACGCCGTGACGATCGACGTTTCCGACACCTGGAACGCCAGCGACAGTCTTGAGATGAACGGCGATGGTTCCGATAGCGTGACGCTGACCGGGGTGGGTACGGCCAACTTTACGCTGGGTACGTTTGAAGGCGTGGACGATGTCACGCTCGGCGCTTCGGCCATGACGGTCACCCTTGACGATGACGGGCATACCGTCACCATGGGCGGGGCAGCCCAGACCCTCACCACGGGTTCGGGTACGGACGATGTGACGCTGGCCAACCACAACATGACCGTGAACACGAGCGACGGCAACGATACCATCCGCATCAGCAGCGCCCATACCTGGGATGCCAGCGACTCGGTCGATGGCGGCAACAACACCGATACGGTGGTGGTGACCGGCGGCGGCACGGTAGACTTTACCGTGGGTACGCTGGCCAACGTGGAAACCATCGATATTTCCGGCACCAGCGCGGGCATCAACCTCACGCTCGGCAATGGCGGATACACCCTCGCCGCAGCGGATGTGAACACCACCCTTACCACCGGATCGGGAGCGGATACGATCACGCTCGGCAACGCCAATATGGTGATTGCCAGCGGCGGCGGCAACGATACGGTCAATATCGACACCACCGATACCTGGGACGGCAGCGACAGCCTGGACACCAGCACCGGTACTGACACGGTGGTGCTGACGGGTGCGGGAACGGTTGACTTTGCGGCTGCGGGAACATTTACCAGCGTGGACAATATCGATATGACGGCAGCCGCCGCCATGACGGTGACGCTGGATGATGACGGCTACAACGTCACCATGGGCGGCGCGGCGCAAAGCCTCACCACCGGCAGCGGCAACGATATCATCACCACCGCCAACGCCAACATGACGGTCGTGACGGGGAACGGCACCAACACGGTCAACATCAATGGCACTCACACCTGGAACGGCAGCGACCATCTGACGGGGGGGGCGGGCACCGATACGCTGGCAATCACCGGTGGCGGCACGGTCAACCTGACGAGCTTTGGAACCTTCACTGGTTTTGATGCTGTCACCACCGACAACACCGCCACCACCCTGACACTCAGTGCAGCGGCGCTGACCGTCACGGCGGGCAATGGCGGCAATACCATCGTGGCGGGTGCGGCGGCACAGAACATCACCAGCGGTTCTGGCACGGATGACATCACCCTTGCCAACAACAACATGACCGTGGTGGGTGGCGATGGCAACGACACCATCCGCATCAACACCGCGCATACCTGGAACGCCAGTGACTCAGTGGACGGCGGTGACGATGCCGATACTGTGATCCTGACCGGAGGCGGCACGGTGGATTTCACCACCGGCGGCAGCACCTTCGCCAATATCGAAACGCTCGATATTTCCGGCACGACGGCGGGGGTTAACATTACGCTGGGCGATGGAGGATACACCCTCGCGGCGGCGGATGTGAACACCACCATCACCACCGGCGCGGGTACGGATGCGATTACGCTCGGTAATGGTAACATGACCATTGCGACCGGTACAGGCAACGACACCATCACGGTCGATTCAGCCGATACCTGGGATGCAAGCGATGCCGTAAACGCCGGAGGCAACACCGATACGATGATCGTCACCGGTGGCGGCACGGTGGATTTCACCGCCGGCGCGGTGACATCGGTAGAAAATGTCAGCCTCACCACGGCCACGGCGGGTATTACCATCACGCTGGACAATGACGGCTACAACGTCACGGCCGGAGATGTCACCACCACCATTACCACGGGTTCGGCTGCGGATACGGTGACGCTCGGCAACGGCAACATGACCGTCAATACCGGCACGGGCAACGACACGGTGGTCATTGATTCCACCGACACCTGGGATGGTAGCGACAGCCTCACCATGAACAATAACGGCACGGATACGGTGTCGGTGACCGGCGGCGGCACGGTCGATTTCTCGCTCGGCACTTTCAGCGGGGTGAACGCCATCAACATGACCGGTACCAGCAGCGGCATCAACGTCACCACCGGCAACAACGCCTACACTTTCACGCTCGGCGATGTGAACACCACCCTGCTCGCGGGCAATTCGACGGATAACGTCACGCTCGGCAATGGTAATATGAGTGTCAACACCGGTTCGGGTAACGACGACGCCTCGATTGACGTCTCCGATACCTGGGATGCAAGCGACAGCCTTACCATGGGCGGCAACGGATCGGATAGTCTGGCACTGACCGGCACCGGCACGGTGAACTTCACTCTCGGCACCTTCAGCGGCGTGGATGATGTGACGCTCGGTGCTTCCGCGATGACGGTGACGCTTGATGATGACGGCCATACCGTCACTATGGGCGCGGCCACCCAAACCCTCACCACGGGGTCGGGAACGGACGACATCACACTGGCGGCGGGTGATCATACCATTAATACCGGAACAGGAAACGACACAGTGATTGCGGCCCACGGCCAGATCACGGCGGCGGATTCCATCAATGGGGGCACGGGCGATGTCGACGTGCTGCGCTTCAGCGACGGCACGACGATCGATTTCGGTACGGCCAATCAGGTGAGCGGGTTTGAGAGCATCAACTTCCAGGCAACCGGCAACACCTTCACGCTCAACGACACCATTGTGGGTGCAAGCGGCATCACCATCGACGGCGACAACGCCGCCCATACAGTGGCGCTGGATATCACGGCGGTCAACAGTGCGCGGGAAGTGTCATTGGGTGACGGTGCTTTCACGCTCAGCACCAGCGCGGATCGGGTGACCCTCACTTCCACTTCGGATGTGGTGAATGGCGGCAATGGAGACGATCGCTTCGTTGTGTCAGAAGCTGATGATCTCACCTCTACGGACGACATCAACGGCGATGCCGATACCAACGCCGATGCGATCATCATCACCGATACCAATGCCACGCTGAACATCGCGGCAGCCAACGACTTTACCAACGTGGATGGTGTGGAAATCCTCGCTTTTACAGGCACAACCCCCACGGTCGCCCTGACCATGGATAACGGCACCACCGCGGAATCCGGGGTGGCGCTGGTCGTCGTCAATGGTGGTCTGACGCTTACCAGCGGCTCCACTGCCGCCAACCACACGGTGCTGGCAACGGGAACCATCACGCTGGCGGATGGTGCAGCTCGTTCGGTGACGCTGGCCAACACATCCGGTACGGATGCCCACAGCGCCGCCTTCAGCGAGTTGACCGCCATCCTTGCGGCCTATACGGGCGGTACGGTGAACGATAGCAACGACGACGACAGCATCGCCGGTGGCGATGGCGCGGATACCATCACGCTTGATAGCGGGGATAATGGTGCGGGGGATACGGTGGCCGCAGGTGCAGGGAACGATACCGTCAACCTGACGCTGGCGGCATGGGATGGCAATGACAGCGTGACGGACAGTGCGGGTACGGATTCATTGGTGCTGACCGGGGCGGGCGAAACGGTCAACTTCACCACCACCGGTACGCTGACCGGATTTGAGAATATCAATCTGGGCAACGGCAACTCCACCCTCACTTTCGGTGATGCGGGGTATACATTTACCTTGGGTACGGGGACGCAATCGGTCACTTCCGGCACCGGTAGCGATACCTTCAACATTGCGGCAAGTGACCTGGATGCTGGCATCACGATTGTGGCAGGTGGAACGGGTACGGATACGCTCAACCTGACGGGCGGCGGAACGGCTAACCTCACCACCCCGACCCTGACGGGTATCGAGGCGGTGACGCTGGCGGCAGCGACCGTGCTGACGATCAACAACGAAGCCTTCTCCACCGGCCTCACGGGGAGTAGCGGAGCGGATAGTTTCATCATCACCGATGAAACGGACTTCACCTCTGCCGACATCTTCAACGGTGGAGCGGGAAGCGATACGCTGGTGATTGGTAACACCGGTGCCGGAACCATTTCCGATGCGGATTGGGGTGGCATCAGCAACATCGAAACCCTGCAACTGGGCAGTGCTTCCACCGGCACCTTTGGTCTTGTCTTCGGCAACACGGCCGACACCTGGATTGGTGGCCTGACAGCTGACAAACTGGTGCTTGACATGAATGCGCAGGACAACGTTACCATTACCATTGCCACCTCGGCGCTGGATGCCGCCAACACGCTGGAGTTAGCCGATAGCAGCGACGGTACGGCCACGGCGACACTCGATGCCGGCGGCAACCATGTGAGCATCCAAACGGGTGACGCCGGGGTGATTACCGGTGGTTCCGGGGCGGATACCATCAGCGGTGCCGACCAGAACGATAACCTCAGCGGCGCGGCGGAGAACGATTCCATCCTCGGCGGTGCGGGTAACGATACCCTCTCTGGTGGCGACGGTGCGGATACGCTGGAAGGTGCGGCGGGAGATAACTCCATGACCGGCGGAAACGGCAACGATTTCTTCGTCTTCAGCGCGACGGGTGCCAATGCCATTACCGATGTGCATGGGGGTACCGGGTCGGACAAAATCGTGCTGTCGGATACGACCTTCGTATTCGTCAACGACGAAGGAACCAAATCCGGTGCGTCGCTGGACGACAATGCCGATATTTACGATACCGGCACCGATATGAATGCGGGCGGCCAGTCGGCGACCACGGCAACCTTCATCTATGACCGTACCGACGGCGAGCTTTACTACGATGCCGACGGTTCCGCGACCGGTTCCAGCGCGGTGCTGGTGCTGACCATCGAAAACTATTTCGGCAATGGCACGGGTGGCAACTACACCTACAACGCCACCGACTTTATCGGCGGGGTATAGGGCGCTGCCACAGACGAACGGAAAAGGCCCCTTTCGAGGGGCCTTTTCTTTTGGAACTGAACCGCGTATACTGGAGCGCATGAAACGCGCACTCCTCGTCCTATTGCTCTGCACAGCCTGCACGCCATTGCAGCTACGGTTTAACAAGCCGGAAGGCCCGCCCGAATATGTGCAGGGGTTTGACGATGGCTGCGAAAGTGGGATTGCTGTGGATGGTGACTTCTGGTTGAAGATCACCCACCACCTGAAAAAAGACCCCAATTACATGAACGACCAGAATTACACACGCGGCTGGAACGAAGGTTTTTCCTTCTGCCGTGGCTATTACGGCTCATTGAAAAAACACGGGCCGGTAGGGGATAGCGGCTGGTTTGGGTATTAGGCTCTGTTGAGGATTATTTAAAGGATTTCGCCATGAGCCTGATGTTGCTGAAGAACAAGGAGAATGTTAGGGGCATACCCGGATGTATGTTCGTAACATTTTCCGCCGTTATGCGGCAACATCGGCCATGGCCCTTCGGGTTGCGGCACACCTGCCTTCCCACTGCGTCGAAGCGCTTGAACGTAGCACCACTACGACCGGCGCGCTTCTTCTTGTGGATCAAGCAGGTTTGCCAGCAACGAAACCTTAAAATATTCCTCAACAGAGCCTAATGTGGAGTCGCCTGTTGATCGCAGCGTTGGTGGCCGCACTACTTGCTCTGGGCGTCTGGCAGCTTGAGCGCATGTGGCAGAAGCAGGCGTGGCTGGCGAGCATCTCTGCGCAGGCGGGCGATGCACCGCTTACACAATTGCCCGAAATGCTGGAAAACGCCCTCTACCATCCGGTACAACTGACCGGGCAGTGGGTTCCGGCCGCCACGCTGCTGGTGGGGCCGCGCAACCATGAGCATCGGGTGGGGTACCTCGCCTACAGCCTGTTTCGCACGCGGGAAGGGCAGGGGATACTGGTCAATCGTGGTTGGCGATCGGGCATGGAACGGCAGGACCTTTCCCCTCTGCCGGCGCTACCAGCAGGCACGCACACCCTCTCCGGGGTGCTGGCCCCCATCAAAACACCGCGTTGGTTTGTGCCCGCCAACAACCCGGTACGGCATGAGTGGCTGTGGTTGGAGGTACCGGCCATCGCCGCGCATCTCAGGCAACCGCTGCTTGCCTATACGGTTGAGGGGTATCACGAGCCACGCAGCCCGGCGCGGGTGATGCCTTTTACGCCTTCGGGCTTGCAACCGGCCGATCATTTAGGCTATGCCCTCACCTGGTTTGGGTGTGCTGTCGGGCTATTGGCGGTATGCTGGATGTATCAGCGACAAAAGGCGGTATAACATGGGAATACTTTCTCTGGTGCTTTCCCCCGACCCCCGGCTGAAGCAGAAATCGGCGCGGGTAGCAAAAGTGGATGACAGCATCCGCCAACTGCTGCGCGACATGCTGGAAACCATGTACGAGCATAACGGCGTGGGGCTGGCGGCCGTGCAGGTGGGCGTGCATAAGCGGGTGATGGTGGTGGATGTCGCCTATGGCGGCAAGCGCAAGAAGGGCGAGGAACAACCTCGCAACCCGCTCTGCATCGTCAATCCGGAGATCGTGTGGGAATCGGAGGATGACGCCCCCTATGACGAAGGTTGCCTGTCCTTTCCCGGTGAATATGCGGAGGTGGTGCGTCCGGCGCGGATCAAACTGAAATACCTGGATGAAAATGGCGAGATTCGGCATCTGGAGGCGGACGGTCTGCTCGCCACCTGCATCCAGCACGAGATGGATCACTTAGACGGCGTGACCTTCGTGGACCACATCTCCCGTCTCAAGCGCGACATGATTCTGCGCAAAATGAAAAAAGCCGCCAAATACCGCGAAGCGGAGTAAAATGCTTGCCCTGCCCGGAAGGGGTGCTAGCGTTCTGTGCATGTCTTTGACCGAGAGAGGGGCTATGCCATGCATCCAGTTGCCAGTTGCCAGTTGCCAGTTGCCAGTTGCCAGTTGTAGGGCGTAGGGGCGGTTTGTGTCATCCTGAGCCGCAGGCGAAGGATCTCTCCGCTTTCTCCGACCTATCCGTGTTTCGTAAACGGAGCGATCCTTCGGGGCAAGCCCCTCAGGATGACGGATGCAACGTCACGGCGAGCGGGCGGGGCGCGCTCCCTCTCCCTCTGGGAGAGGGCCGGGGTGAGGGTATCTCTATCGGCGTTCGTGTTTTCCCTCACCCTTCCCTCTCCCAAAGGGAGAGGGTTTACGCCTCTCCCGGCTTTACCCTCGTGGAGCTCTCGATTGTCCTCGTCATTATCGGCCTGATCCTCGGCGGGGTGATGGTGGGGCGGGATATGATGCATCAAGCCAATCTGAGAACGATTCTTGCGGACTTTAATGCCTACACGATTGCAGTTGATCAGTTTGTTACCAAATACCAAGCATTACCGGGTGATTTTCCCGATGCCCAAAGAGTATGGGGGAGTTCTGCCAGTTGCGGTGCTAACGGAAGTGGAGGCCCAGGAGTGCTAACCTGCAACGGAAATGGGAATGGACAGGTGGATTCAGGTATATCAGGTGGCCCTGTGTTATCTGATCAGGAGGTCTCTCTGGTTGCTCAGCATTTAGCAAACAGTGGCTTGGTTTCGGGAACATACACGGGGGGGGCATGGTCCGAACTGACTGCACATTACAGTGCGAGAAGCAAGTTTCGTTTCTACTATGCTGGCAACATGCCATGGTCCGCTAAATTTTTTGCCGGAACGCGACATGGAAACATATTTGAGTTTACGGACTTTGGCAGCATGGGAGGGACCGATGTCCCAATTTTAACCCCAGAGGAGGCATTGTCCATTGACATGAAAGCAGATGATGGGCTTCCGGGGCAGGGTAAGATTCTGGCTCCGGCCGCGCATTACCATTCGAATTATTCGGCTAATTGTACCACCTCGACAAATCCAGCCACCGCGACCTATAACTTGGCACTTGCCACCATCGTTGCAGGCATCAGTTATACCAATGATCGCCGTTGTTCCCTGTTTTTTATTTTGGATTATTGATCTCTCATGAAGGGTTGAATCCCTTCTCACCCCCCACAGTGAATATTCACCACATAGTCCCTTGCCTGATTCTCCACCCGGTTGGTGGCGAGGAACCCATGTGAATCGCTGGTGCGGAAGTAAATCTGGTTCTGGTGTAGAAAGCTTTTCAGCACCGGCAGGCTGATGGCGATGTCGCTTTCCTTCAGGGTTTCGGTTTTGCCCGCCTGTTTGTTGAACATCACCATTTTGGTTTTGCCCACCACCACCCCGACCACGTTGCCTGCGGCATCCAGCAGCGGGCCGCCGCTATTGCCCTGCTGGGCGGCGTTGGTGAATTGAATCCATTTGGGTTCTTCCAGCGGGCCATGGAGGTCGGTCACGGTCGCTTCCGTCACCAGATACACCCCCGAAACGCCATGTTCTTTCGGATAACCGATCAGAATCACCGGGTCGCCGGGAATCAGCGGGCTTTGCTCGTCGCGGATATTGGCCACCCGGCGCGGCACAAAATCGGCTTTGAGCAGCGCGAGATCGCTGCCCGCATCGGTACGCACCACGGTGGCGCGTGTATCGGGGATGGTGCCGCGCAGCGTCACGTCGCTGCATCCGCGCACCACATGCTCGTTGGTGATAAGGTAGCCCTTGTTGCTGACGAAAAACCCGGTGCCGCTGGTCACACTGCCCGGTTGCCGGGGATGTTCCTCCTCCATGCGGCTATACCCGGCATAGGCGCTGTCTTCTGCGTAAGGAATGTAGGGGGAGTCGCCCGCTCCCCATGCAACGGGTGCACAACAGAGCGAGACCATCAGCAGGATCAACAGGGAAGAGCGCATCATAAACCCCACACGGCTTTCCTTCATGGCATCACAGAATGGTTAAGGAAACCCTCTCTACAACATCGCTTCAATCAGGATATTGGCGGCAGTCAGGCTGTTACCGGTCACGCCATCCAGCATCACGCTGTTGCCATCTCCCAGATCCACCAGCGTGTCGGTATCGGCATGGACGATATGCGCCAGCGCCTCTGCGACTGTCGCAAAGAGCAGCGACGAGAACACTAGCACATCCTCGGCAACGTTGAAATCTGTCACGCTATCAGCGCCAAACAGGCCGGAGAACACAAACTGATCCGCCCCTGCATTGCCGGAAAGCTGGTCATCGCCCAAGCCCCCATTGATCTCATCGGCCCCGGCTCCTCCGAGCAAGAGGTCGATACCCATGCCGCCATGGAGGTAGTCATCGCCGCCATTGCCATAGACATGATCGTCACCGGCATTGCCGTAGAGCGCGTCTGCGGTGTCGTCCGCCGATGCGATACCGTTGCCGCCATAGAGCGAATCGTTGCCGATACCGGCCCGCACATCGTCCTCGCCATTTCCAGCGACGATCATATCATTTCCAGCGTTGCCGAACACGCGATCATTGCCGCTTCCGGCGCGGATATCGTCATCGCCATCCGCGGGATCAGACTCCCCTTCGCCGCCGCAAATATAGTCATCTCCCGCATTACCGAAGATTTCATCCCCACCGGCACCGCCATAGAGTTCGTCGGAACCATCCTCGGCATCGGATTCGCCCGTGCCGCCGTAAATGCGGTCATCATCCAGACCGCCGCGCAGGATGTCGCGTCCATGGCCGCCCAGCATCCGATCGCGTCCGCTGCTGCCTTCCAGAATATCGGCAAGGTCGCCACCATCGAGCAGGGCGAAAATCTCTCCCAGTACCTCTTCCAGCTCACCGAGTAAGTCGGAGAGATCGTCGGCGCCGCCTTCTACGCTATCCATGGTGTCATCCAGCGCATCTTCTACTTCGTCGCTGAGTTCCTCTTCCAAATCTTCCCACACGCTATCGTCGCCTTCGCCGTCTGTGGCGTCGTCCCACAGGTCACGGTTGGAACTTTCCGGCATCGTATCGTCTTCACCTGGCATGCTATCCTCCATCATATGGGATTGGCGTTAGAGGTGAGCATAGCGCCCATTCGTTAACGGATGGTAAGGAATGTTTAAAACGCTATCTATTTTATCCCCTTCCGCCGCCGCATCATTCCTGCAACAGTGGCACTCCGAAACCATGTGACGTACAAAATTCTGCGATTTTGCACTGGTCACCCTTTCCCTGGCTGTGCTTAAGTCTTCCTTAAGGAAGTCCCTCTACGACTGGAAATGCGTTTAGGCTACGACATAGGAAATAGACACATGACCGATATTCTGGATGAATTTACCAATACCCTCGTTCCCATCGTGGTGGAACAAACCAATCGTGGCGAGCGTTCCTACGATATTTATTCGCGCCTGCTGAAGGAGCGGATCATCTTCGTCAATGGTCAGGTCCATGACACGATGGCGACGCTGATCGTGGCGCAGCTGTTATTTCTGGAATCGGAAAACCCCGATAAAGACATCTTCATGTACATCAACTCGCCAGGCGGGGTGGTGACGTCGGGCCTTTCCATTTACGACACGATGCAATACATCAAGCCGAAAGTGGCCACCCTCTGCATGGGGCAGGCCGCGAGCATGGGTTCGCTGCTGCTCACGGCGGGCGAGCCGGGGAAGCGCTACGCTCTCCCCAATGCGCGGATCATGATCCACCAGCCTTCTGGCGGGTTCCGTGGTCAGGCGACGGATATCGAAATCCATGCGCGGGAGATTCTCTCGTTGCGGGCACGCCTGAACAACCTCTATGTGCATCACACAGGCCAGAAGCTCGATGTGGTGGAACAGTCGATGGAGCGCGATAACTTCATGGATGCCGAGGCCGCCAAAGCCTTTGGCCTGATTGATGAAATCGTCACCAGCCGCGACAGTATTGTAAAAGACTCGGATAAGAAATAGGTGCCCCCATGGCCAAAGATGATCACGATAGCAAATCGACCCTCTACTGCTCCTTCTGCGGCAAAAGCCAGCATGAGGTGAAGAAACTCATCGCGGGTCCCACCGTGTTCATCTGCGACGAATGCGTCGAGCTGTGCATGGACATCATCCGCGAGGAAGGCAAAACCGGCATCGGCAAGGAAGACGGTTCCATTCCGTTGCCGAAGGAAATCCGCGCCGTGCTGGATAAATACGTCATCGGTCAGGAATATGCCAAGCGCGTGCTGTCGGTTGCGGTGCATAACCATTACAAGCGGATCGGCAACAATGCCAGCAACAGCGAAGTCGAGCTGGCCAAGTCCAATATCCTGCTGATTGGCCCCACCGGTTGCGGTAAAACACTGCTTGCTCAAACGCTTGCAAGGATTTTGGATGTGCCATTCACGGTCGCCGATGCGACCTCGCTCACCGAGGCGGGCTATGTGGGCGAGGATGTGGAAAACATCATCCTGCGTTTGCTCCAGTCGGCCGATTACAACGTGGAACGCGCCCAACGCGGGATTGTCTATATCGACGAGGTGGATAAAATCTCGCGGAAGTCGGACAATCCCTCCATCACCCGCGACGTATCGGGCGAAGGCGTGCAGCAAGCCCTGCTGAAAATCATGGAAGGCACGGTTGCCTCCGTACCGCCGCAAGGGGGGCGTAAGCATCCGCAGCAGGAGTTTTTACAGGTCGATACCGCCAATATCCTCTTCATTTGCGGCGGGGCCTTTGTGGGGCTGGAAAAACTGATTGCCGCACGCGGTCGGGGAACCTCCATCGGCTTCGGGGCCGATGTCCGTAGCGAGGAACAACGCAAAACCGGCGAGTTACTGCGCGAGGTCGAACCGGAAGATCTGCTGAAGTTCGGGCTGATTCCGGAATTTGTTGGTCGTCTGCCGGTGATCGCTACGCTGGAAGATCTGGACGAAGCGGCGCTGATCGACATTCTGACCAAACCGGCCAATGCCTTGGTGAAGCAGTATCAAAAGCTGTTTGAAATGGAGCATGTAAAGCTCACCTTCCGGGACGATGCGCTGATTGCCATCGCCAAAAAAGCCATCGAACGCAAAACCGGGGCGCGGGGCCTGCGGGCCATTCTGGAAGGGCTGCTGCTGCATCTGATGTATGAAGTGCCGGGCGACCGCACCGTGAAGGAGGTGCTGGTCACCGCCGAGATGGTGGAAAAAGGCGCACCTGCGGAGCTGATCCACGGCCCGGTAGAGGAAGCACCTGCCGCGCCGGAAACGTCTCCCACCACGCCCGCCACCAAACAGAAATCGGCTTGATGATTTGAGGAGAAACCATGCCATGCATCCAGTTGCCAGTTGCCAGTTGTAGGGCGTAGCGGCGGTTTTTGTCATCCTGAGCCACCGGCGAAGGATCCCTCCGCTTGCTCCAACCTATCTATGTTTGGTAAAGGGCGAGATCCTTCGCCTGCGGCTCAGGATGACGGGATGATCCGTCATTGCGAGCGAGCAGCGCGAGCGCGGCAATCCAGAAACAAACAGAATGGATTGCTTCGTCGGCAACGCCTCCTCGCAATGACGGGTTCGCACGGCTTTACCCTTGTCGAACTCTCGATTGTCCTCGTCATCATCGGCCTGATCCTCGGCGGGGTGATGGTGGGCCGCAGCATGATCCGCTCTTCTCAAGTGAACTCCGTTGCCAGTGATTTGCAATCTTACGAAGCAGCCACCCAGATGTTCATCGACAAATATCGGGGACTTCCCGGAGACATGACCAACGCCACCACCTTCTGGGGAGCGGCGGTGGCTAATGGGGATGGAGATGCAATACTGGATAGCGCCAGCGGAGCCGGGGCAGCAGGAGAAATTTTCGGTGCATGGGAGCAAATGGCGCTGGCGGGGTTGATTAAAGGTACCTTTACCGGCATCAGTGGTACGGGGAGTGGCTACAGCGCAGATCCCGGTATCAATGTTCCCGCAGGGCGCATCCCGTCCTCCGGATATACATGGTACTATGTGGGCACCTCCTCCGGCCACACCCAATGGTTCGATGGATTCACTGGAAACCATCTCTATGTAGGTGGAGAGGCAGGAACTACCGTTACCAATACTCCTATCTTTACTCCTGCAGAGGCTTACGTGATCGATACCAAGCTCGATGATGGGATGCCGGGGCTTGGGGTGGTGCGCACCTATAATACAGGAAGCCATCCAAACTGTACGAATGGTGCTGCCGCGGCTACCACTACGGCAACCTATACCACCACCTATACGGGGATAGCCTGCATGTTGTTTTTAGTGCCCGGCTTTTGATAGGGCTGCAAAGGCCCCCTTTGACAAACCGCCTCCGGATGCCTACGGTGCCCCGCTTATGATATAACAGGCGGGAGTTTACCCATGGTCACTTTTATTGCCAACGACGACGATCAATCCATTTTTGGCAGCGATGAGGCGGACTCATTGGTGGGTGGCGCAGGCATCGACACCATTCATGGCTTTCTGGGCGACGACACGTTGATCGGCAATGACGGGTTTGACCTGATCTATGCCGGAGCGGGCAATGACTGGATTGACATGGGCCATGGCGGCGGGGCCGTGGATGCCAACGAAGGCAACGACACGGTACTTTCCAGCTCCACCACCACCAGCCCCACCGGGAATGCCTCTATTTACGGAGGGTCGGGGAATGATTCCATCACGGCTCTCAACGGCGATTACCTGATTTTCGGCGGTACCGGCAGTGACACCATCCTCTCCGGCGATAGCCATGACACGATTTTCGGGATGGATTACGCCGGATATCACCAGCCAGAAACGCTGGGTGATTCCATCTCCAGCGGCGGCGGTCAGGATTTTGTCCTCGGCTACTGGCAGAACGATACCATCGATTCCGGTGCCGGGAAAGACACGGTCTACGGCATCGGCGGTGACGATTATCTTCAGCTCGGCACCGACGCAGGAGCGGGGCTCTACACCCATGCCGATGGCGGCGACGGCAACGATACCATCGACGGTTCGGCCTCGCTGGACGCCGTTTACATGGTGGGTTGGACCGGGAACGACCTGCTGAAGAGTGGTGCAGGAAACGATAGCATCTATGGTGGCGATGGCAACGACACCGTACTGGCCGATGCAGGCAACGACAGTGTTACAGGCGGAACCGGCCATGACTCTCTGAATGGCGGGGCCGGTTTTGACACGCTGGAAGGTGGCGATGGCGACGATCTCTACCTATTGGAAGCAGACGGCAATGACTTCATTCTGGAATGGCTGGGCGAAGGCCACGACCGCGTGATCAGCGCCTTTTCGCATACGCTAACTGGCAATGTGGAGGATCTCACCCTCTCCGGCACGGCATCCAGCAACGGCACCGGCAACAGCCTTGCCAACCGGTTGGAAGGCAATGACGCAGGCAATGTGCTTTCCGGTCAGGCGGGCAATGACTGGCTGCTGGGCCATGGTGGCAGTGACATCCTAACCGGCGGAACGGGTCGCGATACGCTGGAAGGCGGCGCGGGCGGGGATCTGTATATGCTGAACACCGATGGTGCCGAGGTGATTGTCGAGGCGTTGGATGCCGGGCACGATCAGGTGGTCACCATGTTTGATTACAGCCTGACAGACCATGTGGAAGACTTGCTCATCACCGGCAACAAAGCCGCGAACGGTTCAGGTAATGGCATGAACAACATACTGGAAGGCAATGCCGCCAGCAACGCCCTGTTCGGCAAGGGTGGCGACGATCTGCTGCTGGGGCGGGGTGGACATGACACACTGTTTGGTGGCGCCGGAAACGATATTCTGGAAGGCGCAGACGGCGTTGACATCCATAAAGGCGGTGAAGGTGCCGACCAGTTTGCTTTCTACAGTGTCACCGATAGCGGCATGTTACCCGGCGGGCGCGACGTGATTCTGGATTTCAACGCAGCGGAGGGGGATTATCTGCTCGTGCAGTCGCTTCCCTCCTTCGGCGATTTCCTGTTCCGTGGCACGGGAGTGTTTACCGTGGGCAGCGCCCAGCTCGGATACGGCACGGCATCCGGCAACACCATTGTGCGGATCGACGTGGACGGCAATGCCTCGGTGGATATGGAAATCCAGCTGAACGGCATCCACACCCTCACCGAGGACGCGTTTGTGCTTTAGATCGGCATCGAGCGTCCCTTTCTTCACCCCTCCCTGAATGGGAGGGGTCGGAATCGGTTACGATTCCGGGGGAGGGTGATGACTCTTTCCGTCACCCTCTCCCGGCCTCGCATTGGCGATTCGCGATGCTCACGCCGCTCTCCCCCATCAGATGGGGAGGTGAAAGGCACGGCCCCTCTGGAAAACACTAGGTATTTAGTCCACCCCCGGCTTGCCCGGCAACCCACCCACCAGCAAATCGGCGATCCGGTAGGGGAGGAGGGTGAGGAGCCGCAGCCCCAACGCCATCGGTAGCGGGAAGGCGATGCGGGCGTCGCCGCGTTCCAGTCGCGCCTTGATGGTGGCGGCGGCCTGTTCCGCTTCCATCAGAAACGGCATGGGGAAGGGGTTCACATCGGTCATCGGGGTGCGGATAAATCCGGGGAAGATGGTACATACCTGCACGCCGTCCGGTTTCAACCAGCCGCGCAACCCCTCGCCATAGGCCTTCACCGCCGCTTTGCTGGCGGAGTAGGCGGGTGCGCTGGCAAATCCACGAAAGCCCGCCAGCGAACTCACCAGCGCAATCTGGCCCTTACCGCGATGCCGCATGAAGGGAATCGCGGGCAATACGGTGTTCAGCACCCCATCCAGATTGGTGCGGAAAATGGCGCGGGTTTGCGCAGGCGATTCATCTCCGCCCGCCGTACCACCGGAAATCCCCGCATTGGCGATGACGAGATCCAGCGGCATCCGCGCTTCAATCCCCTCAATCCACTGTGCCATCGCCTCTGAGTCGCACACATCCAGCACCGCGGTTTCCACCAGCGCCTGATGCTCAAAACAGGCATCCGCCACTGCCTGCAACCGTTCGGCGTTGCGTCCGCAGAGGAACAAATGCCGTCCTTTCGTCGCATAGGTGAGCGCCAGCGCCGCGCCAATGCCGCTACTGGCTCCGGTAATGAGGATCGTGCGGGGGATAGACATACGTTCCGTCCTTGTGTCTTTGCGCGAGAAGGTTATTCTAAGATAGCGTTGTCACCTTCGCTGACATGGGCCGAAAACAGATGGGTTCTGAGAACCGGAAGTTCCAATGTATTCAACATACATGAAAGCCGGAAGCGCAGGAACCCAGTGTTTACAGGCCATGACAGTAGAAGGTGGCAATGCTATCTAACGGCAAGGAGAATCCATGCGCGACAGAGATATTGGGCGACGGGGCATCATGTTTGTGCTTTCCTCACCTTCCGGTGCCGGGAAAACCACGATCTCGCGGAAACTGCTAGAGCAGGACCGCAATATCCGCATGTCGGTATCGGTAACCACCCGTGCCATGCGTCCGGGCGAGGTGGACGGGCAGGATTATAGTTTCGTCTCGCGGGAGGAGTTCAGCCGCATGACCCTCAACCGCGAGCTGTTGGAGCACGCGCAGGTGTTCGACCATTATTACGGTACGCCGCGCAAGCCGGTGGAGCAGGCATTGGAAACCGGGCATGATGTGCTGTTTGATATCGACTGGCAGGGCACGCGCCAGCTCAAGCGCATCACGCGGGAGGATATGGTGAGCGTGTTCATCCTGCCGCCTTCGATCGGTGAGCTGGAACGGCGCCTCAAATCCCGTGCGCAGGATAGCGACGCGGTGGTCGCAAATCGCATGGAAAAATCCATCGCCGAGATTCGCCATTGGGATGAGTATGATTATGTGCTCATCAACCACGATCTGGATGAAACCAGCACCAAAGTATCGGCCATTTTGCGGGCAGAACGTTTGTGGCGGAAACGTCGCCACGGGCTGGCGGAATTCGTTGCCACACTGGAGCAGGAGGCGCTGGCTCGTGATCTCGGCGCTGCTTAACCTGCTGGCATTGCTGTTGCCTTCTGCTGCACTGGTATCGGGATTGATTGCCGCCCCCGTTGCCTGTGCGATGGGGCTGCTACTGCTCGCCACCAGCCAGAAGGACACGGTGCGTGACTGCGCCAGGGATACCGCGCTGTTGCCCTGGGTACTGTTTGCCATCTGGGCGATGCTGTCTCTCTTCTGGACGCCTGACGTAGCGGATGCAGGAGAGGGTGTGCTGGGGCTATTGATCGTCGCTGCCGCCGGTTTCTGGAGTGTGCGAACGCGAGGCAGTTCTACCCTTGCCGTGCCGCTGATGATCGGCATGAATCTGGCGCTCGTCTGGGCGGCAGTGGAAACTTATTTCGGAGGGGTGATGCTTCCCGTGATACTGGAATCGCTGGGCAGTTCCGGGGATTTTATGCTCTATACCATGAATCGCGGGGCGACCTTCCTCGCACTGGCACTCTGGCCGCTGATGGCCATCTGGATCCGGCGTGGTGATGGCTTTATAGCGGTGGCGCAGGCGATTCTTCTGGTAACGGTGCTCTCCGGGCTGGATAGTCTTTCCGCACTGACCGGGATCGCCGCAGGGGTAGGGGCGCTCATCACCGTGTTGCTGCTGGGGCGTTACGGGGTGTGGGCGGTGCTGATTGGTACGATCTTCATCATGCTGACCCTCCCGGTCTGGACGATGCGTTACCAAACCCCCGATATCGACGGCTTGCAGGAAAGCCATGCTTTGCCGGAAACCGCCATTCACCGTTTGTATATCTGGCAGTTTGCATCGGAGAAGGCGAAGGAAAAACCACTGATCGGATGGGGGTTCCGCGCCGCACGGGTGATGCCGGGTGGGCATGACGAAGCCGCGCCGGGCAAGGCGCTGCTGCCCTTGCATCCGCATAATCAATTACTGGAGATCTGGCTGGAGCTGGGCGCAGTAGGGGTGGTGCTCTTTTTATGGGGGGTATGGAGCCTGTTTCTGCGTAGCGTGGTGGTGCCTGCTCCCCCGGAGGGTGCCGAGGGGAAGGCACGGCCATTGATGGATGTGTCAAACGCGGTGGACGCGGCACTCATGGCCGCCTTTCTCACCAGTTTCTTTGCCATCAGCATGACAGCTTACAGTACCTGGCAGCCCTGGTGGCTGGCCACGGCACTCATTACGGGTGCGTGGCTGCGTTGGATTCTGATGACGCCTGAAGAAACGCCCGCGCCAGACGTTGAAACTGCGCCACGGTAAGGTTTTCAGCACGCAAGGTGGAGTCGATCCCGCAGGGGGCAAGCAGCGTTTCAGGCGGAATTCCCAGCGTTTTCAGGCTACCGCGCAGCATCTTGCGTCGTTGCTCGAAGCCCGCGCTCGTGACGCGTGAAAGCGCATGGTAAAGTGCGGCATTTCCGAACTCTGAACGCTGAACGCTGAACGCTGATTTAGGCACCAACCGCACCACAGCAGACATCACCTTCGGCGGAGGGGTGAAGCATCCGGGCGGCACCAGACACAGCGTATCCGCATCGCACAGGGTTTGGGTGAGCACGCTCAGCTTGCCGTAATCCTTGGTGTGGGGGAGGGCCGTGATGCGATCCACCACTTCCTTCTGGAACATCAGCAGCAACTGCGATACGGGTGCCAGTTCCGGCAACCACTGATAGAGCAGCGGCGAGGAAATATTATAGGGCAGATTGGCGATGATTTGGAGGGAGGGGTGAGCGCTGTGTGCTGGGTGTTGAGTGTCATCCCCCTCCCTATCCCTCTCCCGCTTTAGCGGGGGAGGGATAGGGAGGGGGGGCTGCACCAGCCGCCCACACAACTCCGTCAGCGAGAGTTTCAGCGCATCGCCCTGCACGATCTGCAAGCGGCCGGGGAAGGCGCTGCCCAACGCCTCCAGCCCCGGCAGAAAACGGTGGTCTTTTTCCACCACCAACAGTTGCGCCACCCCGGCTTCCAGAAGGGCACGGGTGAGGGCACCCGGACCGGGACCGATTTCAATCACGTTCGTATGGGTGAGGTCTCCCGCAGCACGCAGGATGGTGGCGAGGATATTGCGGTCATGCAGAAAATGCTGGCCGAGGGCTTTGTTGGGGGCAGGGGTAGTCATAAAGGACAGTGGACTCTTTGCTAGACCCAGATTGGTTTCGTCATCCTGAGGGGTTTATACCCCGAAGGATCTCTCACCATGAGAGGCACGCTAAAATGGGAGATCCTTCGCTACGCTCAGGATGACGATATCCTCCCCACTCTATCCGCAATTTTTCTGTTTGGCCATTCACGTTTCTGTCACAAAACGGTGATAAAGTGGGAGCAATGGAAAAGGGGAGCGCGTTCCCCTCTCGTGAAGGAGTGGATGAGATGTCGGATATCCTAAAGGAAATCGGGGATGTGGCAGCGGCAGTAGAGCCGGTGGTGGATGTGGTTGCGCCGGAGTTTGCCCCGGTTGTTGAGGGAGTTAAAGACGTGGCCGAAGTTGCCGATACCGCCATCCAAACCGCCGCACCTGCCGACACCACGGGCGATGCTGCCTCTGGCGATGCCGCAACCGCCGCGCAACCCAGCGTGGGCGAAGGTCAGGTCATCCGCGTGGAGTCCTTTCTGGATGGTACTTCGCCCGAAGAAGCGCTCTTTGCCATGATGAATCTGGGAGGGGATCAAGGCATGATCGGTAGCGATACCGTCAGCACCGACAGCATTCAGGGAACGTTCGAGATTCCCTCCGGGATCGGCGCGCAGCTGTTCCCCGATGCCGCCCCCGTCGAAGGCGCGGAGGGCTATGTGTCGGTCGCGGCGTCGGATCTCTATGCCAAAGCCGCCGAGTATCAGGCGCAGGGTAAGTTTGAGGATTTTCTGCCACAGGCACCCGCTGTGCCCGAAGCCGCTGAAAGCGCGTCTCCCGCCGCAGAAACGCAAGCGGAGACAGATGCACCACCCAGCCGCGTGAACAGTATTGTCTCTTTCGTCAGAGAAAATCCGCTGGTTGGAATGGCGGGGGTCGCCGCGATTGTTGGCGTAGCCTTTCCGTCTGTGGTACAGCGTTTCACGAAATCAATCGGGGAAGGCGTTGCTTTCTACAAGCAGATACAGGCGCTGGGCGATCTCGTCGGCAATATCGGTCAGGCCGATCCGGATGCTCCTGCGGTGCAGGCTGCGGGGCAGGCTCTGGATCAACAGCAGCAGGGCCGTGCGGCATAGGAACCCCGTGATCGCTTTATTTCCAGACCGGAAGCCTGAGCCGATCCATAGGAAATGCGATCAATGGGATTTGTGGATAAACTGGGTGGCATGCATCAGAAACCGACCACCAGTTTTGTCGAGAAGGTAGGGGGTGTCCCCAAGACCGGCGCGGAGCTGGGGTTCACCGACGAATTACTGCTCGAAAAAATCTTTTATATTGTGCTCTATCGCGGCTACGATCCCGATGGACGCTTGTTTTTCTGTTATATGGCGATCCAGCATCACCGCGTGGATGCGTTTGCTCGCGCCGTGCAGGACGGAACGGTGAGTTTGCGCGAATACGGGGTGCCGCTAGCCGGTGAATATGGCGATGTGACGCCCGAAGACATTGCCTATATGGAAGCCACCTATGGCTTCAAGCACGAGGGTTATGCAACTCTTGATGGCTTAAAAAAGGAGCAACCGGGTGCATAGCCCCCTGGTGACGGTCGTCATCGTCACCTACGAAAGCGCGGATATCGTGGGCGAATGCCTTGCCTCCATCCCGCTAGAGGTCCCGGTGGTGGTGGTGGATAATGCCAGCCGTGATGCCACGGTGCAGCGGGCAGGCGAGGTGCGCCCTCAGGCAACCATTATCGCAAGCCCTGAGAATCTGGGGTTTGGCCGCGCCTGCAATCGTGGAATGGCAACCGTTACCACCCCTTACGCGTTGCTTCTTAACCCCGATTGCCGTTTGCAACCGGATACGATCGCCGCATTGCTGGAGGCGGCAAGCCGCTATCCGGAGGCGATGATCGTTGCGCCCAGCCTGTGGTTTGCCGATAGCAGTTTCCAGCCTTCGTTCCGCAATCACTTGTTTACGTCGCAGGGCAGGGGGTTGAAGCAGCAGGAACCGGAAGGCGAGTGCTGCGCGGAATTTATCTCCGGCGCGGCGATGCTGCTAAACAGGGCGCATGTCACCGCCATCGGCGGATTTGACGAGAGGATTTTCCTCTTTTACGAAGACGACGACCTGTGCCTGCGGGCGCGGCAGGCGGGGTATGAGTTGATCGTCACCCCACGGGCGAAGGTCACGCATCTGCGGGGCGGTTCCTCACATGCTTCCCGTGTGAACAGCATCAAGGAACAGCACATGGCCTGGTCACGCCTGTATCTGGAGCAGAAATACCGGGGAGTGCTGAGTGCTCGCCGGTTATGCATCGCCGAAATGGCGCGGAGCGTGGCGAAAATGCTGGGTTATACGCTGGGGGGAAATCTCCGCAAAGCCGTGAAATACCGTTATCGGTTGCAGGGGCAGTGGCGGTGGATGCGTTGGCAAGCAATGGGAGAGGGGTTCGTGCGATAACGCTTCCTAGTATGGAAAGGAGAGTTATTCACACAAACCCCTAATTGAGGGTTGCTTCCCGCTTATAAGGGAAGCAAGTAGTATCTACACAAAGGCAAAGTCAGCTGCGCTCAGATCGGCGACTCCATGCACCTCAATGGATGCGGTGTAACCATTCACATTGATATGGGCAACGCTTATATTCATATATCCATAATGGTCAAACGAGAGGTTTCCTGGATTCAGGTGCAGACCGGTATTACGGAAATCAAGCCTGTCTCCCTCGGAGCGATTGAAGTCCATAATGACATCGTAAACACCGTTCATCCAGTCATTACCCATTGATAAGTTCCCGATTTGGAAGCGGTCTCCACCACTGCCTCCATACATGCGGTCGTTGCCAAGCCCGCCTACGATGTAATCCGCTTCTTCTCCGCCGAAAAGCATATCATTACCCATACCTCCGAACAGGAAATCTCCGCCCAGACCGCCATAAATTACATCATTATCAGCCTCTCCATACAGCACATCCCCGCCATATTGGCCATAAATGGTATCGTTTCCCGTGCCTCCAAATACATAATCCGTTCCAGACCCAGCTAATACCTGATCGTTTCCGCCATTGAGGTAAATGGTGTCATTCCAGACAAAGGTGCTGTTGGCTTGAGTCCATCCAAGGATATTCGATTCATTGCCATACCAAAAAGTTCCCATATAATCCTCCTGTTAAAGTGTGACTAGAAGGCAATCATAGCCAAGAAGGAGGGAGGGTGCACTAAATGAATAAAAGTTTAATAAACTTGTTGGGGTTACAGAAGAAGCGACGGTGGGAGGGGAGAGAAATTATGTGGCCATCCCAAACACGCCTAACCCATCCAGCCCGCCGCTGAGTGCGTCGGTATGCCGTTCCGGGTGCGGCATCATGCCGAGCACATTGCCACCGCGATTGGTGATACCCGCAATGCCATGCACCGATCCGTTGGGATTGGCGGCGTCTACCACCTCACCGGAAGCGGTGCAGTAGCGGAAGGCAATCTGACCCTCGCCTTCCAGTTTTTTCAGCGTTTCCGCATCGGCGAAGTAATTGCCGTCATGATGGGCGATGGAAAAACGCACCAGCTGACCCTTCGCATAAGAGCGGGTGAAGGGGCTGGCGCTCTGCTCCACCTTCAGCGTCACTTCCCTGCACACAAAGCGGCGATGCGCATTGCGCAGTAGCACGCCGGGCAGCAGTCCGGATTCGGTCAGTACCTGAAACCCGTTGCAGATGCCGAGCACATAACGCCCTGCGGCGGCGTGTTTTTTGACGGCGCGCATCACCGGAGAGCGGGCCGCCATCGCGCCGCTACGCAGGTAATCGCCATAGGAGAACCCGCCCGGCAGCACCACCAGATCGACCTTGGGAAGCTCAGCCTCCTGATGCCACAACATGGCGGGCGCATGGCCGGTGGCGCGGGTGAGCGCATCGCAGGCGTCGCGATCGCAATTAGAGCCGGGGAAAACAATGACAGCAGAGGAGGGCATAATGCTACTCGATGATTCGATAATGGGATGAACGAGTTACGCCAATTCAATCCGGTATTCTTCCATCACGGTATTAGCAAGCAGGGCTTCGCACATTTCCTTGACGGTTTGCTGTGCAATGTCGGGGGTGTTGTCCGCCAGTTCCAGCTCAATATATTTGCCAATCCGTACGTCTTCTACTCCGGCGAACCCCAGATTCTGCAACGCCTGAGACACCGCTTTACCCTGCGGGTCCAGCACGCCGGAGCGTAGGGTCACGTAGATTTTCGCTTTCATTTCGACTCCTTCTTCGGTCGGCTGAAGCGCCCCATGGCGACCACATTCGTGCCATCGGAATCCCCCTCCGCCACGGGCAGCACCCCTAAACGGCGAGCGATTTCCTCATACGCTTCTTCCACATTCCCTAAATCCTTGCGGAACCGGTCTTTATCCAGACTCTCGCCGCTTTCGATATCCCACAACCGGCAGCTATCGGGGCTGATCTCATCGGCCAGCACGACGCGGGGCTGCGGTTCATCCTCCATCATCGGCAGGCGACCGAATTCCAGCTTAAAATCCGCCAGCCGGATACCGATCCCGGCAAAGAGTCCGGAGAGGAAATCATTCACCCGCAGCGCGTTGATTTTGATCTCCTCCAGCTCGAACATATCGGCCCAACCGAACACAATCACATGATCTTCGCCCACCAGCGGATCGCCGAGCGCATCGTTTTTGTAGCAGAACTCAATCAGCGGGCGGGGCAGGCGAACCCCTTGTTCCATGCCTAACCGTTTGCACAGGCTCCCGGCGGCGTAATTGCGCACAATCACCTCCACGGGGATAATCTCTACCTCGCGGATCAACTGCTCACGCGGGGTGGGCTGGTCGATAAAATGCGTGGGGAAGCTGATTTCGTGCAACCGGCGGAAAATAAATGAGGAAATGGCGCAGTTGAGCATCCCCTTGCCGCGAATGCTGCCTTTTTTCTGGTTGTTAAACGCCGTGGCGTCGTCCTTAAAATACTGGATCAGCGTTCCCGGTTCGGGACCGCGATAGAGAATTTTGGCCTTGCCTTCGTAAAGCTGTGTGCGTCGTGACATGGAAATAACAGTCGATGGGTGCATAAGACTTCCAAGCCTATAGCGCAGATTCCCCTCCCTCGCAACGCTTGTGTTTGGCGGCGCTACTTCGTATGATGCCAGCCATTTTCGGTTAACCAAGAGGCAGGGCATGAGCATTTTCGATAAGCGCAAGGATGTGCAGGAAAAGAAATTCGTCGTGGATGAGGAGATCCGCTTCAAAGCGGAAGCACGCACCAACAAGCTGTTGGCATTGTGGGCGGCGCAGCAGATGGGCCTTCCGGAGCAGGACGCGCTGCTCTACGCCATGGATATGGTAGAGGCGAGTGTGGCCAACCGTAATGGGTGGGACGCCGCTGCCCGTGTCCATGCCGATCTGGAGAAGAAGGGGTTTCGCCAATCAGAAGCCGATGTCCGCGCTGAGCGCGAGCGTTTATATGAAGTCGCCATTGAGCAGATCAAGGATGGCATCTAAATGCTGGCGGTCGGTTCCTCGCGCAGCCACGCCCATGAGTCGGTGGGGGTGACTGCTCGGGCACTGACCGAACTGGGGATTTCCGCCCGGCTGGCGCTGATCGACGGGCCGCTGACCCGCGAGGAATACGCCATTTGCCGCACTCGTTTCCGCGAGCAGGTGGGCGATACCGATGCCCTGCCGGGATTGTTTGATAGTGCCTGCCACTCGCCGCTCACCGTCGAATTTTACGCACGGCAACTGGCCTATGATTTACGGCACCCACGGGCGCGGATTCGCTTTTTTCGGCATCTCTGCCAGCTTGCGACGTCGGACGGCTGGCTGAACCAGAAGGAACTGGAATTGCTGCTGGCGATCGGCGGATGGTGGAACCTGCCGGACTTCCTGCTGCAACATCTGCTCACTCCCTATATGGCGGGAAAGAGTGCCAATCCGTGGGAGATTCTGGAACTCACCCAAGGCGCGAGCAGCGAAAGCATCCGGCTTTCCTATCACCGGTTTGCGCGGCATTATCACCCCGACCAACTGGTCACCGCCGGGTTGCCGGAATGGGTGCTGAAACATTACGAGCGGCAATTTGCGATCGTGAGCAGCTTCTACCGCCAGTCCCGCCGTCAGATGGTTACCACCCGCCGCATCTCCTTGCGCGACTGGTGGCAACGGCTGCTGCGCACGAAGCGGATTGCGGGACCGGTGGAGGGGTAGGGGCTATTCTTTTATAGTATATGTGGTGCCGACTCCATCGAGTGCTTTCCCTACTAAGGCAACTGCTTCCTCAGGGATGGTGTAAGTGACTTGTGATGAGCCACTGCTCCGCATCGTAACCGGTGCCGATGCCTGATGGTTATCAATCAGTGGCGCTGTGACCTGGTTATCCGCTCATGTGCTGTGACCAGCTCATCAGTATTGTTGCCTTCTACCACTAGCGTTTTCTGCATCATCGTCACTCCATACTGAATGAAGGACGAATGGTAACCCACGGATGTGTCTTTTTTTTCTGAAAAATGAAGGTTTTGTGACAAAGCCGGGATGGGATCAAAACCCGTTCTTCCGGAGATTAGGCGATGTACTGTGCTGGACTTTTCCCTCCGTCTTTTGTACCATCCCTTTCCGTGAAACAAATTCTGCCGCTTTATTCCGCTGAGTCAATCGCCACCCGCATCCGTGAGATGGCGCGGGAGATGGTGCCGCTGCTGCATGAGGAAACGCTGTGCGTGTCGCTGTTGCGCGGCGGGTTCATGTTCACGGCGGATCTCATCCGGGCGCTGTCGCTGGAGGGGGTGCATCCGATGATCGACTTCATGACCCTGAGCAGCTACGGTGCGGGCACGGAAAGCTCCGGCACGGTGACCGTCAACCGCGATATCAGCGAGGCAGTGGCGGGGCGCGATCTGCTCCTCATCGACGATATTCTGGAATCCGGCCGCACGTTGCATTTCGCGCAGGACCTCATGACACGCCGGGGTGCAAAATCACTCCGCACGGCGGTGCTGCTGGAGAAACCCGGCAAACGGAAGGTTGAAGTGCAGGCGGATCATGTCGGTTTCACCATCCCCGATCATTTCGTGGTGGGCTATGGCATGGACCACGCCAACCGCTATCGCGAGCTGCCCTATATCGGGTATATTGAGGGATAGAACTTTGGAACTGCGGCATTTTGGAGTTTTAGAACTGTTGAAACTGGTTGAGGAATCTGTTTCCTTTCTCAAGTTCTGTCATTCCACTATTCTAAATTTCTACAATTCCAAAGTTCCGCAGTTCTAAAGTTCCGCAACTCTACCATCTCAACCCCAAGGAGGCCCCATGACCCGTACCCTCGCCTTACTCGCCTGTGTTGCCGCACTCACAGCAGTGCCCGCCCTTGCCAATGAGCAGGGAGGCGGAGAAAAGGAGGGAGGCGGCATGATGATGGAGATGTGGAACACCCTCTCCAAGGAGCAAAAACTGAAATTCGTGGAAGCCAATCACGCGCAACGCCAGAAGGAATTTCAGGCCCGTTGGGATTCAATGAGTGCCGACGAGAAAATCGCTAAATTTGAGCAGCATATGGCCAAGCGTGGCGGTGGTGCAGGCGGCAAGCGTTCCGGCGGTGGTGAGGGCGGTATGGGCGGAAAACAACGCGAGGGCGGCCCCATGGGCGGCGGTATTGAGCGTCCCCACGCCCCGCAATCCCCTGAAATGCCGTAGGGAGATTAGAATTCTGGAATTGTAGAACTTTAGAATTGGAACTGCGTCATCCTGAGGGGGGGCTTACCCCCGAAGGATCTCTCCGTTAACGCAAAATGAGAGATGTTTCGCCTGCGGCTCAACATGACAATTCCTAGATTCCAGCTTTTGCTGAGTTGATGGGTGTTATGCCATCGAAGAATCTAATCATCGAATAATCGGATCCCTCCCATGACCCCACTGGAAGCAATGGATGTCGGTAAAGAAGCCATCTGGGTGATGCTGAAAGTATCGGTGCCCGTGATGATGGTGGCGCTCATTGTGGGCTTTATCATCTCGCTGATTCAAGCATTGACCCAGATTCAGGAGGCCACGCTCTCCTTCGTGCCCAAAATTGTGGCAACCTCGCTAATGCTGGTGTTTCTGATGCCCTTCATCACCACTACGCTGGTCGATTTCACCGAGGAGCTGGCCGACAAAATCCGGCATATTGAGGACTCCGACAGCGAAAGCCCGGTGGGGTAGGGCGATTCCCTCACCCCTCCCTCTCCCAGAGGGAGGGGGAGGGGTGAGGGAGCTTTCCTCACGCCTGGGCCGCCGCCCTCCGCAGCCGGTCGTTGATCGCCACCCCCACGCCTTGTTGCGGAATGGGCATCACCGCAATGCCGGTATAGCGTTCCGGATGGTCGAGCAGTTGCAGATAGGCATAGAGCATCCGCGCCGCGTCTTCCAGATTTGCCGATGGGCTGAGATTGAGCGTGGCATCCATGCCCTCCGGACCAAACCCCAGCCATGCTTCCTGCACCTGTGGTGTGGTGACGTTCAGCCGTACCGGCAGGGAAGGGGCGTAGTGGCTGGCGAGCATCCCCGGCGAGCGGAGTGTACCCCCCTGTTCCACCGATGCCACCAACGCTACCCCCATCGCCCGCAAGGATTCCTCTGTGATACTCCCATGCCGTAAAATGGTGACCTCTGCCCCTCCCAGAACCTCCACTACGGTGGATTCAATCCCCACCGGGCAGGGACCGCCATCCACAATCCACGGCACGCGATCGCCCAGACTCTCCGCCACATGCTGCGCGGTGGTGGGACTCACCCGTCCGGACCGGTTAGCACTCGGCGCGGCAATGGGCATATCCACCGCCTCCAGCAACTCCCGCGCCACCGGATGCGCGGGGATGCGGAGCGCCACCGTGTCCCCTCCCGCCAGCGCGGCGGGTGCGATGCCTGCTCCCTCACGCAAGGGGAGCACCAGCGTCAGTGGTCCCGGCCAGTAGGTCGCTGCCAACCGGTAGGCGGTGTCGCCAAACACACCGATCCGCTCTACCATGGCAAGCGACGCGCAGTGAAGAATCAATGGATTATGCGAAGGCCTGCCCTTGGCATCGTAAATCGCCTGCACGGCTTCGGCGCATGTCGCATCCGCTCCCAACCCATACACCGTCTCGGTGGGGAAGGCCACCAGTGCACGCTTACGCCACTGCGCCGCCACGGTTGCAGTGGTGGAAGGGCCGGGGATGAGAATTGCTGGCATTTCGCTTCCGCTTCAGTATGCTGAGAAAAAACCCTATGGGAGGCTTCGTTATGGTTCAGGTCATTACCGTCGCGCAACAAAAAGGTGGTGCAGGCAAAACAACCCTCGCCGTGCATCTGGCCGTGGCATGGAGCCAGCGCGGCAAGCGCGTGGCGCTGATTGATACCGACCCGCAAGGCAGCCTGACTCACTGGTACCGGTTGCGTGAGGAGCGGTTCGGCGAAGGCTATACGGGGCTTGCATTCGCGGCACTTCCCGGATGGCGGGTAGCCAGCGAAATCCAGCGCCTGAAACGCGAGCATGACCTCATCATTATCGATAGCCCCCCACACATGGAAACCGAAGCGCGTACCGGCATTCGCCATGCCGATTTGATCGTCATCCCCGTGCAGCCCAGCCCCACCGATCTCTGGGCCACCAAGGCGACGGTTGATCTGGCGCATAAGGAGCGGATTCCGGTGCGGATTGTGCTCAACCGCGTGCCGCCCAAGGGTAAGCTGGCAGGGATAGTCTCCGAGCAATTGACGGATATCGCCACGCAAGGCATTGGCAACCGCATTGCCTTTGCTACCTCTCTGTTTGAGGGACGCACCGTCACCGAAACCCAGCCGCACAGCCCGGCATCAAAGGAGATCAAGGCCCTGATCGAGGAGTTATGGAAAGCGCTTCCCCATCCGGAAGAGGCGGGTGAGGAGATCGCGGCGTAAGTGTGGATCGCATGGACGCGTTCGCAAAACGCGGGATCAGCAGCGCCTACCGCCCCAGCACCGCGAGCGTCGGGGTTTCGCAACCAAGCAGCCGGTCGATCACGGTGCGGATACGGTCAATCTCCACGGCGTGGATATCGGCCAGAATGCGTTCCATGGGAATGGCCTCGCCATGGGTGAAGAGGTGCCGCGCCAGATTCTCCACCTGCCCGCTGGGGCTTTCCTCGCCCATCAGTAGGCTGGCACGCGCCTGCGCCTTGGCGCGGCGGAGTTCCTCTGGCGTCACGGTTCTGCCAAACCGTTCCAGCTCCTCGCGCACCACGGCAAGCAGCGTTTCGGTATCCTGCGGCGCGGTAGCGGCGGCGATGGCGAACATCCCCGTATCCTGCATCGGCGAGAGGAAACAGCCGATATTGTAGGCGAGTCCCCGTTTCTCCCGCACTTCCTGAAACAGGCGCGACGACATGCCGCCACCCAGCATCAACGCCAGCAATTGAAAGGTGCGGATGTCAGGGTCCAGCGCCGTGCAGGCGGGGAAGCCCAATATCACCTGCGTTTGCTCAAAATCCATGGTGACGCGGGTTTCGCCGCCGACATACCGCGCCGTTTCCACCGCTGGCAGCGGTTTGCCGGAAGGGATGCGCGCCAGATGCTCCTCCGCCAGCCGCACCAGATGCGTGTGCTCCAGATTCCCGGCGGCGGCGAGGATCATCCGCTCGGCACCGTAATGCCGGGCGATATAATGATGCAGATCGGCGCGTTCAAACCGGCTCACCCGCTCTGGCGGCCCCAGAATCGAGCGCCCCATGGGTTGACCGGGATAGGCGGTGGCGCAGAAATAATCATAGACCAGATCATCCGGCGTATCCTGTTGCATGGCAATTTCCTGCAACACCACCAGCCGCTCGCGTTCCAGCTCGTCCTGCGGGAATTGCGAATCGACCAGAATATCGCTGAGGATATCCACCGCCGTGCCGACATCCTCCTTCAGCACCTTGGCATGGTAGGCGGTTTGCTCCATGGCGGTATAGGCATTGCTGTTGCCGCCGATCGCATCAAACGCCTCGGCGATGTCGCGGGCGCTGCGGCGGGAGGTGCCCTTAAACGCCATATGTTCCAGAAAATGGGCGATGCCGTTTTCGGCTTCTGCCTCGTGGCGTGCCCCCGCATCCACCCATATACCTAGCGACACCGTCTCCAGCCAGGGCATGGAGAGGGTGGCTACGCGCATCCCGTTTGCGGTGGTGGAGATTTCAGGCGTTTGCATCCGGATTCCTTTCATCACAGGCCCCCCGTTGTAGGCGGGATCATGCAACTGCGCAAGCTGTGAGGTAGTTGGTTGGGTTTGGCACAGTGTTTGCAATCCTTTTTTTCCGAAGCCGTCTCACTCCCGGCTTCATGGTAGCGTGTGGCCGCCCCTCTCCGGAACAAGACTCCCCTCCCCTTGTCCGGATGTGGGGGCGGCATATTTCGATGATTCGTAGGGGAGGATTCTCATCGGCATGTCCCTCACCCCCACCGGTTTCAACCCTTTCCCCAACGCGCCGAAGGTGCCGGATGGCAAAGCCTTCTGGGGCGAGAATGGTTTTTCATTGGGCGATCTGTGGGACGCTGTAAATCCCCTCTCCAAAGCCGGGTTTTTGCAGGCACAGCCAGAGGAATCCGGCCCATCGCAAGGCGCAAAGCTGCTCGGTTCCGTGCTGCTCGGCGGGCCGATTGGATTGCTCGGATTCATCACCAACGCGATTGTCGCGCAGGAAACCGGCGCGGATATTCCCACCCATCTGGTGAATGCCGTGACCGGTCGCCAGGCCGCAGCGGCGTATCAGGCGGCTCCCTCCGAGCCTACGCAGCACGTAACGGCGTAGCACACGCCTATTGTCACCCGCGAAAAAACCGGTATACCGCTGCCCCATGTGGATTTCTTCCTTTGGCAGGCGACGCGGACGGGGTATGACCCCGCATCAGGCGGATTTATTGGAAACCCTGCTGCCGGAGGTGCAAATAGGGGTAAGGGGTGAGGGCCAAGGGGCCGGTACCGTATCTTTCCCTGGCTCCTGTCCCCTTTCCCCTGATCCCTCACTGTGGCTGGAAATCGGGTTTGGCGGCGGCGAGCATCTGGCGATGCTGGCAACCAAGCATCCCGACGTGACCATCATCGGCTGCGAACCTTATTGGAACGGGGTGGCGAGCCTGCTCTCGCGCATTGAGCAGGGGAATCTCACCAATGTGCGGATTTTTCCCGACGATGTGCGGATGCTGCTTTCGGCCATGCCGGACGCCGTGCTGGAGCGGGCGTATATTCTGTTCCCCGACCCATGGCCCAAGACGCGCCATCACAAGCGGCGGCTGGTGCAGGCGCCGTTGCTGGATCTGCTCGCCCGCACCCTGAAACCCGGCGCGCCGCTGCTGTTTGCCACCGATGACGGTGATTATGCCTGCTGGATGCTGGAGCATCTCACCGCGCACCCGGATTTTGCGTGGTGCCCGGAATCTCCTGCGGAGTGCGATCGCCCTCCGGAGGAATGGGTGCAGACCCGCTATGAGGAGAAGGCCTTGGCGGCGGGGCGGCGTCCGACCTATCTGCGGGCGGTGCGGAAGTAGGAGAGTTCAGAGTTCGGAGTTCAGAGTGCAGGGGGTGTGAGACATCGGTAGGTGCTTTTACAGATGCATCCACTTCTGAACTCCGAACTCTGAACTCCGAACTCTCTCCCACCTCAAACGCCTCGTACCACTGCCCGTCATCGCCGAGAATCTGCCGGGTGGGGGCGATGACATGCTCCATCTCGCGTTGCACTCCCGCTTTGAAACGTTGCGCGTCCCGTATCCAGCCACGCACACGGCGCAGCATGCCCGGCCATTCGTCGGGTTTAATGAGGGCTGCCGCGACGACAAACACCACTAATAGTTCGGAGAGGGAGAGGGGGAAGTCCATGAGGGAGTTGCCAGTCGCCAGTTATCAGTTGCTAGAGAAGAAACTGGCAACTAGCAACTGTCAACTGACAACTCATATCACATCCTCAATCTGCACATCCACCCGGCTATTTCCCTGCCAGTGGTTGATGCGGAGCTTGGCGAGCACCTGCACATCGCGTCCCTGCGCGGAGAGGAGGGCCGCACCCAAAGGTTGATCGGCGACGCGGAAGGCAATTCCCCGCATCCGGCTGCTGCTTGCCTGCCTGCCGATGCCGCCTGTCCCCAGCCAGCAGCGCACATGGCCATTGCCGAAGCTTTCCGCCTGAAAGATCCGCACGTCGGGGATGAGTATCCGCGGTTCCGGATGCGAAGTCCCGAACGGCGCGAGCTTGGAAAGCTGCTCCACCAGCGAAAGCGTGACACCGGGAAGGGTAACGGTGGCTTCAAACCACTGCACCCGGTTGGCGGCGGCCTCGGCCACTTTGGCGGCGATGCGCTGTTCCAGAAAGGCCTGCAACTCGGCAAGTTTTGCCTCCTCGACGGTAAAACCTCCCGCCATGGCATGTCCGCCACCGGCGAGCAGCAACCCGGCATGGCGGGCGCTGGTGATGGCGCTGCCGATATCCACCCCCGTCACCGACCGCGCCGACGCCTTGCCGATACCGTTATGGAAGGTCACCACAATGCTCGGCAGGTGGAAACGTTCCTTGAGCCTCCCCGCGACGATGCCGATCACCCCCTCATGCCAGCCTTGCCCCACCGCCCAGGTGATACTGGTGGGCGGTGTGCGTTCGGCTTGAGCGAGTGCTTCTTCCAGGGTGAGGGCTTCAATCGTCTGGCGTTCGGCGTTGAGTTGGTGGAGCCGTTCGGCAATCTCGCGCACTTCCAGCGGGTCGGTGCCGGTGAGCAGCCGCACACCGAGCGAGGCATCGCCCACCCGTCCCCCGGCATTGATGCGCGGGCCGAGGATGAATCCCAGATGGTAGGCATCCGGCACTTCCTGCACCCCGGCGACATCCATGAGTGCTGTCAGCCCCAGCGATTGCCGCCGCCGCAATACCTGCAAGCCTTGCGACACCAGCACGCGGTTGACGCCGGTGAGTGGCACCACATCCGCCACCGTGCCGAGCGCCACCCTATCGAGCAGGGAGAGTAGGTCCGGTTCGGGATGGGCGGTATAATACCCGCCCTTGCGCAACGCCCGGTTGGTGGCCACCGCCAGCAGAAAACACACCCCCACGGCGGCCATCTGGCCATGCAGGCCTTCGGCGTCGAACCGGTTGGGGTTCACCACGGCATAGACGCGTGGCAATTCCGGCTCGCCGATATGGTGGTCGGCGACGATCACATCCACGCCCGCATCGGCGATCGCGTTCAGTGGCGTATGGGCGGTGGTACCGCAATCCACGGTGATGATGACGCTTGCCCCTTTCTCCGCCATCGCCTGAAGCGCGGGGAGGTTGGGACCGTAGCCCTCCTTCTGCCGGTCGGGGATGTGATAGACCGTAGGCGTTTCCAGCATCCGGAAAAACTGCATTAGCACAGCGGTGGAGGTGGCGCCATCCACATCGTAATCGCCGAAAATGCCGATGGTTTCGCGGGCAATCACTGCCTGCGCCAGACGGTCGGCCGCCGCGTCCATATCCGGCAGGGTAGAGGGGTCGGGTAGGCCCTCGCGCAAGGTGGGGGAGAGAAAACCCGATACCTCTTCCTCTGGAATCCCGCGGGCGGCGAGAATCCGCGCCACCATTTCCGGAATCTCGTAGCGCTGCTGAAGAAACAGCGCCATGCGCGGATCGTAGGGTTTTTCCTGCCAGCGTTGCCCGGTGGCGGAACGCAACTCAAGGCTGGAGGAGGGGGCTAGGGTGAGCATAGCTTTACTCCCTCCCCTGCTTGCGGGGGAGGGATGTGTAGCCCTTGCGAGCGCAGCGAGTCAGTGGGCGGAGCCGGGTGGGGGTGTCGCTTTTTTGTAAGTGGGCACACAAACACCCCCCTCCTAACCTCCCCCCGCAAGCAGGGGGAGGGACTGCGCCGAGCCTAAAGCCTCCTCTCATGCCCACCATCATTTCCTTTTCAATTTACCCTGTTCCAGCGACAGCACCGGATAGGTGAATTTCCCCACCAACCCCATATCATGGGTGGCGACCATGATGGTGGTATGGTGCATCTCGTTCAGCGCCCGCAGCAGATACATCAGTTGCATGCTCAGCTCGCCATCCAGATTGCCGGTTGGTTCGTCGGCGAGGATGATGTCCGGCCGGTGTACCACCGCCCGCGCCACCGCCACCCGCTGCATCTCCCCGCCAGAAAGGCTGCGCGGCATCAGATGTTCCATCCCTTCCATTTTCATCCAGTGCAGCAATTCACGCACATTGGCGTGGGCCTCACTCAGCGGCATCCCGGCGATTTTGAGGGGGAGGGCGATATTTTCCGCCACTGTCAGATGGTCCATCAACCGGAAATCCTGATACACGGTGCCAATGCGTCGCCGCAGCATCGCCCGCTGGTTGCGGCGGAGTTGATGGGTCGGTTTGCCCAGAATCTGGATGGTACCGGAGGTCGGCCGGTGCAGCAACCCGATCAGCCGTAGGATCGAGGTCTTGCCCGATCCGCTAGGGCCGGTGAGGAAGTGAAACGAGCCGGGTTCCAGATGCATGGAGACATCTTGCAACAGTTCCGGCTGCGTACCGTAGCGCATGGAGACACGTTCAAACTGGATCACAATATTGCTTTCTAAACTTCAGTTCGAAAAGAAGGTCTATGGCATTTCCGCATTGCTAACAGGGGTTGGCGAGTTGTAGCATAGCGGCCATGCAAGTCCAGTGTCCGAATTGTCAGGCGCGGTATAATCTGGGGAATGTGGAGATCAAACCCACAGGCCGCAAGGTGAAATGCTCGCGTTGTGCGACCCTGTGGGAGGTGTATCCGGAATTCGTGCCGGAGCACGAAAACGACATCATCGAGCTGGAAGTGGTGGGGGGGGGTACCCCTCCGCCTGTTGCGGAACCACCCCCGCCCCCTCCGCCGTTGGAGTCCATCCCGCACGATACTGCGCAGTTTGAGCGCGAACTGGTACAGGCCGAGCAATCGGCGGTGACGGTCACGGCGAAGCGCGCCAAGCGCAAACGCGCTCCCTGGTGGATTAAAACCGCCGCCACTGTGGCCGCGTTGCAATGCGTGGCGATGTTATGGCTTTCCCATGTGCTGACCTGGAACCGGATGCCGGTGCTGGAAAGCCTCTACGAAATGGCGGGGCTGCACCGTACCGAAACCGTGCAACTGGCCGATGTCAGCGTGGCGGTGGCAGAGGAACGCAAAAAACAATATCTGATCGTGGACGGCAAGCTGAAGAACCTCACCAAAGCGGAAATCCCCGCGCCCGTGCTGCAAATCACCCTGCTGAACAAGCTGGGCAAGGAGCGGCTGCAAAAGCAGTTTTCCAAAGAGGGTGCCGTGCTGGAAGCCGGTAAAACCCTTCCCTTCCACACCAAAATCCCCCTCCACGGGATGATCCCCGCCCATGTGCGGCTGGATATCGGGCAGGGGATGGAGCTATGGTTGCGGAAGTAGAGAGGCTCGCCCTGACGGGTCTTGAAAGGGATTGCACCCTGCGATAAAACATCCTGCGATGCCGCGCATCCAAAGGAGCATTCATGCATTCGCAGTGTCCGATCAGAAAACGCAGACTGGCAGCGTGCTTGGGGTTCACGCTGGTTGAGCTTTCCATTGTGCTGGTCATCATCGGCCTGATCCTTGGCGGGGTGATGGTGGGACAGGGTATGATAAAACAACAGAGATTATCTAAAATGATACGTGATATAGACGTCTATCTAACTGTATCGCAAACGTTTGCAGATAAATATGGGTGCATGCCGGGAGATTGTCCAAATGCCACAACATTCTGGAATGGGGTCACGAATGGAAATGGCAACGCACAAATCAACTATCCTGGGGCGGTCAGTACACCTGGGGAGGCTTACGGTGCATGGCAACAATTGGCAAAGGCAGGACTGATAACAGGTAATTATTCCGGAACTTCTGGAACTGTAACTTGGTACACTCCAGATATTGGGGTAAACGTACCGTCCACTGCTATTCCGGGCGGAGCAATTGGCTGGTATTACTTGGGGAATCAATCAGGAAGCGCCACATACTATGATGGATACTATGGAAACATCCTCTATGTTGGCATACTTCCTCCCAATATGGCCAGCGGGCAGTTCCTTTCCCCTGAAGATGCCTACTCTATAGACCTCAAAACGGATGACGGCATTCCAGCGACAGGAAATACAAGAATAGATCAGCATGGGACGACAAGGCCAAACTGTACCACAGGTGCAAATAATGCTGGCAGCGCATCTGTCTACAACCTATCCTATACAGGGATTGCATGTAGAATGGCTTTTTTAACAGGCTTCTGATTTTCTGCCCAATCTTCCTTCTCACGGTTGCACCCCGACGCAAAACCGCTTAAGCTGCCACCCATCAAAAGAAGGAGCCGTAGATGGGTGCAAGTTTCGATGTAGTGGTGATTGGTGGCGGGCCGGGCGGGTATGTGGCGGCGATTCGCGCCGCGCAGTTGGGACTCAAAACCGCCTGCGTGGAAAAGCGCGGGACGCTGGGAGGCACCTGCCTGAATGTGGGCTGTATCCCCTCCAAAGCACTGCTTTATTCGTCGGAGCTGTATCACGAAGCCGCGCACGAGATGGCCGCGCATGGGGTGGAGGTGAAGCCGAAACTCAACCTCTCCACCATGATGCAACGCAAAAGCACGGTGGTGGAAACCCTCACCAAGGGCATCGAGGGCCTGTTTAAAAAGAACAAGGTGGAATATATCAAGGGAGCGGGAGCGCTCACCGGGCCGCATCAGGTGCAGGTGGGCGATCAGGTGCTGGAGGCCAGGCATATCATTCTCGCCACGGGGTCGGAAGTGATGCCGCTGCCGGGTGTGGCGATTGATGAGGAAGTGATTCTCTCCTCCACCGGCGCACTGTCGCTGAAATCCGTACCGGAAAAACTGGTGGTGATTGGTGGCGGCGTGATTGGGCTGGAGATGGGCTCGGTGTGGAGCCGTCTGGGGTCGCAGGTCACGGTGGTCGAATATCTGGACCGCGTGCTACCACCGATGGACGGCGAAGTCTCCAAGCAATTCCAACGGATTCTGGAAAAGCAGGGGCTTAGCTTCCGGCTCGGCACCAAAGTGACCAAAGCCGAAAAAGGACGCAAAGGCGTCACCCTCACCCTCGAACCCGCCGCAGGAGGAGCAGCGGAAACCCTCACCGCCGACGCGGTGTTGGTGGCAATTGGCCGCCGTCCGCATACGGAAGGGCTGGGGCTGGAAGCGGTGGGGATTACACTTGATGAACGCGGCCGCATTCCGGTGGACGCCCATCTGCGCACGAAACATCCGCATATTTATGCCATCGGCGATGTGATCGCTGGTCCCATGCTCGCCCACAAAGCCGAGGAAGACGGAGTGGCCGCCGCCGAAACCATCGCCGGACAGGCCGGGCATGTGAATTGGGATCTGGTGCCGAGCGTGGTCTATACCTCGCCGGAAGTGGCGATGGTCGGCAAAACCGAGGAACAACTCAAAGCCGCCAACATCGCCTATAAAACCGGGAAATTCCCCTTTATGGCCAATAGCCGCGCCCGCGCCATTGGCAAAACCGAAGGGTTTGTGAAAATCCTCGCCTGCCAGCAAACCGACCGGGTGCTCGGCGTGCATATCATCGGCCACGATGCGGGGACGCTGATTGCCGAAGCCGTACTCGCCATGGAATTTGGCGGTTCGGCAGAGGATATCGCCCGCACCTGCCATTCCCATCCCGACCTCAATGAAGCGGTGAAGGAAGCCGCCATGGCCGTGGATGGGCGGGCGATTCACATGTAGGAGGGTTCAGGATTCGGGGGTCAGGATTCAGTAGAATTTGGCTTGACGTCCTATCCGTCCTCTTTTTCCCGAACCCCGAACCCCGAACCCCGAACCATGTACCGCTATCGCCCTCCCTCTCGTTTTTCCATGCGTGGCAAATGGTTGCCCGGCCTGCTGGCGGGCTTTTTCTGTTATTTCCTGTTTCACATGCTCTATGATGATCGGGGGCTTTTTTCCCTCATCACCCTGCATGACCAGATGGAGGAGCGCAACGCCGCACTCGCCGAGCTACGCTCTGAACGCGAGGGGCTGGAGCATAAGGTCGCCCGCCTGCGCCCGGATGCGCTGGATGTCGATCTGCTGGAGGAACAGGCGCGCAACACCCTCAACGCCACCCGCGCCAACGAGGTGATCGTGATGCTGCCGGAGCCGGGGAAACAGAATCCTTGACCTCCTCTCCGCTTGGGGTATAGGGGCGGCATCAACCGGTAAAAGGGAGATGTTGCGATGCCTAACATTACCACCGCCTTCCTGTTTATGTATGTCTGGACCGGGACGCTGGATCAAAACCTGCAATTCCGCGAAGTGCATAAGGAAACCACCAACACCCAGCGCGGCGTCGATTACTGCATGAGCGAGGGCGAAATGAAGGCGCAATATTTTGAAGCGCAAGGGTTCCGCGTGATGGCCGGTTGTTGCATTTTCGATAATTCGCTGGCCAGATGCCGTACACGGGGCAGCCAGAATAGCTGGAATTAGGGCGGTTACACGGCCAAATGTGACGATTGTGGAGTACTAGAAAACAGGATCGGAGCATGTATCTTACCGATCTCGGTTTCACCCTCGTAGGTAATTCCCATTAACCGCTGAGAGTTTGCATGCTCCCTGCTCTCAACCTCCTGATAGAGCGCTTCTAAACCCGGATATAGGGACTCTCTTGGCTCCACCGTATAACGTAATACCGTGTCATCCGGATAGGATTTGGGCTGCACGGTAATTCCCAGAGACGCAAACAGGGCAGTAGGTGAAACGGCAATTGGATTGCTATAGCCTTCCACCTCTTGGGTCCACACTCCATCAAATTGTATATGGTCTCCGAACATTCCCGGCTCTATGTACAGATGTTCCCATAATGGATCTCCCGCAACATCCTTCGTTTCCCGGATGAGGCAAAACCTATCTGATATATCGGATTTCGCAATAAAGTAACGTGAACCAGTAAGCGCCTCTTCATCCATTACCCCTCCAAAGGAAAGGGATGCACTGGTTTTTGCATCCCCCCCCCCCCAAACATCCATCCAATCATTGATTATTCCTACGATTTCCTGCGCCTTTATCGTGCGCTCGATATCTTCGGCATGTAGCATTTCTGGGCGTCCGGAAAGGCGATACTGTGCCTTAAAGGCTTCCATTTGCTGTGGAGAGGGTATGTCTTCG
>JBIPLF010000006.1:0-61251 GCA_044368015.1 Rickettsiales bacterium
CACTTTATCCAACCAGAGACCAAACAATTCGCAGGATTCTTTGCCTGCTTCATGGTGCTGTTCACCACCACTGGCATCGCCAACGGATCTGTTTTCCGCATGATTGGTGTGATTTTCCCACCCAAGGAAAAAGCACCTGTTCTGGGTTTCAGCGCGGCCATTGCTGCTTACGGCGCATTCGTACTGCCCAAATGCTTCGGCTGGTCGATTGAAGCAACCGGTGCCGCTGACACCGCCCTATGGGGTTTCATCGGCTACTACGTCACCTGCCTGTTTGTGACCTACATCTGGTATTTCCGCAAAGGAGCCGAGGTAAAATGCTAAATTTCATGAAAAAGCGAGAAGTTGATCCACATCAATCACGCGAGGCAGTTCGCCACCTAACATCCAGCAGCATAACATCCTAGGAAGAGCACAATATGAGCTATTTAATCGACAAGCTGACCTTCTTCAAACAAGCGAAAGAGCCATTCGCAAACGGTCACGGTATCACCACCGATGAGTCGCGCGAGTGGGAGCACACCTACCGTGATCGCTGGCAGCATGACAAAATTGTGCGCTCCACCCATGGCGTGAATTGCACTGGCTCGTGCAGCTGGAAGATTTATGTGAAAAACGGTCTTGTCACATGGGAAACGCAACAAACGGACTATCCGCGCACCCGCCCGGATATGCCGAACCATGAGCCGCGTGGTTGTTCGCGTGGCGCAAGCTATTCCTGGTATCTCTATAGCGCCAACCGCTTGAAATACCCGCTCATTCGCAGCCGCTTGCTGAAAGCCTACCGCGATGCCAAGAAAATCGCCAAAGACCCTGTAAATGCATGGGCAGCGGTGGTGGGTAACGAGCAAACCCGCAAATCCTATCAGAAAGTGCGCGGTCTGGGCGGCTTTGTTCGCACCGATTGGGATGAAGTGAATGAAATCATTGCTGCCGCCAACGTCTATACGGCAAAGCAGCACGGACCCGACCGTATCATCGGCTTCTCGCCGATTCCTGCCATGTCAATGGTGTCCTACGCCGCAGGATCGCGCTACCTGTCGCTGATTGGTGGCGTATGTATGAGCTTTTACGACTGGTATTGCGATCTGCCTCCTTCCAGCCCGCAAACATGGGGCGAGCAGACAGACGTGCCAGAATCCGCTGACTGGTATAACTCCAATTTCATTATTGCCTGGGGCAGCAATGTGCCGCAAACGCGCACGCCGGATGCCCACTTCTTCACCGAGGTGCGCTACAAAGGCGCAAAAACCGTGGCCGTTACGCCCGATTATTCCGAAGTCGCCAAACTCTGCGATTTGTGGATGCACCCCAAACAAGGTACCGACGCCGCACTCGCCATGGCGATGGGGCATGTGATTGCCGCCGAATGGCATGTGAAAGGCAAAAGCGATTATTTCGATGATTACTGCCGCATGTACACGGACATGCCGTTTCTTGTGCGCTTAATCAAAAATAAGGATGGCTATCTGGTGCCGGAGCGTATGCTGCGCGCCTCCGACTTTGAAGGCAATATGGGTACGGACAATAATCCGGACTGGAAGCCAGTGATTATGTGCGGCCATGAAGAGAAAGTGCGTATCCCGAATGGCACGATTGGTTCGCGCTGGGGACAGAAAGGCAAATGGAATCTGGAGCCGAAAGACGAAGTCACGGGTGAAGAACTCTGGCCATTGCTTTCGCTCATGGAGCACAGCAAGCGCGAAGTAGTAAGCGCAGCGTTCCCTTATTTCGGCAATCTGGAGCATGAGCATTTTAATTCGACCGATCATGCCAGTATTTTAGAGCGCAATATTCCTGCGATTAAAATGAAACTCAAAGACGGTGAAGCCATCGTTACCACCTGCTACGATTTGTTCATTGCCAATTATGGCGTGGATCGTGGCCTTGGCGGCGGCAATGTTGCCAGCTCGTTTGACGATGATGTGCCTTATACCCCCGCTTGGCAGGAGCATATTACTGGCGTCAAGCGTGAGCATGTGATCAACGTGGCGCGTCAGTTTGCAGAGAATGCCCATAAAACCCACGGCAAATCGATGGTGATTATCGGTGCGGCGATGAACCACTGGTATCACATGGACATGAACTACCGCGCGATCATCAATATGCTGGTGATGTGTGGGTGTATCGGTAAATCGGGCGGTGGCTGGAGCCATTATGTAGGTCAGGAAAAACTCCGCCCACAAACCGGCTGGGCACCGCTGGCCTTTGCGACCGACTGGAATCGCCCACCGCGTCAGCAGAACTCCACCTCGTTCTTCTATGCCCATACCGACCAATGGCGCTATGAGAAGCTCAAAATGGAAGAGATTCTCTCGCCGCTGGAAGATAATACGGATTGGAAAAATGCTTCTTTCATTGACTGCAATGCCAAGTCCGAGCGTATGGGCTGGTTGCCTTCTGCGCCTCAAATGGAGCGTAACCCGCTAGAGCTGGGTAAAATTATCAAAGATTCGGGTGAGGCCGTGGGGGCTGCGGTTGCGGCTGGGCTGAAATCGGGCGAACTAAAACTCTCCTGCCATAATCCCGATGCACCGCAAAACTGGCCGCGCAATATGTTTGTCTGGCGCTCGAATATTCTAGGCTCTAGCGGTAAAGGCCATGAATATTTCCTCAAGCATTTGCTGGGTACGCAGCATGGCGTTCAGGGCAAGGATTTAGGCGAAGAAGGAAGAAGCCTAAGCAAGGAAGTGGTCTGGCACGATAAAGCCCCTGAAGGCAAACTCGACCTGCTGGTTACACTCGATTTCCGCATGTCCACGACGTGTATGTACTCGGATATCGTGCTGCCGACCGCGACCTGGTATGAAAAGCACGATCTGAATACTTCCGATATGCATCCCTTCATTCACCCGCTTTCTGCGGCAGTTGATCCGGCATGGGAATCACGCACAGACTGGGATATTTATAAAGGCATTGCCAAGAAATTCTCTGAAGTTTGCGTAGGGCATTTAGGTGTCGAGCAGGATGTGGTCTTAAACCCCATCAAGCACGATACACAAAATGAAATTGCCCAAGGTATTGATGTCAAAGACTGGATGCGTGGTGAGTGTGAGCCTATTCCAGGTAAAACCATGCCAAGTGTACATCTGGTAGAGAGGGACTATCCAAATACCTATAAGAAATTCACCTCGCTTGGGCCAATGCTTGCCAAACTAGGCAATGGCGGCAAAGGCGTCTCGTGGAATACCGAGCATGAGCTGAAGGCGCTAGCGGATTTGAACTACACTGTTACCGAAGAAGGCATCAGCAAAGGTCAACCGCGTATTGAAACTGCGATTGATGCGGCGGAAACCATCATGATGCTGGCACCGGAAACCAACGGTGAAGTGGCGGTGAAAGCGTGGAAAGCGCTCGGTGAGGCCACAGGGCGCGATCATACGCATCTGGCGGATACCCGCGAGGATGAGAAAATCCGCTATCGTGATATTCAGGCGCAACCGCGCAAGATTATCTCGTCACCGACATGGAGCGGGATTGAATCTGAGCATGTGAGTTACACGGCAGGCTACACCAACGTGCATGAGCTGATTCCGTGGCGCACACTGACAGGCCGTCAGCAGCTTTATCAGGATCATTCGTGGATGCGGGCATTCGGCGAGCAGCTTTGCACCTACAAACCGCCGGTAGATTTGAAAACCACGGACGAGGTGAGCAAGCGCTTCGGCAAAGGCCGTAAGGAGGTGGTGCTGAACTTCATCACGCCGCACCAGAAATGGGGTATTCACTCGACCTATACAGATAATCTGCTGATGCTAACGCTATCGCGTGGTGGACCAATCATCTGGGTTTCGGAGATCGATGCGAAAAAAATCGGTGTCATCGATAATGACTGGGTGGAAGCCTACAATGCCAACGGCGCGCTAACCGCACGCGCGGTAGTCAGTCAGCGCGTACCGGAAGGCATGATGATGATGTACCACGCGCAGGAGAAAATTGTGAATGTACCGGGCAGTGAAATCACCGGAGCACGCGGTGGTATCCACAATTCCGTTACACGCACCGTACTAAAACCTACGCACATGATTGGTGGCTATGCACAGCTTTCGTATGACTTTAACTATTACGGAACGGTAGGCAGTAACCGCGACGAATTTGTCGTGCTGCGTAAGATGGATAAGGTGGAATGGATGAACGAAGACAGCTACGGCGACAAGCTCTTCCACGGCGAGATTCCACGCTTAGAGCAAACCGCACTTGGCAAACAGGGAGCATAAGGCAATGAGAGTAAGAGCACAAATCGGTAAAGTCCTCAATCTGGACAAATGCATCGGTTGCCACACCTGTTCGGTCACCTGCAAAAACGTATGGACGTCGCGTCGTGGCGTGGAATATGCGTGGTTTAACAACGTCGAAACCAAGCCGGGTATTGGTTATCCCAAAGACTGGGAGAACCAAAAACGCTGGAATGGCGGCTGGACGCGCAAGAAAAACGGCAAGCTGCAACCCAAGCAAGGCGGTAAATGGCGGAGCTTGGCAAATATCTTCGCCAATCCGAATATGCCGTCTATCGATGATTATTACGAGCCGTTTACCTTCGATTACGAGCATTTGCAGAAATCGCCGGAATCGAAAACCATGCCTTCTGCCCAACCCGTATCGGTGATTACTGGCAAGAAAATGGATAAGATTGTGGGTGGGCCGAACTGGGAAGAAATTTTGGGTGGCGAATTCGAGCATCGCAGCAAGGATTACAATTTCGAGAACGTGCAGAAGGAAATGTACGGTCAGTTCGAGAATACCTTCATGATGTATTTGCCTCGTTTGTGCGAACATTGCCTAAATCCTACCTGCGTTGCTGCGTGCCCATCAGGTTCGATCTATAAGCGCGAGGAAGATGGCATTGTGCTTATCGATCAGGATAAGTGTCGTGGTTGGCGCATGTGCGTTTCGGCATGCCCGTATAAAAAAATCTACTTCAACTGGGAGTCTGGCAAGTCAGAGAAATGTACCTTCTGTTATCCGCGTATTGAAGCGGGTGAGCCAACTGTTTGTTCAGAAACCTGTGTGGGACGCATCCGCTATTTAGGCGTGCTGCTCTATGATGCCGATAAGATTGAGGCAGCCGCAAGCACCGAAGATGAGAAAGATTTGTATCAGGCACAGCTAAACATGTTCCTTGATCCAAATGATCCAGAAGTGATTGCTGCCGCGAAAGCCGAGGGGATTCCTGATAGCTGGATGGAGGCGGCCAGACGTTCCCCCGTTTATAAAATGGTAATGGAATGGAAGATTGCATTCCCGCTACACCCTGAATATCGGACGTTACCGATGGTATGGTATATCCCGCCGCTCTCACCCATTCAGAATGCCGCAGAAAGTGGCGAGATGGGCATGAACGGGGTGATTCCCGATGTAAAAAGCCTTCGCATTCCGGTGATGTATCTGGCAAATCTGCTCACGGCTGGTAAAGTTGAGCCGGTAGTGGTTGCGCTCGAGAGGATGCTTGCGATGCGTAGCTTCATGCGCTCCCGCCATGTGGACGGGGTCGTGAACACCGAAGTGCTCAAGCAAACCAATACGAGCGAAGCCATGGTCGAGGAGATGTATCGCTACATGGCTATTGCAAACTACGAAGATCGCTACGTCATCCCCACTTCGCACAAGGAATATGCGATGTCGGCATTTGATGTGCGTTCTGGCTGTGGCTTCTCGTTCGGCGATGGCTGTAACAGCGGCGGCAACGATTACAACATGTTCAGTAAACCAAAACGTAAGAACCTATTCGGAGGCACCCATGCCAGTAGCTAAATTTCAAACTTTCAAAGCACTTGGCATCTTGCTGTGCTACCCTACGGCAGAGTGGCAGCAAGGTGTGGTAGAACTCGCCGAGCTTATTAACCGCGAAGCTATCTTAAAGCCGCAGGACAGAGAGGCAATTCGTGCCTTTGCGGCAGATGCAGCGGAAAGCGACCTGTTTGATTTACAGGAGGCTTACGTGGATGCGTTTGACCGCGTACGCTCCTTGTCTTTGCATTTGTTTGAGCATGTGCACGGCGAGTCGCGGGATCGCGGTCAGGCAATGGTTGATCTAGCTGGAGTGTATGCCGAACATGGCTACGAATTATCGGCCAGTGAATTGCCAGACTATCTCCCCGTATTTCTAGAGTTTCTCTCCATACTTCCGAACCATGAAGCCGTTGAAATGCTGGGTGACCCACTGCATGTGATTGAAGCACTCAGTAAACGTCTGGCCGAGCGTGGAGCGGCGCAGCACATCATCCTCGATAGCCTGATCCGGTTTATGGGCAAAGAACCTGTAAAAGTAATACCAAGACCGCGAGCAGAGGTGATTGATTTCGCTGCGATGGATAAGGAATGGGAAGAAAAGCCAATAGAATTCTTAGGTGCCAGCGCACCAGCTGCAACAGGTGGCTGCGGCGGCGGAAGCTGTGGTGGCGGTGGATGTGGCGGAGGGAAACCACAAGCAATGGAGCAACGGATATGAGTACTTTCTTTCATGAATTTTTCTTTGGCATGTTGCCCTACATCGTGCTGGTGGTGATGGTGCTTGGCACAATCATCCGTTATGACCGCGAGCCTTATTCATGGCGCGCTGCCTCAAGCCAGATTCTGGCGGATAAAGGCTTGCGTGTCGGCAACATCCTGTTTCATATCGGCGTGATTTTCCTGTTTTTCGGGCATCTCGTCGGCCTGCTGACACCGCACAGTATTTACCATCACGTCATCAGTGCAGAGAATAAGCAGATGGTGGCGATTGTGATGGGTGGGCTTTTCGGCACGATCTGTTTTATCGGCCTCACCATTTTGTGTGTTCGCAGATTGTTTGTAGCACGGGTACGCGTGACCAGTGCACCGGCAGATGTCGCAATTCTGGTCATCCTCTGGGTGCAGTTGGTGCTTGGGCTGACGACGATTCCATACTCACTCGGCCATTCTGATGGCAGTGTGATGATGGCGCTGTCAGAATGGTGCCAGAGTATCATCACCTTCCAGGGCGCACATCCGGAGTTGATTGAGCCGCTGGCATGGCCTTACAAGGCGCACCTGATTTTGGGGATGTTCATTTTCTTCCTGTTTCCCTTCACCCGTCTGGTGCATATTTTAAGCGCACCCGTGCGTTATGTCTGGCGCCCTTATCAGGTGGTGCGTAGCCGAGCAGCGAGGAGATAGTCATGCCCGTATTTGTGAATAAAGTAGAAATCACCGACGATGAGGTGTTTGCAGAAATGCAATACCATCCTGCCGAGAATGTTGCCGAAGCACAATATCAGGCAGCACTCGCACTCACCATTCGTGAGCTTTTATGTCAGGAAGCGTCACGGCTTGGCATCACACCTCCGGTGGAGCAGGACGATACGGAGCTCACACGCGAATATCTGGTGAACAGCCTTCTTGAGCAGGAAATCACCGTGCCCACTCCGACGGAAGAAGAATGCGAGCGTTATTATCAGCGCAATCCGTCCATATTCAGAGATCAGGGCGGCAACGTCGTGCCTTTTGCCGCCGTGCGTGAGTCGATAGCGGAATATCTGCAGGAAGCCAGCGAACAGCAAGCGATGAAACACTATGTGAAGATACTGGCTGGACAGGCAAGCATTGCGGGTATTACGCTTGAGCGTGCCACCAGTCCTCTGGTGAATTAATTTACAAAGCACGTTGCAGGACTTGGTGTTGCCGAGCATCTGATCGCGCAAGTAATCGCGATTGCGGGCAGCACACGCAATGAAGTGCTGAATCGCTAACGCCTAAAACTTCACCTGCACATACGGCATGATTTTCGTGGTATCGGTTGAGAAGTTATCGGCCTCGTAATGGCCAGCCTGCATACCGATGGTGTAATGCGACTCAATCGTTTGCTCGAAGAATAGGTTCCACTCATTGCCGTAGTGCGTATCGCCTTTTTCTGCCCTAAAGTCATGGTAGCGCACCATAGCACGCGTTCCGTTAAGCCATTTCTGCTCGGAGGCAACGGTGTAATTGACTGCGATGTTCATATCGATGAGGCCATTCGCCGGTGTCGTCAGGAACTTATCCACCCAGCCATCAAACGCATGGTTGGTGCCGATGGCAAATTGCATGGCATTGGTGCCATCACCTTCGATTCGCTCATACTGACCTAAGATTTTCCACTGGCCAAAGGCAATGCCCGGCTCAATCATATAATAGTTAAAGCTCGTATTATTCGGGTTATTAGCGTAGTCTATTTGATGGGCATATTCGAGCGATAACAATCCCGTGAAGGTTTTGTCTATGGGCTGTTTTCCTTCAAACCGTGCGCCATAGGTGGCGCTCGACAAGGCAGCAGAGTCGGGAATATCCAGCAGGTAACTATACCCCACCAGCTTCCCGTAAGGTAGACCCGTGTAGGAAGCGTTGATCAGGTGAATATGGCTATCATCCCACACCCCAACAGGTGAGTTTGTACCCTGAACACGATTGACCTGATTAGCGTAGGCATAATAGAGCGTCGTATCGGGCAGTGAGGTGTTAGATACTGAGAGCGCATCGAAGGTCTGGTCGTTTTGCCGCCATGCAATGCCACCAACGAATCGCTGATTGTCGAGTTGAATCGTTTGCCGCCCCAGAATAGCCTTGGTATCTGGAAGACCTGCATAGGTCAGCATTAGCCGATTGAGATTGGTATCTTCTGGATCAACAACGACAGGGTAGCGCGTTTTGCCGTTAATGCTGTCGTTGAAGCGTTCCGTCCCCAAACTCTCCAGATGCTCAAATTCAATGAGTGCCGAAAAATCTTTATAGGCACCGGTTTCATAGCCAAGCCGTGTGACCAATGTGTGCGCGTGGGCGTCTTCCGGCAGCCCGTCCTGATCGACATACTCATAACGGTAACGCGAGAGGAACAGAGGTTTTCCGTCCATCAACGCTCTTTCAAACTCGCTTTTTACAGCTGTTGGCTCTGCCGCATAGGCTGGAAAGCTGGCAACGATGCATAGGGTAAGTGCGCTTGTCAGTAGTAGTCGGCGGTTCGTCATAGTGTCCTCATTGAAGTGGTAATCATGCGCGAAAACCTAATGGGTAAAAGCGTCATACGAATTGATCCGGCTCAAGTGTTTTTATGTGTTTGAGCCGTAGCATCGCCATCACATCCCAATATGGAAGGCGCTGCACATGACCTTAATCAATATCTCCGAGCCTGAAAGACCATTGCTAAACGGATTTGCCCTGTTCCGGCTTGGCTTTCGCCCATTCTTTCTGCTTGGTAGTCTGTGTGGACTCTTGGTGCTTGGCTATTTCATCCTGCTGATAAGCGGCATGGCGACGGAGCTGCCAAGCAGATGGGATATGGTGGAGTGGCATCGCCATGAAATGCTGTTTGGTTTTGTGGGTGCAATTGTTGCAGGGTTTTTGCTCACGGCAGTACCCAACTGGACGGGACTGCCCACCGTAAAAGGATCACGTTTGGCAGCCCTCACGGGGCTTTGGTGCGCCGGACGTGCATGCGTGTTCATGTCAGCGTCGCTGCCTGAAGCGTTAGTTATGGCGGTAGATGCCAGTTTTTTCGTGGGCTGTGCGCTTGCGATTGCGCCTGCGCTCATTCGTTCAAACAATAAACGCAACTATGGATTCATCGCGTTATTACTACTTTTGGCCTTGGCATCTGGGCTCACGCACGGTGAATATGCCGATGCAGGCATCCGCCTTGGCCTTGGTGTCGTCACCCTCATGATGACGCTGATAGGTGGGCGGGTGATTCCCTTCTTCACCGAGCGACGGCTGGGTATTAGCATCACACGCAACCCACGCATCGAAAAGCTCACGATGATTTGTACGGCGCTTGCTGTTCTGTGCAACGCCATTGCACCCGATGCGCCATGGCTGTATTTGCTTTTCATCGCAGCGGGCGTAGTGAATCTCTGGCGGTTTACTTCCTGGCAAACAGCCAAAACCTTCAGCATTCCGCTGCTATGGGTGCTGCATGCAGGCTACATCTGGCTGATCTTCAGCTTCTTTGCCAAAGCAGCCGTGCTGATGGGGCTTTCAGTGCCTGCAGCCTTTGCCACCCACAGCCTGACCGCTGGGGCGATGGGCACTCTCATTCTCGGTATGATTGCGCGTGTATCGCTGGGGCATAGCGGCAGGCCTCTGGAAATCGGAAAAGCCATGCATATCGCATTTGTGGCGATTAATTTGGCCGCATTGCTTCGCGTGTTTGGCTGGTGCCTGCCGATAGATACGATGACAGGATTTCAGCTTGCGGCCTTGTGCTGGATCACTGCCTACGGCCTCTTTGTGGTGATGTATACGCCGATTCTTCTTCGCCCAAGACTGGATGGCAAAGATGGATAATCAACCACCACTTCTGACGCTGCCCGAAGATGACATGCGCCGTATGGCGGAGAAGGTATTTGGCCTGATTGTTGATCATTTCGCTGGTCTTAAGGACTTACCCGTCACCACACCATCCACGCTGGAGCATATCACCGAGGGCCTGCACGAGCCGATGCCGACGCAGCCAGTGCCTGTCGAGCAGCTTCTTGCGCAGCTTAAAACCCATGTGTTCGACCAGATGACGCATCTGGATCATCCGCGTTATTTTGCCTTCGTGCCAGGGCCAAGCAACTTTGTCAGCGCGATGGCGGACGCGATTGCTTCCTCGTTTAACGTCTTCAGCGGGGCATTTATCGGCCCGTCTGGTGTGGCGCAGATCGAAGTCACTACCATTGAGTGGCTGCGTGAGCTATTCCGCTTTCCGCAAGATGCAGGCGGGTTATTTGTCAGCGGCGGCTCGATGGCGAATATGACAGGGCTAGCGGTGGCACGGCATGTGATGTTGGCAGGCAATACCACCAACGCCACGGTGTATTTCTCGGATCAAACCCATTCATCCGTAGCCAAAGGTCTCAAGATTCTTGGTTTTCAGCAGTTCCAGCTGCGCAAGATTGCTTCCGACGCGACCTTTCGCCTTTCAGCGGATGCATTGCGCCAGCAGATCGCGACGGATCGGCTGCAAGGGCTGGTGCCATTTTGCGTGGTGGCCAATGCAGGAACCACAAATGCTGGTGCGGCTGATCCTATCAAGGAACTCTCGGCATTTTGCAAAGCCGAAGGCTTATGGCTGCATGTGGACGGTGCCTATGGCGGTAGCGCAGCCATTACCGAGCGTGGACGCAAAGTGCTCGAAGGTATAGAGCTGGCAGACTCGCTGGGCATCGACCCGCATAAATGGATGTTCCAGCCTTATGAGATCGGCTGCGTGTTGGTGCGTAACCGCGAGCATCTGAAAAACACCTTCCGCTTCTCGGCGGAATATCTGAAGCTCAATGAGCAATGCGCCGAGCAGATCAATTTCTGTGATTACGGTGTACAGCTGACACGCGGATTCCGTGCGCTGAAGCTCTGGTTATCGCTCAAAGCCTTTGGCGTGGAGGCGTTCCGGGCAGCCATCACCAAGGGCATAGAGAACGCCGAAGTTGTCGAATCGCTACTACGCAACGATAGCTGCTGGGAGATCATCACGCCCGCACAGCTGGGAATCATCGCTTTCCGTTACCGCGCAGATGGGTTGGATGAACCGTCGCTGAACGAACTGAATAATCGTATCGCGCAAGACATCATCTATTCCGGCTATGCGATGCTCAGCCCGACCATCCTCGGCGGCAAACATGTGCTGCGCATGTGCACGATCAACCCCCGCACCACCTATGACGACTTGAAGCAAACGGTCGGGATGCTGAAATCCTTCGGCGAGCATATCGAAGTCAAACCAGTATCTTAGAGGAAATGTCACACCGTTTATCCCTTTTTTAGAGAACTTGATCTGGGTCAAATGCACCCATTAGACACAAGATGTAGTATCAACTCCGCCTAAAGCACCAACATATAGTCAAAACAAGGGGGATTCTATGCAACTAACCGAAACTGCCACACCAACGCCCACCACCACCCAATTGCCGCGCACGCTGCAGCCCGCCGCTCAGAAGCCGAATGTATTTTCACTCTCGGTGCATGCGAGCCTGAAGGAGGCGTTTGTGGCCTCGGGCGAAGGCAGTTTCGATGCGTTCATGTCGTTACTTTCTACCTCGAAAGAAGCGCTGGCTGACAGCGCGATGGAAAGCGTGATCGAGGACGAGTTGGCAGCAGCAGGTTACGTTAAAACCCTTAAGTCATTCATCCTGAACCGCAACCGTGCCACCGCACAGGACACGCTGGTGAGCTGCAAACAGGCGGTTGAGGAATATATTTTGCAGCAGGATTGGCGGGTCAATGCCAATGCGAACACCGCTTACAGCAATGCGGGGCTAATCAATAACTCGGCAGGCAAGATTATCGCCAATTACTGGCTCGATAATGTCTATTCGCCCGAAGAAGGTCAGGCACATCGCCGCGCGGATTACCATATCCATGATCTTGACTGCCTTACGGGATACTGTGCGGGCTGGAGCCTGCGCGCGCTGCTCGATGAAGGCTTCAACGGTGTTGCTGGGAAAGTGTCGAGCCGTCCGCCGCGCCATTTCCGCGAGGCGTTGGGGCAAATGGCGAATTTCCTCGGTATTCTCCAATCCGAATGGGCGGGTGCACAGGCCTTCAGCTCGTTCGATACTTACCTTGCGCCCTATGTTTTCAAAGACAGGCTACCTTTCATCGAAATCAAAAAGGCCATCCGCCAGTTCGTCTATAACTTGAATGTTCCGGCGCGTTGGGGGCAAAGCCCGTTCACCAACATCACGCTCGACATCACCGTGCCGCCAGATCTTCGTGATAATTTCCCAACCGCGAACTGCACCCATCTGTTCCGCGATATTGATGATCCTGAAATTATGGCGGAAGCAGCTAAACGTGGAGTCACCAACCTCGAAGACATGACCTACAAACATTTCCAGCCGGAGATGGAGCAAATCGTCATCGCGTACTACGAGGTGATGACCGAGGGTGACTCGCACGGCCAGCCCTTTACCTTCCCGATTCCGACCGTCAATGTGATGGAGGATTTCGATTGGGAAAGCCCTGTGGCCAAGGCACTGTTCGAGAACACCGCTAAAATCGGCAGCTCCTATTTCCAGAACTTCATCGGCAGCCAGTATATGCTGAACGATAAGGGGGAGAAAGTGCAGAACCCCGATGCCTATGCGCCGCACGCGGTGCGCAGTATGTGCTGTCGCTTGCAGCTTGATTTGCGTGAGCTGATGAAACGTGGCAACGGCCTGTTCGGTTCGGCAGAGATGACGGGGTCGATAGGCGTGGTGACGCTCAACATGGCGCGGCTTGGCCACCGTTACAAAGGCGATATGCTTGGGCTGATTCAGGAAACCGAACGGCTGATGACCCTCGCTAAATCCACGCTGGAGAAAAAGCGCGTGTTCATTCAGGAAATGTATGATCGCGGCCTGTTCCCCTATACGCGCCGCTACCTGCCGCATCTTCGCAACCATTTCAGCACGATTGGTGTGAATGGCATGAACGAGATGGTGCGTAACTTCACCGGCGATACCTACGACATCACCGATCCGCGCGGCATGAAAATGTGCGAGGAAATTCTGGATTATATGCGCGTTGAGCTAAAGAAGTTTCAGGAAGAAACAGGGCATCTCTACAATCTCGAAGCGACACCCGCCGAAGGCACCACCTACCGCTTTGCCAAAGAAGACCGCAAGGCGTATGGCAATGCCATCATCCAGGCGGGCTGCGAGGAGAATATCTACTACACCAACTCTACGCAGATTCCCGTGGGCTATACCGAAGACCCATTCGAGGCACTGAATCTGCAGGATAAGCTGCAATGCAAATATACAGGCGGCACGGTGCTACACCTGTATATGAGCGAACAGATTTCCTCTGGTGAGGCCTGCAAACGGTTGGTGCGGAAGGTGATTGAGAATTATCGCTTGCCTTACATCACCATCACGCCCGTGTTCTCGGTGTGTGAAACCCACGGCTATCTCACGGGTGAGCAATCCCATTGCCCGGATTGCGGCAAAGAGACGCTCGTATGGACGCGGGTGATGGGCTATCACCGCCCGGTGGCCAGCTTCAATCTCGGCAAGAAAGGTGAGCATAAGGAGCGCAAGCATTTCAAAGAAAATGCGTCGCCACACCTGCCGCTCTTTACCACGGAGAGCGCGTGTTGCAGCGGGCATTAAACAAGCTCCCCATCACGAGCATCACTCCCTTCACCTTTCAGGATTACCCTGAGCATACCGCCTGTATTTTGTGGTTCTCTGGGTGCAATATGGCATGCAGCTACTGTCATAATCCTGAACTGGTGAAGGGAGAGCTTGCCAAATTGCCTCCGCAGCAGGTGATCGAATTTCTTGAATCACGTAAAGGCCTGCTCGAAGGCGTGGTGCTATCGGGCGGTGAGTGCATGATGAGCGCGCAGCTTCCAGAATTCGCCCGATACCTGAAAATGCTCGGCTTCAAGGTGAAGGTGGATACTAACGGCACCAACCCCGATATGCTGGAAAAAATGCTCGGCGAGAACATGATTGACTATGTGGCGCTCGATTACAAAGCACCGCCCGATCTGTTCCAGAGCATCACAGGGTTTGATGGCTATGCGCTGTTCGAGCGATCCCTTAATCTGCTTATCGCGTCCGGCATTTCGCTTGAAATTCGCACCACCGTCCACGCTGACCTGCTGGATGAAGAAGACATCAATTCCATATTGAAACATCTGGAAAATCTTGAATTCAGTGGCACCTATTACGTGCAGAATTTCCGTGCTGGAAAAACGTTGGGCAATTTGGATGAGCCGTTTAATCGCTTCGATGTCAGCCGCTTGAACAAGCACACTATCCGATGTGAAACACGAGGATTTGGAAGGGCAGTGACAAACCAATAAGTTGCACAAACCTTATCCATATCAATTATGGGTTGTCGGCTCGTGAATATGGTTATCTCCCCGCTTGGGGAATTTCATCAACCATATCACAGGAGTAGACCATGGAAAATCCTTATTTAAAATTCGCCGATCATTTTTATAGCCTCAGCCCCTATGACCTTCAGCATTTGAGCGAATGCGTGCTTTGCAAGATAGAGCAGGTCTTTGAAGACAAGCTCTGCAGCAAATGTACCCATATCGAGCTGACCGAGAAGGATATCAAATTCGCCATCACCGAAGCGATGAAAGATATCGTCCTCGATCTGCGAAAGCAGGAGCTTGAAATCAAGAGAATCCAGCTTCAGCAGGCCGAAGCCTTACTGCATGTCGACAGACGAATTGTTGGCTGATTGCTTTGACATTGATTGCTCAACATTTTATCGTATCACCCGAGGGGGCTGTAATCCCCTAAATACTGCGATTAAGTTTTTAAAGTAGGCTCGTATCACAAAGCCCTGCTTCCGCACGCTCATGCGTCGGGAGTAGGCTCAATACAATACCCGAAAGGGGAATAGGCCTGCGCTCGTATTTAGGCGATTACAACTCCCGGCACCATGCCGAGGTGTGGTAACTTAAAGATGATATCTGAATCCGCGTAGCAGCAATGCTCGCGGATTTTTATTTTGACAATTTTCTGAGGGAAATGGTGCCGCTTAGGTGACTCGAACACCTGACCCCATCATTACGAATGATGTGCTCTACCAACTGAGCTAAAGCGGCCCATGAGGAGATTTACAAATACTCACAAGCACTTGCAAACCTTTTGCTGACATGGCGCTGATACAAGAGATGCATCAGCGATATGATTACTTCCTAACTCTTTGTCCTTCCAAACTTACTTCCCGCTCACGCCGCTGTCGCTCCCCGCATTACGAATGCGGTGCTCTACCAACTGAGCTAAGACGGCATCAGAAAAAACACTTGCAGGAGCCGGTCTTTACCCGGAATCGACGCCGGTTTCAAGCGAAAGGGTGAGGCGGCTACCGCGAAACCGGTTTCTGCGACTGCACCCCGAAATACAAATAGGCGCAGATGACCATCAGCACGGTGGTTTCGGGCGAGGCCATGAAGGGCCGCAGCCAGCTATCCACCAGAAGGGCGGGGGTAATGACCACGGCGCTCAGCCGGACTGCCTGCCCGAAGGAGGCCGGGCGTTTAGCTACAAACAACACCCACATGGCAAACAGCGCGGTGATGATGAGGTGCGAAAGGGCGCTGCCCATCCCCATCACCAGCAGGGTGGGTAGCAGCCCCAGCAGCAGGTAGTAGGGCGCACGCTCAAACAGGCGAGCGACCTTCTCTGCCGTGATGGTGAAGGATTCAAACCGGGCAAGCGGCAAGGATTCCACAACCGTTCCCTGATAGCGCAGGCTGAGCGTATGGGAGGTAAGCACCAGCCCACTGGTGAAATCGGCGGGTATTTTGGCTTTCCTGGCGGTATCCACCAGCAATATCGGTTCGCCTTTAGAGGTGGCCACCCGGACAGCCCCCTCCTGCACGGCCTTTGCCACCCCCTGATCCACGGTAATGGTGGGGATTTGCGAGGCGATAAACGGCCCTTCATCCCGTGCAAACGCGGCCATTTGAGCATGCACCACCGCGTAGAAAGGCACCACTGCGACCACCACCGCCACACACAGATAGCCAAACCATCCGCCGGGGATGGCTTTCCCCGCGTCACGGTAAAGCGACGGATCGTACAGGCTACGAAACACAGCGGCGAAAAGACGGAACATGGGGCAATCTATAACCGGAACGCTAGCGTTCGTCGCCATGTTTTTGCGTGCGGTATTGGCGATAGAGGGAGAACAGTAAGCGGAGCGCTCCCCCTCCGCACAACACCAGCACACAGAGTCCGATGCCGATTCCCTGCCCAGTATCTCCAGAACCGCTCAGGGCGTCGAATATCAGAACCGCGCCGATGAAGGCTCCTGCCAGCAGCCACAGGGTCAGCAACAGTTTGGCGGCAAACACACCCCACTGGAGCGCATGCATATCGGCTTACCCAACGCCCAACTGCCGACGGCAGGCGATCAGCGTGTTTTCCAGCAGGCAGGCGATGGTCATCGGCCCTACCCCGCCGGGCACGGGAGTAATCGCCGATGCACGCGTGAGGCTGCTGGCAAAATCCACATCTCCCACCAGCATATCCTTGCCGCCCTCCTGAATGCGGTTGATGCCCACATCCAGCACGATCGCGCCCTCTTTCAGCCACGCGCCCTGCACAAAGAGCGGCTTGCCGATTGCCGCCACCACAATATCGGCCTCTGCCACCAGAGCGGGGAGGTTCTGCGTGCGGGAATGGGCCACCGTCACCGTGCAATCGGCATTGAGTAATAGCGCCGCCATCGGTTTACCCACAATCGCCGAACGGCCAATCACAAGCGCCCGCTTGCCGGAGAGATCTGGGCATACACTGCGCAGCAGCAGCATGGAACCTCTGGGGGTGCAGGGAATCAGCGCTTCCGGTTCGCCGGTGAGCCAGCGTCCGCGATTGACGGGATGAAAGCCATCCACATCTTTCTCCGGCAGAATGGCTTCCACCACCTGTTTTTCGTCCAATCCTTTGGGCAGCGGCAACTGCACCAATATGCCATGTACGGATGGGTCGGCATTCAGCGCGGCCACGGTTTCCATGAGGACGGCCTGCGAGGTATCAGCCGGGAGCCGGTGCTCGATGGAGTGAATCCCCGCCTCGCTCGCCGCTTTCACCTTGTTGCGCACATAGACCTGACTGGCAGGGTCATCGCCCACCAGCACCACGGCAAGGCCGGGGGTGATGCCATGCGCGGCGCGGAGCTGCGCCGTGTGAGTGGCAATGTCAGCGCGCAATGCAGCGGCAATCGCCTTGCCGTCGATGATGTGGGTGGTCATGGAGTGTCCTTATGCCAGTAGGGTCAGGTCTTCACTTAGACGAAATCTGCGTCTGTTGCTACCCAGAGTGTGCAGATTTGAGATCCTTCAACAGGACATACAAATGCCACGGATCAGATGGCGAGGGAGTAAAATTAAAATGCGTGTAAAATCGGTGGGCCTGTTCATGTTTCGCGTGCACCATGAAGGCACGAATACCCGCAATATCGGCAGCTTGCAGGGTGCGACGCATGGCATCCTTGAGCAGGCCCGCCCCTATTCCTTTCCCCTGCCAGGTGATATTCACCGCCGAACGCGCGAGCAGCATAATCGGCACGGCATGACGTGCCAGACCTTTGGTGATGCGTTCCGGTGCGTCATCATAGGACACTTCTCCTACCACCAGCGTGTAGAATCCGATCACGGTCTCTTCAGCCATCGCCACATAGGTTTGCGAGGCATTGGCTTGCTGGTTGGGTAGGGCAAAACGTACCAGAAAACGGTTCAACGCTTCCTCTCCACACTCAAACCCATCCACGGCATGCAGACGGGTGAGTTTTTCAATCCGCAGGCCCGTCATGCAGAGGAAGAGGCATCAAAGAGGCTGGGTTCGCTAAGTAGCTGGTCCAAACGTGGTTTGGGTGCTGAAGGTGCGTCGAGTGCTGCCATGAATGCCTGCCACTGCGCGGCATCCAGACCAAAATACCGCCGATCTGGCAAGGTTTCCTCGGCACGGGCGAGCGCGCTCTCAAGCACAAAATCGGAAACCGAACGTTTGGCCGCCAGCGCCGCCTGACAAATCACAGATTTAGCGGCGGGCGTGAGGCGCAGATCCAGTTTTTCCGAGCGGGTGGTGGTCATTGCTATTCCCCATAATGCAAAGCCATCTTAGCACAAACCCCCGACAATGTCATGACAAATTGCCGTCAAGCAGCCACACTAGATAGCGTCATCACATTCGCCAGAGCGTAGCGAAAATGCGGGGTTTTGAGAACCGGAAGTTCCAGTGTATTCAACATACATGAAAGCCGGAAGCGCAGAAACCCCGCACCGGAAGTTCCAGTGTATTCAACATACATGAAAGCCGGAAGCGCAGAAACCCCGCATTTGCAGCAAGCTATGGTAGAATGTGAGATGCTATCTGGCGTTGCCCGGCACGCCTTTGGTGGTGGAATACTCAAAATGCACCACCTCGTCGGGACGCAGATAGGCGCGCACGGCATGCATGGCCTGAGCCGCTTCCGCGAAGCCACACAGGATGAGTTTCAGCTTGTGTGGATAGGTGGCGATGTCGCCAATGGCATAAATCCCCGGTAGATTGGTGGCACAGGTGCCGGGATCTACCGTGATATGGGCGTGATCCAGATTCAGACCCCAGTCGGCGATCGGTCCCAGTTCCATGGCAAGGCCGAAGAAAGCGAGGAGGGTATCGGCCTCCAGACGCCGCACCTCGCCTTCCAGTGTTTCGACACAGACGGCGGAGAGCTGCGCGCCCGTTCCTTCCAGCGCGGAAAGCTGGTACGGCACCACTAGCTCCAGCACTTTCCCGCTGGCGGCAAGCGCTTCCAGACGCGCCACGCTCTCTGGAGCGGCACGGAATTTCGGGCGACGATGCACCATGTAAATATGCTCGGCGATATCGGAAAGGGCCAGCGCCCAATCGACAGCGGAATCCCCCCCCCCGGCGATCACGATGCGCTTGCCGCGAAAGGATTCGCGCTTCTGCACCATGTAGTGGACGGACGTACCTTCAAACGCCTCCAGCCCTTCCAGCGGCGGGCGGTTGGGACCAAAGGCCCCGCATCCGGCGGCAATCACCACCGCCTTGCTGCGCAGTTGCGTGCCTTTGCTGGTGGTGAGCAGCCATGTGTCGCCCTCGCGGGTGAGCGAGGTCACCGATTGATCGAGATGATAGGTGGGGTGAAAGGGGTTTCCTTGCGCCACCAGATTTTCAACCAAGGCTTCCGCCAGAATGGACGGATAACCGGGAATGTCGTAGATGGGTTTTTCCGGATAGAGCGCCGCGCATTGTCCACCCGGCACAGGGAGCGCGTCCGCGACTTGCGTGGTCAGTCCCAGCATCCCGGCCTGAAACACGGCAAAAAGCCCCACCGGACCCGCGCCGATAATGGTGATGTCTGTTTCGTGCATGGAGGCCTACTTACCGCACTATAAGTCTGGCAGCAATCACTCTCTATTTTTTGTGCCAACAGAGGCAATAGATTAAAGTTTAGTGACATCCTGTTTGTCGGCAAAAAAATTTAGTAGTGTGAGCAGGCTGCAATCAGCAACCATTTATATCACAACAATCTACGGAGCAACATCTATGGCTATTACACTTGAGCAGGTTCAAACACTTCCCGAAGGTAGAATTGTTGGAGACACTATGTTCGGTCGCCAAGAACTAACTATTTTTCCGAGTAATCTTCAGAAAGCAGTCGATGCACTGAATGGGGCGGGCTACGATGGCCCGGTGAATAGTCAGGCAGATTTGGTTAAACTTGCCGCTGAGAAGGCAGGCCTCAATGCAGACATGAACTACAACGTGGTGGGATAACCCACACCCTCTGCGGGTAGGGGGAGGAATTCTTCTCCCTACCACAATCCCATTTGGCTCGCAGCCACAAAAAACCCGTTGAGCATCCCCGTTTTGCCATAGAGGAACGGCCCGCCTTCCGGCGTCACCACCACCCCGCCGGATGCGACCAGAATCGCGTGACCGGCGGCGGTATCCCATTCCATGGTCGGGCCGAGGCGGGGATAGAGGTCGGCTCTGCCTTCCGCCACCACGCAGAATTTGAGCGAACTGGCGGCTTTCACGCGGCTGCGGACGGTCATCTGCGTTAGCAGCGCGTCGGTCATCGGTGATCCGTGCGAGGTGCTGGTGACGACATCCATCCCTTCCACGGGCACCTCCCGCACGTGGATGGGGGTATAGTCGGACTCACCCGCGCCCTGCCGCCAGGCACCACGGGCCACATCGCCGAGATAGAGCACATCCTGCACCGGAACGTAAATCGCTCCCAGCACCGGTATGCCATTTTCAATCAGCCCGATATTCACCGTAAATTCGCCGGTGCGTTGGATGAAGCTCTTGGTCCCATCCAGCGGATCCACCAACCAGAAGCGCGATGCGTCAATAGGTTGGTCCGAAGGATGGGTGCCACCTTCCTCGGCGATGATGGGAATATCAGGGGTCAGGGTGGAGAGCGCTTCCACAATCAGTGCATTGGCGGCGAGGTCGGCCCCGGTGACGGGACTATCATCCTCTTTGCGGTTCACCGTGATCGGCTGGGCGTAATGCTCCAGAATTAAAGCCCCGGCATCCCGGGTGATACGGGCCAGCTCCAAAAGCAGCGGCGAAAGCGAGGGCATGAAATCTCCGTACTTGTGGCGTCGCGCAGGCGTGCTATAGGAAACAGCATCATATCACATCAGGGACCTGACCCATGTCCGAAGGATACACTCGCGCCCAGCACCGTTGGGTAGATAGCATCGTTGCCTCCGTTCCCCAAGCAAAACGTGCAGAAGATGTCGTGGGCGAACAATTCGTGCGTCAGTTTTATGCGCATGTGACGCTGGACGATCTGGACGATCTGCACGCCGAAACCGCTGCCGAAACGGCGCTTTCCGCCTGGGCCTTCATGCAGGAATACCAGCCGGGCGCTACCAAAATGCGTATCTTTTCGGCGGCGACCAAAGGGCAGGCCCCCCGCGTGATTGTGGAAATCCTCAATGACGATATGCCGTTTCTGGTGGATTCACTTTCCAGTGAACTGACCCGTCAGGGGTTTGTGATTTTCTCCTCCATTCACCCGCTGCTGGATGTCACGCGGGATGCGGAAGGCAAGCTCCTCACCTGCGTACCGCACGGCAAAGGGAATTCCGGCAGCCATACGGAATCGCTGCTGCATTTTGAAATTTCCACCCTCCCCACCGGACACACGACCGAACAACTGGCGGCAGATTTAAATCAGGTACTGGACGGGGTGCGGCTGGCGGTGCGCGACTGGCGTGCCATGGTGGTGCGTGCGAAAGACGTGATGGCCGAACCGCGTCAGGGAGCCATGGCCGAGGAAACCACGGCCTTTCTGGAGTGGCTCTGCGCCAATAACTTCGTATTTCTGGGCTATGAAGCCTCGCGCATGGATGCAATCAGCCTGAATGGGCTGGTGGCGGAATCCGGCTCGGCGCTGGGGCTGTTCCAAAGCCTGCATCCGCGCATTCACCCGCATGGGCTGGAAGGCAATGCCGGTAGTGAGCAGGAATTTCTGCACGGCGCGGCACTGCTGGAAATCACCAAATCCAAAAATCCGGGGGTGGTGCATCGCCCGGTGCATATGGATCTGGTGATCGTCAAGCGGCAGGACGCAGACGGCAAGGTAATCGGTGAGCACCGGTTTGTGGGGCTGTTCACCTCCACCGTCTATTACCAGAGCACGGATGTAATTCCGGTCATTCGCCGGAAAGTGGCCCTGGCGCTGGAGAAATCCGGATTCGATCCCAAGGGGCATGACGGCAAAGCGCTGAAAACCATTCTGGAATTTCTGCCGCGTGACGAGCTGTTCCAGATCGACGAGGACGAACTCTTCGCCATGTCGATGGGGATTCTGGCGCTGGAAGGCCGTCCACGGGTCAAGATGTTCACCCGCACCGACCGCTATGAACGCTTCATCAGTTGCCTGGTGTTTGTCCCCCGCGAGCATTTCAGCACGCATATGCGCTTCCGCATTCAGGATGCGCTGTGCGAAGCCTACAACGCGACGGTGGATGGCTTTACCACCCAGCTTTCCGATGCGCCACTGGCGCGGCTTCAGGTGGTGCTGCGCACTCAGCCCGGCGCGATCCCGGAAGTGAACACCCTCGCCCTGCAAACCAAAATCCGCCTGATCGCCAGCCATTGGCAGGACAGCCTGCTGGAGCAGCTCACCGCCCATCATGGCGAGGCGGAGGGGGCCAAGATTTTCCACCAATACCGCGAGGCTTTTCCCTCCACCTATATCGATAACTACACCGCCAAGAACGCGCTCTACGACCTTGCCAAAATCGAGGAAGCCCATGCCGGGCACGGGCTGGCGCTGGATTTGTTTGAAAAACCCGCCGATCCGGAAGGGGTTTTCCGCATCAAAATCTACAATCCCGATGTGCAGATTGACCTCTCCCACATCCTCCCCATGCTCGAAAATATGGGCCTCAAAGTGGTGGATGAGTTCCCCTGTCTCGTCACCCCCATGCATTACCCGCAGGGGATCTGGATCCGCGATTTCCGTCTGCGGGCTGAAAACGGCATCAAGCCGGACATCGCCGAGGCCAAGGCACGGTTTGAGGAAACCATCGCCCGCGTTTGGCGTGGCGAGGCCGAAAACGACCCCTACAACAAGCTGGTGCTGCTCGCCGGGCTGACCTGGCGTGAGGTCGGCGTACTGCGGGCCTATGGGAAATATTTCCGTCAGGCGACCTTCCCCTACGCGCAGGAAACCATCACCGGCACGCTTGTCGCGCATCCGGACGTGGCACGCATGATCGTGGCGCTGTTTATGGCGCTCTTCGACCCCAAATCCGGCCATGACGGCATGGATCAGGCCGCCACCCTGCTGCATGGCATGGAGGGGAGGCTCGCGGGTATCTCCAACATCGACGAGGATAAAATCCTCCGGCATTACATGAATGTGATCCGGGCAACACTCCGCACCAATTATTTCCAGATGAACGAGCAGGGTCAGCCCAAACCCTACCTCTCCATGAAATTTCGTTCATCGGAAGTGCCGGGACTGCCGCTGCCGCAACCCTTCGCCGAGATTTTTGTGTATTCGCAGCGGTTTGAGGGCATCCATCTGCGCGGGGGGAAAGTGGCGCGGGGAGGCTTGCGCTGGTCGGATCGCCGCGAGGATTTCCGCACCGAGATTCTGGGCCTCATGAAAGCCCAGATGGTGAAAAACGCCGTGATTGTGCCGGAAGGTTCCAAGGGCGGATTCGTACTCAAAAACCCGCCCACCACCGGCGGGCGCGACGCGCTGATGCAGGAGGGTATCGCCTGCTATCAGAATTTCCTACGCGGGTTGCTGGATCTCACCGACAATGTGGTGGATGGCAAGGTGCAGCCTCCCCGCGATGTGGTGCGGATGGATGGTGACGATCCCTATCTGGTGGTGGCCGCCGATAAGGGAACGGCGACCTTCTCCGACATCGCCAATGGGGTTTCGGCGGAATACCGTTTCTGGCTGGGGGATGCGTTTGCTTCCGGCGGATCGGTGGGGTATGACCATAAAAAAATGGCAATTACGGCGCGTGGCGGCTGGATCAGCGTGCAGCGCCATTTCCGCGAAATCGGTGTGGATGTACAGTCGCAGGATATCACCGTCATCGGCATTGGCGATATGGCGGGCGATGTGTTCGGCAACGGGATGCTGCGCTCGCGGCACATTCGGCTGGTCGGCGCGTTTAACCATCTGCATCTGTTCCTCGACCCCACTCCCGATCCGGAAGCGAGTTTCAAAGAGCGGGAACGGCTGTTTAACCTGCCGCGCTCCAACTGGACAGACTACGATGCAAGCCTCATCTCCCCCGGCGGCGGCGTGTTTGAGCGCAGCGCCAAGGTGATTCCCCTCTCCCCGCAGGTGCAGCAGGTGCTGGGTATCACGGCCAATAGCCTCAGCCCCAACGAGCTGATTCAGGCGATGCTGAAAGCCCCGGTGGATTTGTTGTGGAATGGTGGCATCGGCACCTATGTGAAAGCGCAGTTTGAATCCAACGCCGAAGTGGGCGATAAATCCAACGACAACCTGCGTATCAACGGTGCGCAACTGCGCTGCAAAGTGATTGGCGAGGGCGGCAATCTCGGCTTTACCCAACTGGGGCGGATTGAGGGGGCACTGAAGGGCGTGCGGCTCAATACCGATGCCATCGACAATTCCGCCGGGGTGGATTGCTCCGACCATGAAGTAAACATCAAAATCGCCCTGCAAAGTGCGATGGAAAGCGGCAGCCTCACCCGCGAAGCCCGCGATACCTTCCTCGCCGGGATGACCGACGAAGTGGCGGATCTGGTGCTGCGCGATAACATTCTGCAAACGCAGGCGATCACCATCGCGGAGCAACAGGGGGTGGCGTTGCTGGAACCGCAGGCGCAGCTCATCCGCCGTCTGGAGCGGGAGGGGCTGCTCAACCGGGCGATCGAATTCCTGCCCGACGAGGAAACCATCAGCCAGCGCCACAGCAAAGGGCAGGGGATGACCCGTCCGGAACTCGCGGTGCTGCTCGCCTACAGTAAAATGGCGCTCTACCGCGAGTTGCTGAACGCCAAATTGCCGGATGATCCTTATTTTGAGGCGGACCTGTTCCGCTATTTCCCGAAGGCCATGCAGGATTCCTTCGCCACGCAGATTCGCTCGCACCAGTTGCGGCGGGAGATTATCGCCACGGTGGTGACCAACAGCATCATCAACCGCACCGGCAGCACGTTCTTCTATCAACTGACCGAAGATACGGGGATGGAAAGCTGCGACATCGCCCGCGCCTATGTGATTGCCCGCGACGCCTTCGGACTGCGCGAGTTATGGCGGAAGATCGAGGCGCTGAACGGCACCGTGCCGGTGGAGGCGCAGGTGGAAGCCTTCGCCGAAATCAACCGGTTTGTGTACCGCATGACCCTGTGGCTGCTGCGTCATGCGCCGCAACCGCTGGCGGTGGGCGATGTGGTGCAGGAACTGGCAAGCGGAGTCGCACTGCTCTCCGATGAATTCGACGCCATCACGGCGGAAACCACCCGCCAGGCCTTTGAAGCGCGGCGCGACAAGCATCTGGCCGGTGGCATTCCGGAGCCGCTCGCCGTGCAACTGGCGCGGCTGGAGGCATTGGCCTCCGCGCCCGATATCCTGATGGTGGCGCGTGAATACCAGCTCTCGCCGATTGCAGTGGGGAATCTCTATTTCGCGCTGGGGATGCGGATGAAATTCGGCTGGCTGCGCCGCACCGCAATCCGTATGCCGGTGGACGCCCGCTGGCCGAGGCTCGCTGTCACCGCCGTTATCAGTGACCTGTTCGACCAGCAACGGCGGCTGGCATCAACGATGATCAAACATGCGGGCGGCAAAGCCGACGACCAGACCATCCGTAGCTGGATCGACGCGCACGCCACCATCATCGGCCGTTACGACAGCTTCATGCAGGACCTCGCCAGTCAGGATAGCCTCGACTTCGCGATGCTGACCGTGGCCCTGCGGCATATTCAGGCGCTGGGGGAGTAGCTTCTTCTGAATGAAAAAGGGCGCCGCAACAACCGTGCGGCGCCCTTTGGGTATTTCCGGAAAGTGGGCCTGTTACCCCACAATTTCCATATCGCTGAAAAAGAAGCGTATTTCGGCGGCGGCGTTTTCCGCGCTGTCGGAACCGTGCACGGAATTTTCGCCAATCGACAGCCCATGCACTTTGCGGATAGTGCCTTCGGCGGCGTTTTCCGGGTTGGTAGCGCCCATCAGTTCGCGGTAGCGTTCCACGGCGTTGGCGCCTTCCAGCACCTGCACCACCACGGGTTCGGAGACCATATATTCTACCAGTTCGTCAAAGAAGCTGCGCTCCTGATGCACGGCGTAGAAGCTGCGCGCCTGCAAACGGCTGAGGCGAATGCGTTTTTGCGCGACGATGCGGAATCCCGCGCCTTCGATCATGGTGTTGATGGCCCCCGTTACGTTGCGGCGGGTGGCGTCGGGTTTCAGAATGGAAAAGGTACGGTTGGTCATAGATATCCTTTAGCGTAAACGATTTTTCGCCGCGAGCTTTACGCCGATGCGCACAGGGATGCAAGGATTTTTGTGCTGCGGGCCTCGCGCTACTCACTGAGAGCTGTCATGCTGAACGGAGTGAAGCATCTCTCTACTTGCGTACACTTATCCGCGTTTCGTACGCGGCGGGATCCTTCAGGGTAAACCCTTCAGGATGACGCGAGAAACCACGCTCCCGCCAATCTAGACACCGTTGTTACACCGCTTTGGCCTGACTGCTCAAATAGCGATCCACTTCCAGTGCCGCCATGCAACCCGTGCCTGCGGCAGTGACCGCCTGACGGTACACATGATCCTGAATATCCCCGGCGGCGAAGACCCCCGGAACATTGGTCGCGGTGCTGTCTGGCTTGGTGAGGATGTAACCCTGCGCGTCCAGCTCCAGATAGTCCTTGAACAACCCGCTATTGGGAGTGTGGCCAATGGCGATGAAAATCCCCTCTGCGGGAATCTCCTCGGTTGCGCCGGTTTGCACGTTTTTGATGCGCGCCCCGGTCACACCCAGAGGGTTTTCGGTGCCCAGCACTTCGTCCAGCACGCTGTTCCACACCACCCGAATGTTGGGGATCGCAAAGAGCCGGTCTTGCAGCACTTTCTCGGCGCGGAGACTATCCCGGCGATGCACCAGCGTGACGTGGCTGGTAATGTGGGAGAGGTATATCGCCTCCTCCACCGCCACATTGCCACCGCCGATAATTACCACCGGCTTGTTACGAAAAAAGAACCCGTCGCAGGTGGCGCAGCCCGATACCCCAAAATTACGGTATTTATCCTCCGACGGCAGTCCCAGCCGCCGCGCCGAGGCACCGGTGGCGATAATCACCGCATCGGCGCTGTAGGTATCGCCCGACTCACCGGTAAAATGGAACGGATGCTCGTCCAGTTTCGCTTCCGTGATGGTATCGTACAGCATAGTGGTGCCGACATGCTCGGCCTGCTTCTGCATCTGCTCCATCAACCACGGCCCCTGAATCACATTGGGGAAACCAGGGAAATTCTCGACATCGGTGGTGGTGGTCATCTGGCCACCAGGCTGCATTCCCTGCACCAGCACCGGCTTCAGATTGGCACGCGCCGCATAAATCGCCGCCGTGTAACCCGCCGGCCCGGAACCGATAATCAGCACGCGTGTATGGGTGTGGGTCATGGTGTGTACTTTCTTTAAGGGGCAGGGTGTTGGGATATCCACGCTTTCAGCGCGGCATTCATCTGGGTTTGCCAGCCTTTACCATAGGCCTTGAAGCCAATCAGCACCTCTTCGTCCAGGCGAATGCTGACACTGCGCTTGGGCTTTGCAACCGGCGGACGGCCCTTGCGTTGAGCGTTTAACACAGCCTCACGCGCCTCCGGAGGAAGTGCTGAGACGCCCTGCATAACCGGCCCCAATGCCTGCCATTCGGCATCGGTCAGCGGCTTATGGGGATCCGGTTCCTGTGTGTATCGCATAATGTCGTCTTTCTCGTAGATTCGCTTTTCGCAAGCTGATCGGTCGCACATCCCCGTTTCTGGGCGTCCATACCAGCACATGTAACCGCTCGCCGATGAAGCCATAACTGACAAACCGCTGTTCACCGTAGTCGTACCGCGTATCCTGTAGCGTTATGGATGCCGTCCATTCGAAGTGCCGTGCCTCCTCCAGATTCATCCCGTGCTTTGCCAGATTAAAGCTGCTTTTGGCGGGATCAATCATCACACGGACGCCCTAAGTGTATATACAATAAGTCTAGGGCGCAAGCAGCTTTATCAGCAAATCATTGACGGCTTTGGGATTGGCCTTGCCGCCGCTTTCCTTCATCACCTGCCCGACGAAAAAGCCAAACAGCTTGTCTTTCCCGCTACGGTATTCGGCTACCTTATCGGCGTTTGTCTCCATCACCTTGCGGATCACGGCCTCAATCGCGCCCGTATCCGATACTTGCGTTAGCCCTTGTGCGGCGACGATGGCGGCGGCGTCCTGCCCGGTCTCCCACATGGACTCAAACACCTGCTTGGCGATCTTCCCTGAGATGGTGTCGTCGGCAATCAGTGTCAAGAGGCCCGCCAGTTTTTCTGCCGCAATGGGCGAGGCGTCGATGGGGGTATCCTCCTTGTTCAGCCGGGCGAAGAGTTCTCCTGTCACCCAGTTGGCGGCGAGTTTGGGGTCCGCTTTGGCAGCCACGGCATCGAAATACGCCGCCACCTTCTGCTCGGCCACCAGCACGCTGGCGTCATAGGGGGTGAGACCGTATTGCGCGATGTAACGCTGTTTTTTGGCGTCGGGCAGTTCCGGCAGGGCGGCGCGCACTTCCTCAATGAAGCCGGGAGCGAGTTCCAGCGGCAGCAGATCGGGATCGGGGAAATAGCGGTAATCATGCGCGTCTTCCTTGGAGCGCATGGTGCGGGTTTCATTCAGTGCGGAATCATAGAGCCGCGTTTCCTGATCCACCGGCTTGCCTGCTTCCAGCAGCGCCACCTGCCGGTGGGCCTCAACCTCAATGGCCTTCATGAGAAAGCGCACCGAATTGAGGTTTTTGATCTCGCAGCGCGTGCCGAATCCATCCCCCGGACGGCGCACGGAGACGTTCGCATCGCAGCGCAGCTCGCCCTTTTCCATGTCGCCGCCACAGGTACCGAGGTACCGCAGGATGGAGCGTAGTTTTTTCACGTAGGCGGCGGCCTCCTCCGGGGTACGCATATCTGGTTCGGAGACGATTTCCATCAAGGCCACACCGGCGCGGTTGAGGTCGATATAGCTCCAATGCGGGCTGTGTTCGTGTAGGCTTTTGCCGGCATCCTGCTCCAGATGCAGCCTTGTGATACCGATTTCGCGGCTGGAGCCGTCTTCAAGGTCGATGGTGAGCGTCCCCTTGCCGACAATCGGGTCCAGATATTGCGAAATCTGGTAGCCCTGTGGCAGATCGGGGTAAAAATAATTTTTACGGTCAAACACCGAGCGCTGGTTCACCTGCGCCTGAAGCGCGAGTCCCGTCCGCACCGCCTGACGCACCGCCTCGCGGTTAATCACCGGCAGCATACCGGGCATGGCGGCATCCACCAGCGACACATGATGGTTGGGTGCCGCGCCAAACCCGGTCGAGGCACCGGAAAAGAGCTTGGATCTGGTGGTGATCTGCGCGTGCACCTCCAGCCCGATCACCAGTTCCCATACGCCGGTATTGCCCTGAATTTGGTAGGTCATGCGTTGCTCCGTCCTTCTCGCACCCGATACTCGACCTCTTTCGAAACTCGCTGTGGTGAGGAAAGCGCGAGGAGAAATCGCCCACAGAACCGGAATGTACATTTGGGTACATGAGGATTCGAGGACGATTGCGACAAGCAGATTTTCCACCACAGTAGAGTTACAAAAGAGGTCTACTGTGTTCTCAGTACCCGCCGCAGACCCCAGATGCAAGTGTCTGGTAAGGGTATTTTAATCTTCCTCCCTTACATTCAAGCATGGATTTCTCTATATTCGCCTCGGAAACACGGTATCATGTCAGATATGAACGATAGCACGTCGCACTATTACCTCATTGGATCGCATCAGGAGCGGCAGGGACCGTACGACCTGGTGGCCATGGTGCGCAAAATCCGCACCGGCAAGCTGATGGCGGATAATCCCGTGGTGATGGGCAATAACGACAGCGCCAAACCCGCCGCTGAATGGCCGGAATTGAAGCCCTTCTTTGCCGAAGCGGAAGAAAGCGATTCCATCATTGCGGTCAATCCCCGCAAGCCGCTCTCTTTTGTAGCACTGGTGCGCGATGGGCTGGAAATTCTCAGCCACAACCCCCGCATTTATCTCTATACGGGTGTGTATCTGCTGGTGAATCTTGGGCTTACTATGGCGAGCATCGACCTGCCATTTCTGATAAAATATGCAGTGTTTTTGGGGTATCTGATCGCGCTATGTTTTTATATGCATGTCATGCATCGCAGCATCAACGGTCAGGTGATTGATTGGAGTTATGCCGCACTTCGTCTGCGGCAGAGCATCAAGGATATCGCCATTGCCGGCAGCATTGCTTTCATCCCCTTCATCGCCGTGTATGTGTTGCCGCCCCGCGTGGTGTTGCTGATTACCGTGCCGCTGTTGACGCTGCTCATCACCTTCTATCTGTTCACCCCCCTGCTGTTGATTGAAGGGAAGCAGAAATTCTGGCCTGCCCTTGAAAACAGTCGCCTGAAGGTAATGCAAATGGGAATCCATAATTTCACGGTGCTGTTTGGGTTGATCGTCGCCAATTATGCGGGGCTGTTGATTCTGGGGGTGCCGGTACTTTTTACCCTACCGCTGACCGTGATCGCCATCTGCCGGATTTACGAGGAAATGTTCCCGGCTGCTTTATAAGGCCATTTACACATTCAGGGGGCGTCCACCATGCGTTCCAAACCAAGACTAACCCATGTGGCGGAGAGTGCTAGGGCGTGTGGTCAGTTGGGTTTATGGGATGTTTTGCGGTATTTTTGAGCGAAAATGGGAGGAGATTTTTCATCGTAGCGGTACTACGTTGAACAAATCGAGTCACATGTGCAGCCCAAAAGACTCAAAATCAGGAAATGAACCCAATTGACCACACGCCCTAGGCCAACTTAGGCAAGGCTTTGACTTGTGTGAACCACCGCTTTCCAAGGCGCCAGCTGGGCGTGGGTGAGAGCGATGGCCAGCGCATCGGCTTCGTCGGCGGTTTTAGCGGTGGCGGAGGGCAGAAAGAACCGCACCATCTGCGCCACTTGCGTTTTATCCCCTTTGCCCGATCCGGTAACGGTTTGCTTCACTTCGCGGGGGCTATAGGCATGGACCGCCAGCCCTTCCAGCCCCAGAAGCGTCAGGATTGCCCCCCGCGCCTGCCCCAGTTTGAGGGTGGAGGCACCGTTGACGCTGACGAATACTTCCTCCAGCGCAACGCTATCGGGGCTGTGGAGGGACACCACCTGCTTCAACCCGCGATGAAGGGTGGCCAGCCGCTCCTGCATCGCGTCCTCCTTGCGCGTGGTGATGTGTCCGCAGGCAACAAACGAAAGCTGGTTGCCGGTGGCGGTAATCACCCCCCATCCGGTTCGTTGCAGGCCGGGATCAATACCGAGAATACGCATGGGTGTTCATCCAGTACGAGAGAGTTCCTCCCCCTCAAGCAGGGGAGGGATTCACGCCTCGCTCAGTTTCTGCAACAGAGCATCCGGAATATCGGCGTTGGTGTAGACACGCTGCACGTCGTCATGGTCTTCCAGTGCCTCCACCAGGTCGAGCAGGGATTCGGCTTTTTCCTCATCCAGCGGAGTGGTGACGGAGGCAATCCACACCATCCGGGCGGTGGAGGGATCGCCGCAACGGGCGGCCATGCCCTCGCGCACCAGATTGAGATCGTCGATGGCGCAGGTGACGGTATGCTGCTCGCTATCGGAGGTGCAATCCTCGGCGCCCGCTTCAATCGCCGCTTCCAGCACCCTGTCCTCGCTGCCTGCGCTGGCGGGGTATTCGAGCATCCCCACACGCTGAAACTGAAACGCCACACTGCCGGTTTCGCCCAGATTCCCGCCCTTTTTGGTGAAAATGCTGCGCACATCGGCGGCGGTACGGTTGCGGTTATCGGTGAGGGCTTCCACAATCACCGCCACGCCGCCGGGACCGTAGCCTTCGTAGCGGATTTCCTCGTAATCCTGCCCACCGGCGACTCCAGAGGCGCGCTTGATGGCGGTATCAATTTTATCACGCGGCATGTTCTGCACGCGGGCGGCCTGAATGGCGCTGCGTAGCCGGGGATTGGACGCGGGATCGACGTTGATTTTGGCCGCAATGGTGATCTCCTTACCCAGCTTGGTAAAGAGCTTGGCGCGCTTGGCATCCTGCGCGCCCTTGCGGTACATGATGTTTTTGAACTGTGAATGTCCGGCCATAATCAGGGGTCAGGGTTCGGGATTCAGGAATCAGGGAAGACAGAAAGAGAGGGGGCCGGGGGGTAAGAAGCGTTTGCTAAATTGCGTGACCTAGTCCCCTCCCCTGCTTGCGGGGGAGGGTTAGGGAGGGGGTGTCGTAAACAAAAAAGCCTTTGTCATTATAAAGAACACCCTCCCCCTGCCCCCTCCCGCAAGCGGGAGGGGAGAGATGTGGAAACGTCGAGGGAAAACCACTTAGGAAACACTACACCTGAATCCTGACCCCCGAATCCTGAATCCTTCTAGCGTGCCCCCGCCATCGCAGAGACTTCGGCGGCGAAATCGCTTTCTTCCTTCTCAATACCGTCACCCAGCACAAACAGGCAGAAATCACGGATCACGATCGGCTTGCCGAGTTCTTTTTCCTTGGCGGCCACGGCTTCTTTGACCTTGGCTTTGCCGTCGATCACGAAGATTTGCTCCGGCAGAATCACTTCCTCAAAATATTTGCGGATGCCGCCTTCGACCATTTTTTCAATGATGTCAGCTGGTTTGCCGGAATTCTGCGCTTTCTCGCGCAACACGGCGCGTTCGCGCTCTACTTTGGAAGCCTCGATTTGCTCGGCACGCATCGCTTCCGGCTTGGCGGCGGCGATATGCATGGCGATCTGACGGCCAAACGCTTCCAGCTCCGCGCGCGGTGCTTCGGATTCCAGCGCCACCAGCACGCCGATTTTTCCCAGACCCGGTGCGACGCTGTTATGCAGGTAGCTCGCCACCACGCCTTTATCGGCAGAGAGGCTGTGGGTGCGGCGCAAATTCATGTTTTCGCCGATCACGCCAATCTGGTGCGCGATTTCGTCCGTCACGCTGCGGCCCGTGCCGGGGAAGGCGGCGGTTTTGAGTTGTTCCAGGTCGCCCTTAACCTTGAGGGCACAAGCGGCAATGGCGGTAACCATGGATTGGAACTGGTCGTTCCGTGCCACGAAATCGGTTTCGGAGTTCACCTCCACCAGTGCGGCGCTGTTGCCTTCCACTTGCAAGCCAATCAACCCTTCGGCGGCGACGCGTCCGGCTTTTTTGGCGGCGGCGGCAAGCCCTTTGGCACGCAGCCAGTCGGTCGCGGCTTCCATATCACCGTTGCATTCGGTGAGGGCTTTTTTGCAGTCCATCATGCCTGCGCCGGTTTGTTCACGTAAGGATTTGATATCCAATGCAGAAATTGCGGTCATAACGATCATCCTTGTTCAGAGCTTAATCAGCAGCTTTTTTCTTCGCTGCGGGCTTCTTCGCCGGTTTGGCGGTAGATTTTTCCTCGGCCAGTTTGGCCAGCGCCTCGCCGGACGCCTGCTCTTTCGGAGCGGCTTTGGCTTTTTTGGCGGTGGCGTCGTTGGCGGCTTCACCGGCGGCGGCCCCTTCGGTGACGCTCACCACTTCGGCACGGCCCATATCGACGCCAGAGCGGGACATTTCGGCCTGAATCCCGGCCAGCACCGCGTCGGACATCAAGCGGCAATACATGGAGATGGCGCGGAGTGCGTCGTCATTCCCCGGAATCGGGAAATGGATACCGTCCGGATTGGAATTGCTGTCGAGCACCGCGATGATCGGAATCCCCAGACGGCTGGCTTCGGCAATGGCGATATGCTCTTTGTTGGTGTCGATGACAAAGATGATGTCCGGCAGACCGGCCATGTCCTTGATCCCACCGAGCGAACGCTCCAGCTTATCGCACTGGCGTTGCAGCTCCAGAATTTCTTTCTTGGTGAGGCCTTGCAGATCGCCCGCCAGTTGTTCTTCCATCTTCTTCAAGCGACGGATCGAGCGCGAAATGGTACGCCAGTTGGTGAGCATCCCACCCAGCCAGCGGTAATTCACATAATACTGGCCGCAACGTTTGGCTTCAGCAGCCACCACTTCCTGTGCCTGACGCTTGGTACCGACAAACAGCACGCGGCCACCTTTGGTGACGATATCGCGCACCGAATGCAGGGCGCGGTGCATCAGAGGAACGGTTTGTTGCAGGTCAATGATATGCACATCGTTGCGAATGCCGAAGATGAACGGCGCCATGCGCGGATCCCAGCGTTGGGCGCGGTGACCGTAATGGACGCCAGCGTCCAGAAGTTCCTGAATGGTAAAAGCGGGAAGAGACATGTTGTTTCCTTATGTTCTCGGTTAAGCCGCCGCACGGGAGAGGAAGCGCTTGCGACGCTTCACCGGAACAGCCCGTGCGTGTGAATTCGGTGCCATTTCCCATTTCTGCCTACACCGCGTCCTGCATCGGACTCCCCGTGTACACAAAAAGCGAAAACACCCCCTTACAATAATAGAAGGGACATGGCCGTTACCCCATATCCACCCAAAACGCAAGCACAAACCCGCTCCCCATGCGGCGGTGCAACAACGAATTTTCTTGTCATGTGGCGCACGCACGGGATACAGAATGGCTCGTTTCCTGAGGCGAGGTGTCATCCTGACGCAGAGCGTAGCGAAGCGGAAGGATCTCTCATCCTACCAAGCCGTTGGTTCAAGTAGAGAGATGCTTCACTCCGTTCAGCATGACGCGAGATACTGCCGCCTCTTTCCAATATCCATGTGAAGGAGCACGCCTAATGACCCGCCTAGCAGTCGTCACCGGAGGTACACGCGGTATTGGCGCGGCGATTTGCCGCAAATTGAAAGAGGATGGCTATCTGGTCGCCGCCAACTACGCCACCAACCATGAAATGGCGGAGAAATTCCGCAAAGAGACCGGCATTCATACCTTTTCCTGGGATGTTAGCTCACTGGATGCCTGTCGCGACGGTGTGGCAAAGGTGGTCGCGGAACTCGGCAGGCCGGTGGAAGTGCTGGTGAACAATGCCGGGATCACCCGCGACCGCGCCATCCATAAAATGGAGGTCGAGGAATGGACTTCCGTGGTGCATACCAACCTCGATTCCTGCTTCAACATGACGCGGGTGGTGATTGAGACGATGCGTGAGCGGCAATTCGGGCGCATCGTCAGCATCAGCTCGGTGAATGGCCAGTTGGGGCAGTTCGGCCAGACCAATTACTCCGCCGCGAAATCGGGGATTTTCGGCTTCACCAAGGCGCTTGCCCGTGAATCCGCGGCGAAGGGGATTACCGTGAACGCTGTTGCCCCCGGATACATCGCCACCGAAATGGTCGCGGCGGTAAAGCCCGATGTGCTGGACCAGATCGTCTCGCAAATTCCGGTGCGGCGTTTGGGCCAGCCGGAGGAGATCGCCCGCTGCGTGGCGTTCCTCGTCTCCGATGACGCGGGGTATATCACCGGCGAGACGCTTTCCATCAATGGTGGCTTGCACATGGAGTAGGTTTTAGCTGATTCCGTGCTCGTTTGACATATCCTGCCGTAAGGATGCATCCAGCTCTCCGAGGGGAAAGAGGCGATTGCCGAGCGCGTAAGCCGCGCTTGACACCGCCCTCGGCCATCCGAAATTAACCCCAGTATCGCCGACTAGGTACAGAACCGCGGCCGCTTCCTTCTTGATATCCATAGCCCCCCCCCTCACTCTCTCTTCCTCAGAATACATTTGAAACATGTCACTTTTATGACACCGCCCGCCCACTCGCCATTTATACCCACTGGCCGTTCTGCCGGTTGATATCCCTCTTCCCGTTGTGTTGCATTTGCTGTATAATGCGCCACATAAAAGGAGAAGCCTGATGCAGGATCAAATCAGTGTGCGCATTGACCATGCCACCAAAATAGCGGCAGAAGGAGTCTTTCAGGCGCTGGGGCTTTCGGCGACCGATGCCGTGCGTATGTTTTACAAGCAGGTGGTGTTGCATCGCGGATTGCCCTTTCCGGCGAAACTCCCCAATGCCGAAACACTGGAAGCCTTTCAGGAACTGGATGCAGGCGGCGGCCATGTTTCGACGCTGGAGGATTTCAAGGCTGAATTGCGGCACCTTCAGTCGTGAAGCAGATTATCCAGTCCAGCGCCTTTCAGCGAGACCTGCGAAAGATGGTGCGTCGCGGTAAGGAGATGGCGAAGCTCTACGCCATTGTGGAGTCCTTGGCGAAGGGAGAGGCACTGGCGGCCCGGCACAAACCCCATCCACTGACTGGCGACTGGAAACCCAAATGGGATTGCCATATTGAACCGGACTGGCTGCTCATTTACGAAGTTACCGAAGATGCCGTGAAACTGGCTCGGACGGGTACCCATGCCGACCTCTTCTAGGGCTTCCCCCCTCGCCATTTACATCCATTGGCCGTTTTGCCGGTCGAAATGTCCCTATTGCGACTTCAACAGCCATGTGCGAGACGCGGTGGATGAGGCGGCGTGGGAGGAGGCGTTGCTTCAGGAGTTAGGGGTCGGGTGCCCCCCCTTGGAGGGCGTGCCCCCTCTCCCTCTGGGAGAGGGCAGGGTGAGGGAAAAACCACACACTGATCAGAATGCCCTCACCCCGGCCCTCTCCCAGAGGGAGAGGGAGCCCAGCCACTCTCTCGTCACCTCCATCTTCTTCGGCGGGGGAACGCCGTCCCTCATGCCGCCGCGCATTGTGGAGCGGTTGATTGCGCAGATTCACCGCCAATACCGGGTGGCGGAGGATGTGGAGATCACGCTGGAAGCCAATCCTACCTCGTCGGAGGCTTCGCGTTTCCGGGATTTCCGCGCCGCCGGGGTGAATCGCCTGTCCATGGGGATTCAGTCGCTGGATCCGGCATCTCTAACCTTTCTCGGCCGCACCCATTCGGTGACGGAAGCCTTGCACGCATGGGAGGCAGCGCGGAGCATTTTCCCCCGGCACTCCTTCGATATGATTTACGCCCGTCCGGGGCAGACCGCCCTTCAATGGGAGCGGGAATTACAGCAGGCGCTAACGCACGCGGGCGATCATCTGTCGCTCTATCAATTGACCATCGAACCGGGTACCGCCTTCGCCCAGCAATACCGGAAGGGGACGCTCACCCTGCCGCCGGATGACGAGGCCGTCGCCCTCTACAGCCTCACCCGCGAGATGATGGAGGCGGCGGGGCGCCCCTGGTACGAAATCTCCAATTACGCAGCACCGGGCGAGGCATGCCGCCACAATTTGAATTACTGGCGGAGCGTGGAGTATCTGGGGATTGGTCCCGGCGCACACGGTCGGGTGATGCATCAGGGCATCCGCCATGCCACCGTCACCGAGCGCAGCCCGGAAAAATGGCTGGAACGGGTGCAGCAACACGGCCATGGCAGGGTGGAATGCACGCCACTCACCCAAACCGAACGCGCCGAGGAAGTGCTGCTGATGGGATTGCGTTTGCGGGAGGGAATCCACGCCGAGGATTTTGCGCAACGCGCCGGGATGAAGCTACTGGAAGCCATCAACGAGGCGGCGCTTTCCATGCTGGTGCGGGAGGGGCTGCTGACCTTCGACGCGAACCGACTCGCCACCACTACGTCCGGGATATTGGTGCTGAATCGTGTGATTGCGGAGTTGGCGGCGTGAAGATAGCCGTGCGTCATGCTGAGAGGGCTTGCCCTCGAAGCATCTCCCCGCTTGCGTCAACCTCTCTGTGTTTCGTAAATGGAGAGATCCTTCACTTCGTTCAGGATGACGCCTCTCTTGATTTCCTCTCTCCCCACACTATATACCCCCTCATGAACACACTCCGTACCGGTCTGTTACTCGCTGGCATGACCGCCCTGTTTCTGGTGATCGGCCAGATGCTCGGCGGCAGTCAGGGCATGATGATGGCGTTGGTGTTTGCTGTTGGCACCAACCTGTTCGCCTATTGGAACTCCGATAAGATGGTGCTGCGCATGTATGGCGCGCAACCGGTGGGGGAAGGGCATCCCCTGCATCGGATTGTCGCGGAACTGGTGGCGCGGGCGGGCATTCCCATGCCCAAAGTGTTTGTGATGGAAAACCCTCAGCCCAACGCCTTTGCGACGGGTCGGAACCCGGAAAACGCCTCGGTCGCGGCCACCACGGGGCTGCTTTCCATCCTCACCGAGCGCGAGATCGCCGGGGTGATGGCGCATGAACTGGCCCATGTGAAAAACCGTGACACCCTCACCATGACTGTCACGGCGACGCTCGCCGGAGCGATCGGGATGCTCGCCAACTTCGCCGGGATGTTTGGTTCTATGGGACGCAGCCGCGAGGGCGAGGGGCGCAGCGGCGGTATGGTGAGCAGCCTGCTCGTCATGATCCTCGCCCCCATGGCGGCGATGCTGGTGCAGATGGCGATTTCCCGCACCCGCGAATATCAGGCCGACCGGATTGGCGCGGAAATTTGTGGCGATCCGCTGGCGCTCGCCTCGGCGCTCGCCAAGCTGCATCGCGGTGCGCAGACGGTGGATAACATCGCCGCCGAGCACAACCCCGCCACCGCGCATCTGTTTATTGTGAACCCGCTGCATCTGCGGAGTATGGACGGGCTTTTTTCTACCCACCCCAGCATGGAAAACCGCATCCGGCTACTACAGGAAATGGCGGGAACCGTTCAGGCGAACCCGGCGAAAGGGCCGTGGGGTTAATGCTCCGCCCGCTTCTTCTTCACCCGTTCGCTGTCGGATCGCAACTGCCCACAGGCGGCGAGGATGTCCCGTCCTCGCGGGGTGCGGATGGGAGCGCTATACCCTTCCGCCGCCAGAATATCGGCAAAGCGGTGCACCTGATTATTCGATGAGCATTCATACTGCGTCCCCGGCCAGGGGTTGAAGGGGATCAGGTTGATCTTCGCCGGAATGCCGCGCAATATTTTGGCGAGTTCATGCGCGTCAGCACTGGTATCGTTCACGCCCTTCAGCATCACATATTCAAAAGTAATGCGCCGGGCGTTGCTCGCCCCCGGATAATTGCGGCAGGCTTCCAGTAATTCAGCAATCGGATATTTTTTGTTGAGGGGTACCAGTTCGTTGCGTAAATCATCGCGCACGGCGTGGAGGGAGATGGCCAGATTCACGCCCAATTCTTCCCCGCAGCGCTCAATCAGCGGCACCACTCCGGCGGTCGAGAGGGTGATGCGCCGCTTGGACATCGCAAAGCCTTCGTCATCCACCAGAATCCGCACGGCTTTGGCGACTTCCTCATAATTAAACAGCGGCTCGCCCATGCCCATAAACACGATGTTGGTGAAGCGCCGCCCTTCGCGGGTGGAGGGCCATTCCTCCAGCGCGTCGCGGGCGAGCATCCCCTGCCCGACGATCTCGCCGGCGGTGAGGTTGCGCACCAAGAGTTGCGTGCCGGTATGGCAGAAGCTACAGGTGAGCGTGCACCCCACCTGCGAGGACACGCACAGCGCGCCGCGATCCTCATCGGGGATGAACACCATCTCGGCTTTATTATCATCGGCGAAGTTCAGCAGCCATTTGCGGGTGCCGTCTTCCGATACCAGCGCACGGGTAAAGCCGGGGCGGGCGAGGCTATGGGTTTCGCTGAGCTTCTGCCGCAGGGATTTGGAAAGGGTGGTCATGGCGTCGAACGAGGTCGCGCCGCGATCATAGATCCACTGCCAGAGCTGTTTGGCACGGAATGCCGGTTCGTCCCGTTCCGCAAGCAATGCGTGCAGTTCCTCGCGTGACAGGCCGATGAGGGTGGGTAATCGTTGCTCCATGCGCGGTTGCATAGCGGGGTTGGAGGGGCGACGCAATCGGGATAATCATTTGTAATGCAAACAGAGCACAAGATGTCACACCCCCAGAGTCATTCAGATCAGAAATGGTGACCGCAGCGGGTTGGTGCGGTGACTGTTCAGCATTGGGATGATAGCATGCGGGCCGTTCATAGTGCCGTCACCTCATATATATAGGTCGCTACAATGCTCCCCTTTTTTCGAAATGCATGTGCGCAACGGCCTCGCGGCTTCACGCTGGTGGAAATCTCCATCGTGCTAGTGGTTGTCGGCCTGATTCTAGGCGGTGTGATGGTGGGGCAGAGCATGATTCGCAGCAGTCAGGTGGGCAAACTCAATGCAGAAGTGGAAGCATATCGTGCCGCCGTTGCCTCATTTCAGGATAAATACGCTACCCTGCCAGGTGATCTCACCAATGCATCCCGCTATTGGACCGGCGCATCCAGCGGAGATGGCGACGGAAGACTGGATAATTTCGCCGAAAATTTCAACTTCTGGCGGCATCTCGCACTCTCCGGGCAAATCAAAGGAAGCTTTACGGGGGTCACTGGTCCCGGTTCGGCATATGACGCGGTGATACACGCCAATGTCCCGGAAAGCGCTCTTGGTGACGCTGGTTACATGCCTTTAAACAGCTATAACACCGGAGTGAATTATTTTTATGCCGACGGGGATATAGGGCTGTTGCTCGGCCGCGATGTAGGAGGTTCCTACACGTTTGCGCCCGCGCTCACCGTGGGTGAGGCTTATGCCATGGATCAGAAATTCGATGACGGGTTGGCGGTTTCCGGCATCATAAAGGCGGCCAATCAGGCGTTTGCCCCTAATTGCACGACCACTAACCTTCCTGCCACTGCCGTGTATAGCACGGCGTATACCGACATTGCCTGCACATTATTTTTTCTTCTGTAGGCAATGCCTCTCTCGTTTTTCTAACGATATGGCCATGCAGCGCCTTCCCAGCCCCTTGCATCCGGGGCAGCAACATGCTACCAAGCGCCAGTTTTAGAGGAAGATTTACCCCATGCCCGCATCCCGGTCTACCGCCGCACGGCTTGCAGAGCGCTACGCAAAGGCGCTCTATGCCCTTGCGTCTGAACAAAAAACCGTTCCCGCGCTGGCGAAGGACAGTGCCGATTTTCAGGCGCTTGTCGCCTCGCATGCAGGGCTTGCACGCCTGCTGCGCGATCCGTCGCTGAATGCGGATGATCAGGCGCGGGCCATCGCCGCGATCACGAAACCTGCCTCGCCCTTGCTGGGAAAACTGGCGGCGGTGATGGCGCGTCGCAACCGGTTGAGCATTCTGCCGGAGGTGCTGGCTGCGTTCCAACGCATGGTGCGCGAGGCAGATGGCGAAACCGATGTAACGGTGACCTCCGCGCATCCGCTGAAAGCGCCGCAGAAAAAACAGATTGAAGCCATGGTGGTCAAGGCCGCCGGGAAGAAAGCGCATATCACCTACCGCGAGGATGCAAGCCTCCTTGGTGGGTTTCAGATTCACATGGGGTCGGTGCTTGTCGATGCCACGTCTAAACAATGGTTGGCCCGTCTGGAGCAACGGCTCCTGTCTGCGGTCGCCGCGTCAGCATAAGGAGCACACACAGATGGATATTAACGCCGCAGAGATTTCCGAGATCCTCAAACGTGAGATTGCAGGCTTCGACGCCGCTGCCGAACTCGCCGAAGTCGGCGAAGTGGTGGCCATTGGCGACGGGATTGCGCTCATCCATGGGTTGAATCAGGTGCAGGCCGGGGAAATGATCGAGTTTCCGGGCGGCATTAAGGGCATGGCGCTCAACCTCGAAACCGATACGGTCGGGGCCGTGATTTTCGGCGAGGATCGCAATGTAAAAGAGGGCGATACCGTCAAGCGTACCGGCACGATTGTGGACGTTCCCGTGGGGAAAGCTCTGCTCGGTCGCGTGGTGGACGCGCTCGGCAATCCGATCGACGGCAAGGGCACACTCAAAGCCAAGGAGCGTCGCCGGGTGGAAACCAAAGCGCCGGGGATTATTCAGCGGAAATCGGTGCATGAACCGATGCAGACCGGCATTAAATCCATCGACGCGCTGATTCCGATCGGCCGCGGCCAGCGGGAACTCATCATCGGCGACCGGCAAACCGGCAAAACCACCATCGCCATTGATACGATCATCAATCAGAAAAGCATCAATGCCGGTGCCGACGAATCCAAAAAACTCTATTGCGTCTATGTGGCCATCGGGCAAAAACGCTCGACCGTCGCGCAGGTGGTGAAGCGTCTGGAAGAAGCAGGCGCCATGGAATACACGATTGTGGTTTCTGCCACCGCGTCTGAGCCCGCGCCGCTGCAATTCCTCGCCCCCTACACAGGCTGCACCATGGCGGAATATTTCCGCGATAACGGGATGCACGCGCTGATTGTGTATGACGATCTCTCCAAGCAGGCCGTGGCTTACCGCCAGATGTCGCTGCTGCTGCGCCGTCCGCCGGGACGCGAAGCCTATCCGGGCGACGTGTTCTATCTGCACTCCCGTTTGCTGGAGCGCGCTGCGAAAATGTCCGACGATCAGGGCGCGGGTTCGCTCACCGCGCTGCCGATCATCGAAACGCAGGCGGGCGACGTCTCGGCTTATATTCCCACCAACGTGATCTCCATCACCGACGGGCAGATCTTCCTGGAGAGCGAGCTGTTTTATAAGGGGATTCGCCCGGCGGTGAATGTCGGGCTTTCGGTGAGCCGCGTGGGTTCGGCTGCGCAAATCAAAGCCATGAAGCAGGTGGCGGGTTCCATCAAGCTGGAGCTGGCGCAATATCGCGAAATGGAAGCCTTCGCGCAGTTTGGGTCAGATCTCGATGCCTCCACCCAGAAGCTGCTCGCACGCGGGCAACGGTTGACGCAGCTCCTCAAGCAGGCGCAATACTCGCCGCTGACGGTCGCCGAGGAAGTGGTGGTGATCTATGCCGGGGTGAAGGGGTATCTGGATACCATCCCCGCCAAAGAAGTGAATGCGTTTGAGCAAGCCCTGCTGAAAGAGCTGCGCGGTGTGCATCAGGATCTGTTGCAGGAGATCGCTAAGGAAGAAAAGCTCACCGATGCGATTGAAGCGAAAATCAAAACGGTGATTACGGCAGTGGCCAAACGGTTTGAGGGGTAGAGAAATGTCGGGAAAAGTAACGGCGACCACTGGAGCTTGGCAGGACGTTCGGACTGTGCTTCGGGTTGATTCTCGCGCTGATGTTGCAGTGGAGGGGGATCGCCCTAAGCCTTGGCAAGTGGATGAACGTGTTGCTGAAATAACCGTTGACGCAAGCACACTGGCAAAGCTGCCCCCTGAATTAAAAGAAAAATTCAAGCCCGCTGGAAGCTAATGGCAACCCTCAAATCCCTCAAAAACCGAATCGGCAGCGTCAAATCGACGCGCAAAATCACCAAAGCCATGCAGATGGTGGCGGCGGCGAAGTTGCGTCGTGCGCAGGAGCAGGCGGAGAGCGCCCGTCCCTATGCCGAGCGGATGTCGCGGATGCTCGCCACCCTCAGCCAGAGCATGCAGGGGCGTCACGATGCGCCGGAATTGCTGGTGGGCAATGGGCGTGACCTCAACCATCTGATCGTGGTGCTGACAGCGCATCGCGGGCTTTGCGGCGGGTTTAACGGCTCCATTGTCCGTGGCGTGAAAAAACGCACCAAGGAGCTGCAATCCCAGCATCGCCGGGTGAAATTGCTATGCATCGGCAAAAAAGGCCGCGAGATGCTGATTCGCGACTATGCCGATAGCCTCATCGACACCCCCAAGGAACTGGCGGGCATTGGCCGCAACAAGGTGAGTTTTGCAGAGGCGCAAAGCATCGCCAAGCATATCGTGGCGCTGTATGACGATCTGCAATTTGATGTCTGCACGCTGGTGTTTAACCGCTTCAAATCGGTGATTGCACAGGAGGTCACCTTCCAGCAGATTCTGCCGCTGGCCATGCCGGAAGTTGCTGAGGCCGAAACGCTGATCTACGACTACGAGCCGGACGAAGAAACCGTGCTGATGGATCTCCTCCCCCGCAACATGGCGGTGCAAATTTACCGTGCGTTGCTGGAGAATGCCGCCAGCGAGCAGGGTGCCCGCATGAGCGCCATGGACAACGCCACCCGCAATGCGGGCGAGATGATCGGCAAGCTGACCCTGCAATATAACCGCTCACGTCAGGCCGCCATCACCAAGGAACTGATTGAGATTATCTCCGGGGCGGAAGCGGTTTAGCCTATCATTGATAACTTCCCGCTTTGCGGAACCAACATCTTGCGCTATGAGCGCAGAGCGAAAAAGGAAACGGACAATGACCCAAGCAACAGGACACATCACCCAAGTTATCTCTGCCGTCGTGGACGTGCAGTTCACAGGCGAGCTTCCCGCGATTCTGAACGCGCTGGAAACCGAGAATAACGGCAAGCGGCTGGTGCTGGAAGTCGCACAGCACTTAGGCGAAGGCACCGTGCGCTGCATCGCCATGGATTCCACCGAAGGGCTGGTGCGCGGGCATCCGGTCAGCGACACCGGCGCGCCGATTAGCGTACCGGTGGGGCCGGAAACGCTGGGCCGTATCCTCAATGTCATCGGCGAACCGATCGACGAGCGCGGCCCGGTGAAAACCCGCAAAAAATCGGCCATTCACCAACCGGCGCCTTCCTATACCGACCAATCGACCGATTCCGAGATTCTCGTCACCGGGATTAAGGTGATCGACCTGCTCGCCCCTTACGCCAAGGGCGGTAAGATCGGTCTGTTCGGAGGAGCCGGGGTGGGTAAAACCGTGCTCATCATGGAGCTGATCAACAACATCGCCAAAGGCCATGGCGGCTATTCCGTCTTCGCCGGGGTGGGTGAGCGTACCCGCGAAGGGAACGACCTCTACCACGAGATGATGGAATCCGGGGTTATTAACCTCGAAGACCCCTCCAAATCCAAAGTGGCGCTGGTCTATGGCCAGATGAACGAGCCGCCCGGAGCGCGTGCCCGCGTGGGTCTGACCGGACTGACGCTCGCCGAATATTTCCGCGATGTCGAGGGGCAGGACGTGCTCTTCTTCGTCGACAACGTGTTCCGCTTTACGCAGGCCGGTTCCGAAGTATCGGCGCTTTTGGGCCGTATTCCCTCCGCCGTGGGGTATCAACCGACACTCGCTACCGACATGGGCGCGATGCAGGAACGGATTACCTCCACCAAAAAAGGCTCTATCACCTCGGTGCAGGCCATTTATGTGCCTGCCGACGATTTGACCGATCCGGCACCCGCCACCTCCTTCTCGCACTTGGACGCCACCACCGTGTTGTCCCGTCAGATTGCGGAGCTGGGGATTTACCCCGCCGTGGATCCGCTGGATTCCACCTCGCGGATGCTTGATCCGCAAGTGATCGGCGAAGATCACTATGCCATTGCGCGGGAAGTGCAGCGTGTGCTACAGACCTACAAATCCCTGCAGGATATCATCGCCATTCTGGGGATGGATGAATTGTCGGAAGAAGACAAACTGACCGTATCGCGGGCGCGGAAACTGCAACGCTTCCTGTCGCAGCCCTTCCATGTTGCCGAGATTTTCACCGGATCGCCGGGGAAATGGGTGGCGCTGGCGGATACGATCAAAGGCTTCAAGGGCATCGTGAATGGTGATTACGATGAGCTTCCGGAATCGGCCTTCTATATGGTCGGCACGATTGAGGAAGCCATTGAAAAAGCCAAAAAGATGGCGCAAGCCGCTGCTTAGGGGAGAGGGCAGGATTTGGGAGGCAGAAGGAATGTTCTTTCTTCCTGACCTCTGGACCCTGAATCCTGATCCCTACTAAAGGGTGATTAGCTCAGTTGGTTAGAGCGCTGCCTTCACACGGCAGAGGTCACAAGTTCGAGTCTTGTATCACCCACCATTGCACCATAGAGATGGTTTACGCGCAGAGGTTACTGGCGAAGTCATATCAACGCATAAGGAGGCAAACATGGGTATTTTAGACGGTGTCGTGGGCGGTCTGGTCAGCGCAGGCATTACCTCGGTGGTGAGCAAAATGCTTGACCAGCATGGTGGTGTGCAAGGGCTGGTGAACCAGTTTCAGGAAAAAGGCCTGGGGGATATTGTCCAATCCTGGGTGGGGACCGGTGCGAACCAACCGATTGCCCCGACGCAAGTGCAACAAGCCTTTGGCTCGGATATTATCCAGCAGCTCGCCGAAAAGAGCGGCCTTTCCGCCAGCGATCTGACGCAAAAGCTCTCGGAAATCCTGCCCGATGCGATTGATAAACTGACCCCCGGCGGCGTGGTTCCTACCAGCGCAGCGGCGGCTTAGTCGACTTCTGCCTTCACCCCTCCCTGAATGGGAGGAGTGTCATCCTGAGCATAGCGAAGGATCTCCCCATTTGCGTAAACCTATCCATGTTTCGTAAAGGGTGATATCCTTCTGGGATACATCCCCTCAGGATGACGCTGCTCAACATCTCTCCCTTTGTTACGCCTACCCCTTCTCCTCCGGGTCCATCAGCACCCGCAGCACATTGGAGCGGAACTCCCGGCGATAGAGCACAAACACCACCCACAGGGTGGCCACCATAAACAGCAGTGGATGCAGAAACCAGCTGATGGTGGCGAGTCCAAAATAATAGGCGCGCAGTCCCAGATTAAAATGCCGCCCGGCATTGCTGATGAGTTTCCCCGTCCGCCGGGCGAAGAGTTCATGCACGGAGCCATCGCCCGCAGGGTCGGGAGCCGCCCCCACCAAAATTCCCGCATAGTTATACTGCCGCAGCGACCAAGTATATTTGAAGAAGGAATAGGTGAAAATAACAATGAGGAGCAGCACCCTCACCCCCCATCCCTGCTCGTTGATCTCCATGGTGAGCGGCACGGCGGCCAGCATATGCTGCGCCTGTTCCTCGAAGCGAAGGATATTCATCAATCCCGCAATGATGAGGATGGAAGTGGAGGCAAAAAACGAAATACTCCGCATCAAATTACCGATCAGCGTTGCATCCACCATGCGATTGTCACGCGTGGTCATGCGGCGCATCCACTCATGGCGATAACGCCCCATCACGGTAAAAATGCTGGGGATTTTGCGGCTGAGCCGTACCGAATACCACTGATACCCAAACCAGGCGATGCCAAACCAACTGAGGGCGATCAGGTCAAGCATATGCATGGTGCGGCTCCTTGAGTGGCAACGCTAGCAGCGACGCCCTCCTTTCGCCAACGCTTTCTTGACTTTCGGCGCGGGCTGGGGCAGCGTCCTTCCCTGACCGATGCCATGATGCCATGGCGGCCTGCCTGTAAACCATTACGGAGCGTTCGTGCTTCCCCGTCTTGTCTCCCGCACCGTGATACCCGGCTTTGTGCCCACACTCGGATTCACCATCCTGTATCTGGTGCTGGTGGTACTGATTCCGCTTTCCGGGCTGTTTGCCCATAGTATGGAGCTAAGCTGGACGCGCTTTGTGGAAACCGTGACCGATGAGCGGGTGGTGCATGCCTATCAGGTGACCTTCGGTGCGGCATGTGCGGCGGCGCTCATCAATCTGGTATTTGGGCTGATGGTGACCTGGATGCTGGTGCGCTACCATGTGCCGTTCCGCCGGTTCTTTGATGCACTGGTAGACCTTCCCTTCGCCCTGCCCACTGCCGTGGCGGGGATTGCACTCACCGCGCTTTATGCCCCCAAAGGTTGGATTGGGCAGTATCTTGATCCGCTGGGTATCAAGGTGGCGTTTACACCGATTGGGATTGTGCTCGCCATGGTGTTTGTAGGCCTGCCCTTTGTGGTACGCACCGTGCAACCGGTGCTGGAGGATATGGAACGGGAAATGGAGGAAGCCGCCGCAAGTCTGGGCGCATCGCGCTGGCAGATTTTCCGCTATGTGCTACTACCGCATATCCTCCCTGCACTGCTGACCGGTTTTTCCATGAGTTTTGCGCGGGGACTCGGCGAATATGGGTCGGTGATTTTCATTGCCGGGAACATGCCGGGTGTCTCCGAAATTATCCCGCTGTTGATTGTGGTGAAGCTGGAACAATATGAATATGCCGAAGCAACCGCCATTGCGCTGGTGATGCTGATGGCCTCGTTCCTGATGCTGCTGGTGGTGAATCTGCTGCAAAAATGGAGCCAAACGCGAGGGTTCAACAGCTAATGACGCAATCGCACCTCACTGAATCGTTCCTGATCCGCGGCTTGATCTCGCTGCTGGGCGGTGGATTTCTGCTGCTGGTGGTGGGGATGCCGGTGCTTGCCGTGTTTGTGGAGGCCTTCCGCAAGGGGGCGGATGCCTATCTGGCGAGCATCATGGATGAGGATGCGCTTTCGGCCATGCGGCTCACCCTGCTGGTGGCGGGCATCGCCGTGCCCTGCAACCTGGTGTTTGGCGTCGCCGCAAGCTGGGCGATTGCCAAATTTAACTTCATCGGCAAGCGGTTGCTTATTACCCTGATCGACCTGCCTTTTTCGGTGTCTCCGGTGATTTCCGGGCTGATTTATGTCCTGCTGTTTGGCGCGCATTCGGTGATCGGTGAGTGGCTGATTGAACGGGATATTCAAATCCTCTTTGCCGTGCCGGGGCTGGTGATCGCCACTTTGTTTGTCACCTTTCCTTTCGTGGCGCGGGAGCTGATTCCGCTGATGGAAGAACAAGGGACGGAAGAGGAAGAAGCCGCGCTGCTGCTGGGTGCTTCGGGGTGGAAAACCTTCTGGAACGTGACCCTGCCCAATATTCGCTGGGGGTTGCTCTATGGCGTGCTGCTGTGCAATGCCCGCGCCATGGGCGAATTCGGTGCGGTTTCCGTGGTTTCCGGGCATATCAAGGGCGAAACCAACACCGTACCCTTGCAGGTGGAAGTGCTGTATAACGAATATAATTTTGTTGCGGCCTTTGCCGTGGCTTCGCTCCTCACCTTTCTGGCGCTGGTGACGCTGGCACTGAAACGGTTGGTTGAGCGGCAATGCGGAGACGAAAGGTAAGGATATGGGGATACATGCGCGCCACATCAGCAAACAATTCCGCGACTTCACCGCGCTCGACGATGTGAGTCTGGAGGTCAAATCCGGCGAGCTGGTAGCGCTGCTTGGCCCGTCCGGTTCGGGGAAAACCACGCTGCTGAGGATCATCGCGGGGCTGGAATTCCCCGATAGCGGCAGCGTGCTGCTGGATGGCGAAAAAGTGCATAGCAAAGCCGTGCAGGAACGCAAAGTAGGGTTTGTGTTCCAGCATTACGCACTGTTTAAGCATATGACGGTGTTCGATAACGTGGCATTTGGGCTGAAGGTGCGGCCCAAAGACCAGCGCCCCTCCGATTACCAGATTCGCCGCAAAGTGATGGAATTGCTGGAGCTGGTGCATCTGGACACGTTCCATGACCGCTATCCGCGTCAGCTTTCCGGTGGGCAACGGCAGCGGGTGGCGCTCGCCAGAGCGCTCGCCGTGGAACCCAAAGTGCTGCTGCTGGATGAACCCTTCGGTGCGCTAGACGCCAAGGTGCGCAAAGAGCTACGCCGCTGGATGCGCCGCCTGCATGACGAAATGCACATTACCAGCCTGTTTGTCACCCATGACCAAGAAGAGGCGATGGAAGTCTCCGATCGTGTGGTGGTGATGAGCAATGGCAAGGTGGAGCAACTGGGTACGCCGGAGCAGGTATGGCAGCACCCCGCCAATGCGTTTGTGTATGATTTTCTTGGCAATTACAACGAGTTCGACGGCTGGAAAGACGCGCAAGGCGCGATCCATCTGGCGGAAACCGATCTGGTGGAAGTGCCCGAAAGCGTGCTCACCCCCACCACGCGCCCCAGCGGGTGGTTGAACCGCTATCCGGAAATCGGTAGCCTGTTCTCCCGCGTGGTGCCGGGGCTGGTTGCTACCCCCTCCCCCCCCTCCCTGCCGCTGAAACGCAAGGAAGTGCGCCGCCCGCTGGATGGTAAGGCCGTGAAGCTCTATGCCCGCCCGCACGAGATGTGGGTGAGCAAAACGCACGACCATCATGAATCCATTGAAGCGCGGGTGGTGCATCTCAACCCCGCCGGATCGCTGGTGAAGCTGGAGCTGGAGCGCTCCAGCGGGCCGGTGCTTCAGGTGGAGATCCCCAAAAGCGTGCTAGACCGGTTGCAGATCGCCAAGGGGGATTTGCTGTTTGTACGGCCCAAGCAGACGAAGGTGTTTGAGTAGGTAAGATTTCTACTATGGCTTGCTGCAAATGGCAGGATCGTCTCCGCTCCTCATGTCATGTACCCAAACGTACACTCATTCCGGTGCTCGCCGACCCTGCTATAGTATTTCCCATTTTCACTGAGAGTGCGTCGCCTTTCGGCTCATGTAGGATTTCTACACGTCGCCTCAGGCTCCTGCTCTCATTAAAAAGCGAAAACACTATATTTTCGCTTGCGCCCTAGCGAAATCTTGGGAGAGCAGCGTTCCTCAGCTATCCCCCTCTACATCCAGCCCGATATCCACCGCCGGGGCGCTGTGGGTGAGGCGGCCGACGGAGATGCACTCCACACCCGTTTCCGCGATTGCACGCACCGTTTCCAGCGATACGCCGCCGGAGGCCTCTAGCTGCACCGACGGCGCCAGCCGATTCCGCAATGCCACCGCCTCGCGCAGCATTGCAAGCGGCATGTTATCGAGCAGGATCCGGTCCACCCCGGCGGTGAGTGCTTCTTCCGTTTGCGCCAGCGTGTCGCATTCGACGATTAAAGACATTCCCTGACCCCTGACCCCTGAACCCTGATTTCTGGCCCGCGCTACGGCTTCCGCCAGCGTACACCCCGCCAGCGCCAGATGGTTATCCTTGATGAGAATCGCATCGTCCAGCCGCATGCGGTGATTCACGGCTCCTCCCGTACGGGTGGCGTATTTATCAAGCGTCCGCCAGCCGGGGAGCGTTTTGCGTGTATCGAGAATCGTGACACCCGTCCCCGCCACCGCCTCCACATACCGCCTTGTGAGGCTCGCCACCCCACACAGGCGTTGCAGGATATTCAGCGCGGTGCGTTCCAGCGTTAGCAGGGTATGGGCATCGCCGGAGAGGGTGAGGAGCGTTCCCCCCGCCGCCACGGCCTCGCCGTCTGCGGCCTGTGGCTCCACCCTGCACGCGGATTCCGGCTGGAGCATGGTGAGCAGCGTGGGCACCACCCAGTCCCCACACATGACAATCCCCTCACGCGCCCGCATCGCCAGTCGCGCCTGCGTGCTAGGCGGCACCACCAGACGCGTGGTGATGTCGCCGGCGCCGATATCCTCGTCAAGGGCGGCACGTAAAAGCAAAAGCGTGGCGGCGTCGGGGAACATCAATCCCCCCGCCCTCCGGTGTTGATCCCTTCCGACATCGTCAGCATCCGTTGCAGCGCGGCCTCGGCGCGCACGCGCACGCTCTCCTCTACCGTGATTTCGGGGGCGCGGTTGACCATGCACAGATAGAGCTTTTCCAGTGTGTTGAGCTTCATGTAAGGGCAGGCATTGCAGGCGCAGGAGCCATCCATTCCGGGGACGTCGATATAGGTATTCCCGGGGGCACGCTTCCGCATCTGATGCAGAATCCCCGGCTCGGTGAGGACGAGGAAGGTCTGCCCCTCCACTCCCTGCACATGGGCGAGCAGCGAGGAGGTCGATCCCACATGGTCGGCATAGGCAAGCAGCGCCTCCGGGCATTCCGGATGGGCGATGATGCGCGCCTCAGGGTGGCGTGTCTGGAGCTTTACCAGTTCGCGCTCGGAAAACTGGTCATGGACAATGCATACCCCGTTCCACAGCAGCATGTTGGTGCGGCCGGTTTTGCGCTGGATGTATCCGCCCAGATGCTTGTCGGGAGAGAAGAGAATCGGCTGGGATTCCGGAATCTGCCGCACAATCGCCTCGGCATTCGACGAGGTGACGATAATATCCGACAGCGCCTTCACCTCTGCCGAGCAGTTGATGTAGGTGAGCGCGATATGGTCGGGATGCGCCTCGCGGAAGGCTTTGAAACGATCCGCCGGGCAGGCATCCTCCAGTGAGCAGCCCGCCTTGATATCCGGCAGTAAGACGGTGCGGGTGGGGCTGAGGATTTTCGCCGTCTCCGCCATAAAACGCACCCCGCAAAACACAATCACCTCCGCGTTTGTGGCCGCGGCCTTACGCGAGAGGTCCAGCGAATCCCCCACGAAATCGGCAAGGTCCTGTAGCTCGCCCTCCTGGTAATAATGCGCCAGAATGACGGCATTCATCTCGCGTTTCAGGCGCAGGATTTCGGCTTCAAGATCAAGGGTGGGGGGAATGTGAGATTCGGTCAGCATGAGGGCACAAATGGTTTCATTTTCATACCAGACCTGCCTTTACAGCAAAAAAGCCGATATGTCCCGCCAAAACAGCAACCTAACCCGCCCGCTTGACGGAAAAGGCGCGGATACGCTGAAAGGCAAAGTTTTCGGCATAGGCTTTGGCGCGTTGTTTGGGGGCCGGATAGGCGAGGATTTCATACGCATAGCCCTGACGGGTGGCGTAGCTGGCGGCTTCTTCGGCGGTATCGAAACGCAGGGCCAACTCCTGACGCATGTCGGACGCGCCGGTCCAGCCCATGAGCGGATCGAGAAACCGATCGCGGGCGGCCGGAAATTCCAACTGCCAGCGCTCCATGTGTTTTTTGCCGGATTGCATAGCGTTTTTGGGCGTGCGGATGATGCGAACCTGCGTTACCATGAGCGTCTTGCCGTTAAGGGTTTGTCAAACAACGATGGTTAGCATAGTATAACGGCTTTACCGTGGGAGCAAGTATCCGATGCCTCAACTGGTCTATTACCGCGATCTTTTGCGTGACTATATCGCGCAGGGAGGAACCGATTTTTCCTTCACCGTAGAAGAAATGCCCGGTGGGATCGAGGTGTTGCACATCGCCGTGCAGGAGGAAGACGCGCTACCAATTTACCTTTCCGTTGCCGACCGGCAGATTCTGTGCGTGGCGCATCTGTTTCGCTCGCAGGACGTCGCGCAAGGCATGGAAGCCCCGCTGCACACGAAAATGCTGGAGATGAATATCCCCATGCCGCTTTCCTCCTTCGGGAAGATCGGGGATTTATACGTGGTGTTTGGCGCGGTGGCCCCCGATGTCTCGCTGGAAGGGCTGGTGCTGGAACTGCGGATGCTCCACCACAACGCGCTTCAGGCGTGGCACTCGCTGGAGCAGTATTTACGGCCGATGTGAGCCGTGAGGATGCGATAAGCGGTTCGATGACCGAACAGACGGTCATCTTCGCATCCCTCCTATACCCCCTATACCGCCACCTTTGCCGGTGTGGCGCGTGCCGTGCTGATGGTACTTTCGATGATCGCCCGTTGCTCACGGTTATGCAGGCTCAGATAGCCCGCTGCCGGTGAGGCCGCGGCGGCCCGTCCGATATAGCGCGGACGGGCGGCTTTGTGGTTGATGCTTTCCAGCACTTCCTCAATCAAGGGGACGACGAAGCTCCAGGCACCGTTGTTGCGCGCCTCTTCCTGACACCAGATGACTTCCGCATTGGGGTAGCGCTTCAACTCGGTTTCCAGCTCCTGCGCCGGGAAGGGGTAAATTTGCTCCACCCGGACAATCGCAATATCGTTCATCTCGGTTTTGCGGCGTTCTTCCAGCAGATCGTAATAGATTTTCCCGCTGCACAGCACCACCCGGCGCACGGAAGCATCCTTGCCGATGCTGTCGATTTCCGGGATCACGCGCTGAAAATGCGTACCCTCTGCAAATTCCGCGAGCGTGGAAGTGGCGAGCTTATGCCGCAGCAGCGATTTCGGCGTCATGATGACGAGCGGTTTGCGGAAATCGCGGTGCAACTGACGGCGCAATGCATGGAACATATTGGCCGGGGTGGTGATGTTCGCCACCTGCATATTGTCCTCGGCACAGAGTTGCAGGAAACGCTCCAGACGCGCCGAGCTATGCTCCGGCCCCTGCCCCTCATGCCCGTGCGGCAGCAGCATGGTCAGTCCCGACATGCGCAGCCATTTGCGTTCGGCCGAGGCGATGAACTGGTCGATAATCACCTGCGCGCCATTGACGAAATCGCCAAATTGCGCTTCCCAGCAGACGAGCGCGTTGGGTTCCGCCGAGCTATAGCCATATTCAAACCCCAGCACCGCAAATTCGGAGAGGTTGCTGTTAAACACCTCAAACCGCGCCTGCGAGGGGCCAAAATTGCGGAACACATTGTAACGGCTTTCGTTTTCCTGATCCACCAGCTCGGAATGGCGGTGGGTGAAGGTACCGCGAATGCAATCCTGCCCGGACACCCGCACCGGAAAGCCTTCTTTTAAGAGCGTGCCGAAGGCCAGCGCCTCGCCCATGCCCCAGTCGATATTGCTGCCGGTTTCGATCATCTCGCGGCGGGTTTCAAGCATCCGCACAATCTTGGGGTTGACCTTGATGTGCTCTGGCACCCGCGCCAGACACATGCCGACATCCACCAGTTTTTCGCGCGTGACACCGGTTTCGCCTTCCAGATTCTGGCTGTCCTCGCGGCGCTTGATCCCCGACCATTTGCCGCCCAGCCAGTCGGCTTCGTTGGGGGCAAAGCTCTTGCCCGCTTCCATATCGGCCTCAAACTTCTGTTTGAACCGCGTGAATTCGGCATCCACCCAGGCCTGATCCACCGCGCCCTCGCGGATCAGCTGCTGCGCATAAAGCTGCGCGGGCAGCGCGTGCTGCGCGATCGTTTGATACATAATCGGTTGCGTGAACATCGGTTCATCGCCTTCATTATGGCCGTATTTGCGATAACAAATGATATCCACCACCGTGTCGCGCTTGAAGGTGGCGCGGAACTCCGCCGCCATGCGGCAGGCAAAGACGACCGCTTCCGGATCGTCGCCATTGATGTGGAAAATCGGCGCCTGCACGGCTTTTGCTACATCCGACGGATAGGGCGTGGAGCGCGAATCTTTCGGCGCGGTGGTGAAGCCTATCTGGTTGTTGACAATAATATGCAGCGTGCCGCCGGAACGGTAGCCATTCAGCTCGCTGAGTGCGAGGGTTTCTGGCACCAGCCCCTGTCCGGCAAAGGCGGCGTCGCCATGCAGCAACACACCCATGACGCGGCTGCGGTCGGTATCGTTCTTTTGTTCCTGCTTGGCGCGCACCTTACCCACCACCACGGGATTCACCGCCTCCAGATGCGAGGGGTTGGCGGTGAGTGACAGGTGCACCTTTTTGCCGTCTGGCATGGTGCGGTCGGAGGACACGCCTAAATGGTATTTCACGTCGCCGGAACTGGCCACCCATTCCGGATGATCCATTTTCCCCTGAAAAATGGAGAGGAGCTCCACATACGGTTTTCCCATCACACTGGTCAGCACATTCATGCGGCCACGGTGCGGCATCCCGAGTACAATTTCATCCACTCCGGCCTGCGCGGAGGTGGCGATCATCGCCTCCAGCCCCGGAATCATGGCGTCGCCCCCCTGAATGGAGAAGCGCTTGGTGCCGGGGAATTTGGTGTGCAGGAAGCTCTCAAACGCCTCTACCTCAATGAGGTTGGAGAGAATGGATTTTTTTTCATCCTGCGAGAAATGCGGGCGCGAGCGGCTGCTTTCAATCCGTTGCTGAATCCAGCTCCGTTGCGCCGGGTCCTGAATATGCATGTATTCCACACCCACCGCGTCGCTGTAGCTGTAGCGCAGAATGGTCATGATTTCGCGCAAACTCCCGGTCTGCAAGCCGAGCGTGCCGCCGAGGAAAATCGGGCGATCCAGATCGGCCTCCGAGAAACCGTAGGTAGAAAGCTCCAGGTCGGCATGGGTTTGTTTCGGCGTCAGCCCCAGCGGGTCGAGATTGGCATAGAGATGCCCGCGCACGCGGTAGGCGCGGATGAGCTGCAATGCCTGAATACTGTCGAGTGCGGCTTTCTGCACCGCTTCCGGGTTGGCGCCTGCTGCTGCACTGCCACCTTTTTTCGCGGCCTGTTCCTTGTTTTTTTTCACTTCCTCCGGATCCACCGCGCCGATCACGCGGGTGCGATCTACCCCCCAGGAGGGTACGGTGCGGGCCGCGTCATCGCTGCCGACGCTTGCAAAAAACTGCTGCCAGCTGGGGTCTACCGATGCGGGATCCTGCTGATACCGAGCGTAGATTTCTTCAACAAAAATGGCGTTGGCACCAAACAGAGGGGAGAGGGCTTCAAGAGGATGGGACATGACAGTACGAGACGTTAATGGATGGGGGAACGGAAAAGGCTTCAGGATTCGGGGGCCAGGATTCAGTCAGACCGTGAGTACAAACCTCTGCGTGACGACCTCCTTACTTACTGATCCCTAAATCCCGAATCCTGATCCCTTTACTAAGCAGCGAGCAGCTCCCGCATGGTTTTACCCAGAGCGGCTGGCGAATCCGACACTTTAATACCGGCGCGTTTCATCATCTCAATTTTGGTTTCGGCATTACCGGAGGAACCCGAAACGATCGCGCCCGCATGGCCCATACGGCGTCCCGGAGGCGCCGTACGGCCTGCGATAAAGCCTACTATCGGCTTTTTCCGCTTGCTCGTCATCAAGAATTCGGCGGCTTCTTCCTCGGCTGATCCGCCGATTTCGCCGATCATCACGATGGCTTGCGTTTCGTCATCGGCGAGGAACAGCTCCAACGTATCGATAAATTCCGTGCCTTTGACCGGATCGCCGCCAATCCCCACGCAGGTGCTTTGACCAAAGCCTTCGGCGGTGGTTTGCGCGACCGCTTCATAGGTCAACGTGCCGGAACGGGAGACGATCCCAATCGAGCCTTTTTTGTGGATGTGGCCGGGCATGATGCCGATTTTGCATTCGCCGGGTGTAATCACGCCGGGACAGTTGGGGCCAATCAGCCGGGTCTTGGTGCCGGAAAGGGCACGTTTCACCTTCACCATATCGAGCACCGGAATGCCTTCGGTGATGCAGATCACGAGCTCCAGTTGTGCATCGATTGCTTCCAGAATCGCATCGGCGGCAAAACGTGGCGGAACGTAAATCACGCTCGCATTCGCGCCGGTAAGGGCGGCCGCTTCGGCCACCGTATTGAAAACCGGCAGCCCCAGATGCGAGGTACCGCCCTTGCCAGGGGTCACCCCACCGACCATCTTGGTGCCATAGGCGACCGCTTGTTCGGAATGGAAGGTACCCTCACGGCCGGTAAAGCCCTGACAGATCACTTTGGTGTTTTGGTGGATGAGTACGGACATGTGAATTCCCCTTAGGCTGCTGCTTTTTTCACGGCGCGGACGATTTTTTCCGCCGCATCGGCCAGATCGTCGGCCGGTGTGATGGCAAGCCCGGAAGCGCGCAGCATCTCCTTGCCTTTTTCCACGTTGGTACCGGCCAGACGCACCACCAGCGGCACATGGAGCTTCACTTCGCGGGCGGCGGCGATGATGCCTTCCGCAATCACGTCGCAGCGCATAATACCGCCGAAGATGTTCACCAGAATCCCTTCCACATTGCGGTCGGAGAGGATGAGCTTGAAGGCTGCGGTCACTTTTTCCTTGTTCGCGCCACCGCCGACATCGAGGAAGTTCGCCGGTGTACCGCCATAAAGCTTGATGATGTCCATCGTCGCCATGGCAAGGCCCGCACCATTCACCATGCAACCGATATTGCCATCCATTTTGATGTAGCTGAGGTTATAGAGCGAGGCTTCGCGCTCCAGCGGGTCTTCCTCGTCGGGATCGCGCAGCTCTTCCAGGTCTTTGTGGCGGAAGAGGGCATTGTCGTCGAAGTTCATTTTGCCGTCGAGAGCAATGAAGGTATCCTTGGAGGTCAGCACCAGAGGGTTGATTTCCAACTGGCTGGAATCCGTATCCACAAAGGCTTCGTAAATGGACTGCACCATGGGGGTGAAACTCGCCATCTGCGCATCGGTAAGTTGCAGGCCGAAGGCCAGTTTGCGGATATGAAAGGGCTGAATGCCGGTCACCGGGTCAATGGCCACGGTGATGATTTTTTCCGGATGGTGCTCGGCTACTTCTTCAATATCCACGCCGCCTTCGCGGGAGGCCATGAGCGCTACACCGCTGGTGGCACGATCCACCACGGCGCTCAGGTAAAACTCATGGGCGATGTCGCAGCCTTCCTCAATATAGAGGCGCTTTACCTCTTTGCCTTGCGGGCCGGTCTGGTGGGTGACGAGCGTCATCCCCAGCATGGCTTTGGCATAGGCGCTGACTTCATCCAGCGAGCGGGCGAGTTTCACGCCGCCTGCCTTACCGCGACCTCCGGCATGGATCTGGGCCTTGACGACCCACAGCTTGCCACCGAGGCCCTGGGCCGCGCTTTCCGCTTCTTTAGGGGTGAACGCGACGGAGCCGCGAGGAACGGTCACTCCGTATTTTTTGAGGATGGCTTTCGCCTGGTATTCATGAATGTTCATGCGGCAACCCTAACGGTGAAGGATGAAGAAACCGTTACCGCTGTAAAGAGGGATTCGCAATAGAAAAAGCCCCTGTTCTCGCCTTTTCAGGGAAAAAACAGGGGAATAGGATCATCAGAGTCACATCATACAGCCCCCTTCTTGCGAAGGAGTGGTTTAGTAATTCGGGAAATCCATAGCAGAGAGAGTGACATGTCCTGTCAATTGAATCTCAACATCTGCAACTGCATTTCCATTAATGTCAAGCTGTATAATGGTCGTGTTGCCTGCATAGAAGTAACGCACCTCGTTCTCCTCTCCGGTAAAGCTTGTATTACCAATAAAATCAACATGGCCAACATCAAGCATCCCATCGAGGTGTATTGTGTCGCGCTCCGTGGTATTATTAAAATCGGTGATGATGTCGCGGTTTCCTGCGCCTTTTGTCACCCCGTCTGCATAAAAGTAGAAGCTATCGTTCCCTTGTCCGCCACTTATCTGGTCGATTCCTCCATCGCCGCTTAGGTAATCGTTTCCAGAACCACCATTCAGCGTATCTTGTCCGGTACCACCGAGAACAGAGTCATTTTCCGTGCCGCCACTTATCTGATCGTTTCCTGCCCCACCGATCAGGTAATCGTTTCCAGAGCCACCGATCATTTTATCACTTAAGGACCCACCCCTTACCCGGTCATCTCCATCACCGCCATCCAGCGTATTACTGCTATCATCCGTCGTCGTGAAGTCAGACCATTCAAAGCTGGTATTACTTGCAGACAATGTGTCATTCCCCGCACCTCCGAGGATTGTATCACTGCCGCTTCCTCCGTCCAGATGATCATCGCCAGCACCGCCGTCCAGACGATCATTATCGTTGCCGCCCCCTAATGTATCGGCGCCATCCCCGCCAAAGAGGGAGTCATTTCCATCATATGCAAACAGTTCGTTAGAGGAAGCATTACCAAGAATTTTATTGCTTAAATCATTGCCAAATCCTTGTTGTGCTGTTCCGCCCAACCTGAGGTTTTCTACATTTTCAAAGCCATTGAGGTTTAAAGACTGTCCTGAAAGTACCGTATAAACAGTATCGATTCCTGCATCCGTATACTCTTCTACTCTCTCAGTTCCAGACACGATAACGTACGTATCGTCTCCGTTTCCGCCGCGCAGCACATCCCTAAAGATGGTGTTTCCACCGCCGTCGAGCGTATCATTACCTTCATCGCCCTCCAGCGTATCGTTACCCGCGCCACCATAGAGGCGATCATTGCCATAAAAACCTTTGATTGCATCGTTGCCTGCATCGCCAAACAACGAATCATTGCCTGCATCGCCCTGAATGAAGTCGTGACCATCTCCACCGCGAATGGTATCGTTCCCCGCACCGTTTTCGTATCCGCCGAAAAGCGAATCATTTCCTGCATACCCCAAAATCAGGTCGCCCGCTCCACCACCGGTGATTACATCATTACCATTTGTGCCCTTGAGCGTTGCCATCGAAATCTCCTTGCTAAATAGTTAATAATACTTGCATGTATTAATATGCAGATGCGGCACCCAAAAAAAGTGAATGTTTTATGACGCCATAATAAAACGCCCCTGTTCTCGCGCAAAAGGCAAGAACAGGGGCGATAGGTTCCGCGCGGCCACAGCCGCCGGTTGTGAAGCTACAGCACGAAGTCTGAGGCCACCAGTCCGAGGAGTCCGGAGAACTGGATTTCGGCGTTAGCAGCACCGTTACCGTCGGTATCGATCTGCACGATGGTAGTGCCTGCGGACTGGAAGTAACGCACTTCCTGATCGGCGCCCGTGAACGCGCCGATGCCCAGATAGGCGAAACTATCCCCCACCAGCAGGTTATCCAGATTCACCTGATCACCCTGCGCGTGGCTGAAGTCGGTAATCACGTCGCGATTACCCGCACCCACACCCATTTCCGCCACATCGTTGAACATGAAGGTATCGAGATCGGCACCTCCCGTCAGGCGATCCACCCCGTTCATCCCGAACAGATGGTCGGCCCCGTTGCCGCCGGAGAGGGTGTCGTTGCCGTCCCAGCCATAGAGCGCATCGGCGCCGTCCTGCGCGAACAGGCCATTATTGCCGGTATTGCCGTGCATGGTGTTGGTGCTGGCGTTGCCGGTGCCGCTGGTATTGCCGCTTCCGGTGAGCGTCAGCCCTTCCAGATTGGCCCCCAACGTGTAGCTGAACGCCGTCAGCACCGTATCGAATCCGGTGCCTGCTCCGGCGCTTTCGACAATCGTATCGAGTGTATCCACCCGCAGGATATAGGTGTCGTCGCCCAGTCCCCCGCGCAAATTATCCGTGCCGCCCGCGCCATCCAGCGTATCGTTACCGCCCTGACCGAAGAAGGTGTTGTTGGCGTTGTTGCCGAGCATCGTGTTGGCTTCCGTGTTCCCGGTGCCGTTGATGTTGGCCGCCCCTGTGAGGGTGAGCTTCTCAAAATTGGCGCCCAGCGTCCAGTTGAAGGCGCTCAGCACGATATCCGTACCCTCACCTGCCGCTTCCACCAGCGTGTCCGACGCGTCCACATTCAGATAATAGGTATCGTCGCCGTCATTGCCCTGCAGACGGTCGGTACCCGCCGTGCCGTTCAACGTGTCGTTGCCGTTGTCGCCATAGAGCGTGTCGTTCTGGTTGCCCCCCACCAGCGAATCATGACCGTCCAAGCCATACATGACGTCACTGCCGTCCAGACCGAACAGGTTGTTGTTGCCGGTGTTTCCGCCCACATAATTGGCTCCCGCATTGCCATAGCCGTTGAGGTTGGCAGACCCGAGCAGTTGGAGATTCTCGATGAAGCTTTGCAGCGTGTAATGGGTGGAGGCGTAAATCGTGTCATTGCCTGCGCTATCCACAATCACATCCGTGGTGGAGTTCACGACGTAGTAATCATTGCCATTCCCCCCATCCAGGCTGTCCGTTCCCGCACCGCCATCCAGATAGTCATTCCCCTCCGCACCAAGCAACGTGTCGTTCCCAGAATCCCCGAAAAGAGAATCGTCGCC
>JBIPLF010000026.1:0-30508 GCA_044368015.1 Rickettsiales bacterium
CCTCTCCTCACGATAGACGCGGATAAAAAAGCGCGATGGTGCATCCGGTTCCCTCTCCCGCGAAGCGGGGGAGGGATAGGGAGGGGGAATAAAACCGAACAAGAAGTTTTGCCCATGTATCAGACCACACCCTACACCGCCACCCGCGATACCTACCGCATCTCCACCGATCCCGCCCTGCTGGATGTGGATTGGGTGCATCAATCGCTGACCAACACCTATTGGGCGACCGGTATCCCCCGCGAGGTAGTGGCAAAAGCGCTGACCCACAGCCTCGCCTTTGGCATGTACACGGAAGATTATCAGATGGGGATTGCGCGGGTGATCTCCGACTTTGCCACCTTCGCCTATGTGAGCGATGTGTTTATCGACCCCGCCCACCGCAACAAGGGGTTATCGCTATGGTTGATTGAATGCATTCGCGCCCATCCGGAGTTGCAGGGACTGCGGCGGATGGCGCTCGTCACCACCAAAGCGCGGGACCTCTACGCCAAATGCGGGTTCACGGATTTAAGCCATCCGGAACGCTGGATGGAGATTTTTGATCCGGAGATTTATTTATAGGGGCAAGCGATGGCTTTCATCCGTCATTGCGAGCGAGCAACGCGAGCGTGGCAATCCAAACCTATACCCTCTCCCAGAGGGAGAGGGAGTTTATCCCCCATGCCCCTGTGCAGCCCCTTGCTGCGCAGCAGGGAGTTCAGAAAGCGCCGCCGGGGTGTCCGGGATAATCGCAGCGGCAGGAGTTTCCGCCAGCTTTGCAGGCTCGGCCAGCTCAGCAGCCGGAACCACCTGTGCCACGTCTATGGAAGGCACGGGTTCAACCGCAACGGTAGGTGCTGGCCTGACCTTGCCGGGTGTCAAAACGGCGGGCTGTTTTTTGGGTTTTTCGGGCGGAATCTCGCCGAGTAGGGTATCGACTTTCTTCACCTCCATCCCCGATTCCAGCGCCTGCGCCTTCACCCAGTTGAGGATATGCCCGCGATCCAGCTCAATACGGCCGGATTTCTCCAGTTGCTCCACTGCGCTTTTGATGCCGGTTAGCAGCGTCTCCTGCCCTACCGATTCCACCACCTCATAGCCTTTGCGGCTGCAATATCCCGCCGCCGTGCGGGCGATGGTGCTAAGCCCCCAGATATTCCTGAAGCTACCATCGGTCTGATAGCCCAGCTTCTCGCATGCACCTGCGATGCCGCGCATCACACCGGCAAACATGCCCGGTTTTTCCTGCCCATAGGTAGATAGCCGCTCGCGGTTGATTTCGTCGCGCAGGACATCGGCGTCGCGGTCGCGCCCGACCAGTTCCAGCCCCTCCACCGCGCTCACTTTCATCTGATGCGAGAGGATACGAATCCCCTTAATCGCATCCTGCACGGGAGCGGAAGCATAGAGCGTGCGGTCGCCCAGATTTTGTGCTTTTTCCAACGCATCCACAAACAACCGCGCCACCTGCGTGATCGCCTGCTCGCCCTCGGTCGCATTGCGCAACCGCTGATCGGCCTCGGCAATGGGGGGATCATGGTCGTGCCCCCCCAATTGATCCGGCAGTGGGTTATCAATTGCCACAGGCCGCCGGAACCGGAACGCGGTTTTGGCATTCCGCAGCGCCACCAGATCCAGACTGTCGGATTTGAACACATCCTCGATCATCGCCATACGGCCGGCATTTTGCAGCCGCGCCGCCCATTCCACGAGGTAAAAGGGAACGCCCAGCTCCTGCCGGAAATAATCGCCCACCTTGGCGTATTTCTGGGCTTCAGGAGGAAGCTGCGGCAAGGCTTCCTTGTTATCGGAAAGCAGCAGGGTGCGCGGAGGCGTGGATTGCACATCGGCCTTATTGGCCTTCCACAGCGAACCAATATCGCGGCCGCTATTTTCTAGAAACTCCTTGGCGAGTTCGATCACAATATCGCCGGTGACCGCCGAGGCGGCCGCACGCAAAAATCCGAGTCCGGCGGCGATCATGAATGAAAACCATCCCTGTTATACACGAGTGCTAGGTTAACATTAAACGCCGTATGTTACAGAAAAATGAAGGGGCTGTGGATTTCTGTTCGTGTCACCCAGCAGAAAGGACAGGTGCCTGTTGTTGAGCCTGTACAATCTTTTGCCAGCCAGGACTTTGTTCAGCGTCAATCGCCAGTCCCAGAGTCTCCACCTTGCCATCGACCAACGTGCCCTTCAGGACATGGATAGGCTTAGGAGCTTCCGCCATCCACTTATATTCAAACGAGCCGGTGTTGTAGTAGATTTTGCCACCGTACTCCTCACCCTCATGTCCCCGATGGGTGTGCCCATACACCACCCCCTTTAGTTGCGAGAAAATTTCCGGGGTTAGCAGCAATCTATTCCCCTCCAAATCCTGAAGCGGATAAGGAAGTTCCGGATTGTTCGCACGTGCTTCGAACAAGTCATGCAGCATCTTTAGACCGTTCTCTGCTCGTGAAACCCGTAGTGCGTCTTCCGGATTGTGTGGGTTTGCTCTTCTCGCTTCACCATGTACCTGCTGGTGCTGGCGCAGGATCATATCGCCATGCGTGATTAAATGATCGCCCCCCAACAGCAGTCCTTCATCCATGAATCGGACATTCGGTAACGCCGCCATCTCAACTTGCTCACGGATACGCTGGTACAGTTCTGTAGAAAATCCTTCGTGATTCCCGCTGAGAAAAATGAAGTCTTTCTGCGGGTATTGCTTTGCGTACTGTAACACAGCAGCGAATGTCTCCACTCCCTTTTCTGGGGAACGCCCATGGATCAAATCACCGTTACTGATAATCAGATCGGCACCTTCGGCAAGTTGCGTCAGTTCGTCAAACATTGACTCCACACAGGATTGCTCCCAGCCAATATGCAGGTCGGAGAGAATCAATAGTTGCTTCTGGTCAGGCATGAGAGGGGTCCGTTTCGCGATACAACGGCACCCATGCTAACTCGTTAACATTGCAACAAAATGAAGGGGCCGTACATTTCTGCACGGCCCCTGTCGGAACAGTAAGAACGCGACAGACTAAAAGCCCATATCGTCCATATCGCCCATACCACCCATGGCACGCTTGCCATGGCCGGCGTTGTCGTTGGAGGCTTCGGGCTTGTCGGCCACGAGTGCTTCGGTGGTGATGAGCAGACCAGCCACCGACGCGGCATCCTGAATGGCAGCGCGCACAACCTTGGCGGGATCGATGATCCCGGCTTTGATCATGTCGCAATATTCCATTTTCTGCGCGTCGAAGCCCCAGTTGGCATCCGTGCCTTCCAGCAGTTTACCCGCTACCACCGCACCATCCAGACCGGCATTGGAGACAATCTGGCGCAGCGGCGCTTGCAACGCACGACGCACGATATTGATACCGGCTTTTTGGTCTTCGTTGAGCGGCTCCAGCTTGTCCAGTGCACGAGTGCCGTAGAGCAGGGTTACGCCGCCACCGGGGACGATGCCTTCTTCCACTGCTGCGCGGGTAGCATGGAGCGCATCATCCACACGGTCTTTGCGCTCTTTCACTTCCACTTCGCTCGCGCCGCCGACTTTCAGTACGGCCACGCCGCCCGCCAGTTTCGCCAGACGCTCTTGCAGCTTCTCGCGGTCATAGTCGGAGGTGGTGTCCTGAATCTGGCTGCGGATTTGAGTGCAGCGCGCTTCGATGGCTTTTTTGTCGCCTGCACCGTCGATGATGGTGGTATCGTCTTTGGTGATGGTCACGCGTTTGGCGGTACCGAGCATGTTCAGCGTGACGCTTTCCAGCTTGATGCCGATTTCTTCGCTGATCACTTCACCACCGCTCAGGGTGGCGATATCTTCCAGCATCGCTTTACGACGATCGCCAAAGCCGGGGGCTTTCACCGCCGCGACTTTCAGACCACCGCGCAGCTTGTTGACAACTAAGGTCGCCAGCGCTTCGCCTTCGACATCCTCGGCAATGATCAGCAACGGACGTTGCGATTGCACCACGGCTTCCAGCACCGGCAGCAGCGGTTGCAGGCCGGAGAGTTTTTTCTCGAAGATGAGAATGAACGGACGATCCAGTTCCACCGTCATTTTGTCGGCATTGGTGACAAAATAGGGGGAGAGATAGCCGCGATCGAACATCATGCCTTCGACGACATCCAGTTCGAATTCCAGACCCTTGGCTTCTTCGACCGTGATCACGCCTTCTTTACCCACGCGCTCCATGGCTTCGGCGAGTTTTTTGCCGATTTCCACATCGCCATTGGCAGAGATGGTGCCGACCTGGGCGATCTCTTCCTGCGATTTGATCTTTTTGCTTTTCTTCTCAATGTCCGCAACCACAGCGGCGACGGCCATATCGATCCCGCGTTTCAGATCCATTGGGTTCAGGCCTGCGGCAACCGCTTTGGCGCCTTCACGCACGATGGATTGAGCGAGCACGGTGGCGGTGGTGGTGCCGTCCCCGGCGAGGTCAGCGGTTTTGCTGGCCACTTCACGGATGAGCTGCGCGCCGATGTTCTGGAACTTGTTGGCGAGGGTAATATCTTTGGCAACCGTCACACCGTCTTTGGTGATGCGGGGTGCGCCGAAGGATTTTTCCAGCACGACGTTACGGCCTTTCGGGCCGAGCGTTACTTTGACGGCATTGGCCAGAATGTCCACGCCCTGAAGGATCAGGTCGCGGGCTTCGACGCCAAAACGTACTTCTTTTGCGTTCGACATAGGGTGGTTCTCCTTAAACAATAATTAGGCGGCTTTTTTCTTGTTGGCAGCCGCACCTTCGATGATACCCAGCACATCCGACTCTTTCAGGATGAGCAGTTCTTCACCGTCGATTTTCACTTCGGTACCGCCCCACTTGCTGATCAGCACCACATCGCCCACTTTAATGTCAACGGGGATGCGTTCGCCCTTTTCATTGCGGGCACCTTCGCCAATGGCAATGACTTCAGCTTGGGTGGGTTTTTCCTTGGCGGTATCGGGGATAATGACCCCACCGGCGGTACGTTCTTCCGTTTCCAGACGGCGCACCAGCAGGCGGTCGTGCAACGGTTTAATTTTCATGCGGACACTCCTGTGTTGGGTTATCGACTTTAAAAAGGGCCACGGTGAGCCTATCCCCACCGCACCCGTGAGCGTCATATAGGCCCCATGTCCCGGCGATTCAAGGGGAGGCTGTGTAAAAAACTGCACATCTCCTCCTAAAAATGCATCACCCTTTGACAGGTTTCGTTTCAGGGGGTAAAGGCAGCAGGGTATGTACACTACTTGTGTGGGTTGCTTGCATGTCTTCTATCCCTTCCGATCTTCGTTACACCAAAGACCATGAATGGCTGCGTGTGGAAGCAGACGGTCAGGTGACCGTGGGCATCACCCATTACGCGCAGGAAGCGCTCGGCGATCTGGTCTATGTGGAACTGCCCGCCATCGGCAAAACCGTCTCGCAGGGTGCCGCAATGGCGGTCGTGGAATCGGTGAAAGCAGCAAGCGATGTTTATGCCCCCCTCACCGGCACCATCGCCGCAGTGAATGACACCCTGCCCAAAGCGCCGGAAAGCCTTAATGCCGATCCTTACGGCAGTTGGATGGTGCGCATCACCCCCGCCAAGCCGGAAGAACTGGAATCCCTGCTTTCCGCCGATGCCTACGCTGCCCATCTGGCGTAAGTGACGTTGTCACGGTCATCCCCCCGTGATACGAAACGCACCTGCGATCACAGGGAAACCGTCACGGTTTTTTAATGGTTCCCTGCTATGCTAAGAGTTTGGGAATAGGCAGGCATATGGAACGTAAACTCTGGCATCGGGTAGTGGGCGGCACTCTGGTTGTGGGGATCAGCCTTGGCGGCGGCATCTGGTATGGGATGTGGAGCGCAAAATCCCTTGCCAAACGTCAGGAGATCAGCGCCGTTGGCACCTATCTGGCGGCGCGCCATGCCCGCCATGTGGGCGATAATGAACGCGCACGGCAACTCTTCCACACGCTGCCGCATGTGGCGCATAAAGACCCGGCGCTGAAACAGGAATTGCTGGATCTGGCGCTGATTGCCGGTGACTGGGAGGATGTGCATCGCCTGACGCTCTCGGACGCCGCCAAGGGTACCGCGCTTTCCGATCATGGTACGCTGGCCGTAGCCATTGAGGCCGTACAGGCGGGTGACCCCGATCGCGCTGCGGAGCTGCTCAGCCATACACGCGGTGGGTTTGAAAGCGTGCTCTACCCCATGCTGAGTGCCTGGGCACTTTCGCCCAAAGCCTCGCCCGACCGCATTGCCGGGTTGCTGGATCAATCCGCGCAGTTGAGTCCTTTGCTTGCTGCCTATGTCGATTATCAACGCGCCCTGATTGCCGACAGTATGGGCAGACCCAAACTGGCGGTGCGTGCGATCCGCGATTATTTCGCTCATGGCGGGAAACTCAGCGAGCGCTCCTACCGGATGTTTCACGCGACACTAACGCGAGCGGGTGAAACCGTCCTTGCTGAGTCGCTGCAACAACGGCTGCAAAAAGAACACCGCTCCAGCTGGCTGGAAGCTACGGAGCTGCGTCGCTGGCTGGAACCAGACGCGCATCACAGCATCCCTCCCCTCACCCCTCTCCAGGGCATGGCCGATGTGCTCTATGGCGCGGCCTCACTGCATGTGCACCGGGAGGGAATGGAGACCGCGCAGGCCTATCTGCAACTGGCCTTGCGGCTGGACCCGGATTTTTACGATGCACGGCTACTGCTTGGTTCGGTCTATGAGCAACAGGGCCAGTATGCAGAGGCGATCGCCACCTATCAGCGCATCCCCCGCGCCACCCTGCCGGGCTTCAAGGCCATGGTGCAGATTGCACGCAACTATGACTCCATGGGACACACCGCACGGGCCGTCGGGTTGCTGCGTCAGGCCGCCGCCGAATATCCGGAAAGCCATGCGCCCTTTGTGTATCTGGGCGATATTCTCAAAGAACGCCAGCGCTTCCGCGAGGCGGCAAAAGCCTATGAGCAGGCCACTCAGCGCATCAGCGCTCCCAGCAAGGAACATTGGGTGATCTGGTATGCACGCGGGATTTCCTACGAACGTTCCGGACAATGGGAGAAGGCAGAGCAAGACCTTTATACCGCGCTGAAGCTCTCCCCCCATCAGCCGGATGTCATGAATTATCTGGGCTATACCTGGATTTCCATGGGGAAACATTATCAAAAGGCGCATGATCTGCTGGCAGAGGCGGTGGCGCTCAGCCCACGCGACGGGCATATTGTCGATAGCCTCGGCTGGGCCAAGCATCTGATGGGACAAAAACAGGAAGCCGTGCGCTTTCTGGAACGTGCTGTCGAGCTGATGCCTACCGATGCCACCGTGAACGACCATCTGGGTGACGCCTATGCCGCCGTCGGACGGATGCGGGAGGCTCGCTTCCAGTGGAAACGCGCCCTGCATTTTGATCCGGATGCCACGCTGGAGTTAGCCTTGCGTAAAAAACTGGAAGAACCCTCCACCGCTATGCTACCGGTAGAGGATGGCTCCACCCAAACCGCCCAGCAACAGCAGAACACTCCCGCCACGCCGTGAGGCCGTTGCACCCGCCAAGCTGAATCTTACCTTACGCATTACCGGCAAACGGGCGGATGGGTATCACCTGCTGGATAGTGTGGTGGTGTTTACCCGCGATGGCGATCGCCTCAGCGTGGAGGCAGCGGATGCGCTCTCGCTGAACGTCTCTGGTCCCTTTGCCGAACCGCTTGGCGATGTGCAGAGTAATCTGGTGTGGAAGGCGGCTAGTCTCCTGCAATCCCGATATGCGGCTGGTTTGGGTGCGCGCATCCATCTGGAGAAACGCCTCCCCATCGCCAGCGGCATGGGCGGCGGCTCGTCGGACGCCGCCACTTGCGTGCGGCTGCTGGAATCCCTCTGGGGGATTGCATGGGATGAGGCGGAACGCACCGCGTTCCTGCTGGGGCTGGGGGCAGACCTCCCCGTCTGCTATCACCAGCATCCGGTGCGGATGCAAGGGATTGGCGAGCAACTGACGCCTCTTTCCATTCCATCCGGGCTTCCTATTCTGCTGGTGAATCCGGGCGTTATGCTTGCCACCGCAGAGGTGTTCCGCGCCTATGCTGCGGATACCCCCCCGTTTTCAGCTCCTCTGAACCTGCCGGATGACATGGATTCGGCGGAGGCAGTGGCGAAGCTCCTGCGGGAGGGAGGAAATGACCTGACCAGGGCGGCAATTACCCGCGTGCCGGAGGTTGCGGCAGTATTGCAAGCGATCGGGCAGGAAGAAGCCTCTCTGGCAGCGGGGATGTCCGGTAGTGGCGCCACCTGCATCGGAATCTTTGCCAACTGCGCTGCGGCTCAACGCGCCGCCACCCGATTACGCGCACAGCACCCCAACTGGTGGGTGCTGGCAACCCAAACAGGGTAGGTATGGCATTTTCAACTCTTTCTCACCCCTCCCTGAATGGGAGGGGTCGGAATCGTTCACGATTCCGGGGGAGGGTGATGGCGTCCGGGTGTCACCCCCTCCCGGACTCGCTGGCGACTCGCTACGCTCACACCGCTCGCCGACCTCCCCCATCACAGGGGGAGGTAAGACACTCAGCAGGGAAAACATAAAGCGAACACAAGAGCAAAGCTCCCCGTCTACCCACAACCATTCCCTGTTAGGCACTGTTTACGGTGCTCACCCGCAAAAGAAAAGGGCGGCCCCGAAGGACCGCCCCTTTTGATTTTCCTTCCGAAGAAGGAGGTTGACTACCAGTCAGCCAAGTTAGCGGCGGACAGAGCAGCCAGTTCGGTTTCGTCAACACCGTCCAAGGTGGCAACGAAGTTCACTTCGGCTGCATCAAAGGTACCGTCACCGTTACCGGCATCATCGTCGATCTTCACGAGCGCGGAATCCGTGCCGTCAGAGATCAGCAGGTAGAAGATGTCATTGGCTGCACCGGTCAGGCCGCTGATGGCCGTCACGATGTTCGCTGCCGTCAGGCTGGTCGCTTCATTGGTGGCCAGATAGAAGCCGACGTTGGCACCGCTGAAGTCATCAGAGGTCGCATCACCTTCTTGATAGGTCACACCGGTACCACGCAGGTCAGCCAGCACGATGTCGGTGAAGTCGAAGACATCGCTGCTGGTGAAGTCAGAGATGGTATCGACGTTCGCACGGGTCGTATCAACTTCAGCAATGGCGAAGTTCACTTGATCCGCACCATCGCCGAGGGTCACTTCATCGGCACCCGCTGCGCTGGTGATGGTATCAGCACCGGCACCACCTGTGATGGTGTCGATCGCGGCCCCCGTGCTGATGGCGTCGTTTCCGTCACCACCGGCAACAGAATCCGTTCCACCGGTCGTGGTGATGGTATCGGCATCGGCACCACCGTCGATGGTGTCGTTTCCGCCACCGCCAGTGATGGTTTCTTCACCTGCGCCACCGGTGATGCTATCCGCACCCGTGCCGCCGGTGATTCCGTCATCGCCATCGCCACCGTCAATGGTGTCGCCACCGTTTCCGGAAGTCACGGTATCGTCGCCTGCACCCGCAGAGATGGAATCCGTGCCGCCTGCGGTGGTGATATCGTCATCACCTTCGCCACCGTCCACGGTATTGGTACCCGCACCGGCATCCACCGTATCGTTACCTGCACCTGCGGAGACGGAATCGTCGCCAGCGGTAGAGGTCAGGTCGTCGGCATCAGCACCACCATCGATGGTGTTGTTACCGTCACCGGCATCCACGGTATCGCCACCTTCGCCACCGATGATGCTGTCATCACCGTCAGCAGAGGAGATATTGTCGTCACCTGCGCCACCGTACACGGTGCCCGTGATGGTGTCGTCGGCATCGGAGATGTCGATCGTGTCGTCACCGGCATTCCCGTAGATGAGGGCCGTTGCGGCATCACCAGCGTTCTCGTCGATAGCGAGCGTGATGATATCGTCATCGTCGGCTGCATCCGTGGAACCATTGCCACCGTAAACGGTCATGGTGGAGGTGTCGTTCAGTTCGTTGACAGTGATGGTATCTTTACCCAAACCGCCGACGATGCTCCAAGCTGCGTCCTGATCACCCGTATCGGTGATGGCATCGTTACCCAGACCACCGAACACGCTGGCCTTGTCGTCGGAGAGAATCGCGATCGTGTCGTTACCGGCATTCCCGTAAACGAGGGAGTTACCCGAACCGGTGGTGATGACGTCGGCACCATCGGTCGTGTCAGCAGAACCGTTACCACCGTAGATGGTCACATCGCCACCGAACGTACCGCCATCGTTGAAGTTCAGGGTGTCGGCACCCAGCCCACCGTAAGCGATCACATCACCGTCGTTGGTGCTGCCATTGTTTTCGATGGTGTCGTTACCCAGACCGCCGAACAGAGAGGCAGAAGCGGAACCATCGGTTCCGAACTGGATATTGTCGGCACCGGCATTCCCGTACACTTTGTTGCTGCCTTCGCCAACCACGATGACATCGGCACCATCCGTTGTGTCGCCTGCACCGGAACCACCGTAAATCACGTTAGTGCCGTTTCCGACCGTGATGGTGTCACCACCGCCCAGACCGAAGATCACGTTGTTTTCTTCTTCGGTGGTGGTGAGGTTGATGGTGTTGCCGCTGTTATCGCCGGTGGTTTCGACATCGTTATCGCCGGTACGCACCACAGAATCCGAACCGGAGGTCAGGAAGTTGTCGGTGGTGATTTGAGCCAGAGCCAGACCGGTCAGGGTCAGGGTGTCGCTTCCCTTGGTCACCGTTACGTTGCTACCGCTTGCCGCAATCGTATAGTCGCTGGCGCTACCCGTCAGCACCAGAACATCGGCGGTCGCGTCGAACGCCTTGGTTCCGGCAGCAAAATCAAAAACAGCCATTGTAGATCCCCTTAAGTTGAGAGTTAAAATTCTTGGCTTAATAAGCGCTTGACCTACCCTGCACCGTGCAGAGTGGAGCCTAGCGCAGATGTATTAAGGCAAAATACGCCTTTAGCCGCTGGGGAACCAATAGGTAAAACCAGCCCACTTGTCAACTTGCTTTCTGGGAAGCTTCCTGCTCCCTCCCAAACGGCTTACCCTCTGTGCCTTCCGTGCAACAGGCCCCATATCCCCAAAGACTGAGGGTTGCGGCCTCTTGCACGCCAAACGCTCCGCCCAATGCGCCGTCCTGCTGCTGCCACCGCCCCAGAGAATCCGGAGTTCTCACCTGCTTCCGCACATGCCTATCCGGCAACGGAGCAAGCACACAAAATCGCAGCAAACGCGCCGTAACCCCCACCGGATCGGCGCATAAATCCTCAAAACGCAGGGTATGGTAGCGTTCCGGCAACATCCGCTCACCAAACGCATGCACATCGCCGTTGGCTTTGGCCCAGAGCCGCAGCGAGGCGGAAGGCAGATCTCCCGACACGTCCTCGCCGAACATCGCCGCATAATGCTTGCGTAGCTGATTCTGGTTCTCGGAAAAGGCCATGTCGCGCCCGTCACGCACCACATGGATGAACTGCAACTCCGGATACAGCGCCTGAAAGAGCGGCAACAGATACATCAGACGCGGGGTTTTGATCCCCCAGCGGGTTGCGTGCCTGGGACGGCGGCGCAGAAACGCCTCGCAACAGTCGTGCAGCTCACGCAGGGCGGATTCGCGCAAGGCGGGAGAGAGGTCGGATGGCAGGTAATTCAGCCCCCGTGTTTCCTGCAACACCTGATTGACCAACCGGTCGAGCAGCGGTTCAAAATCCAGCGCGTCCTTGGATTCGTTGAGGTTATGCCCCATGAACACCCCGGCCGATTCCACCAGTGATTGCACCACCCGCGTGCCGGACCCCCCCGTGCCGCCGATCAGAATCGGATCCGGTGTCAGCGGCGTACGCGCAAACCATCGTTGCAGGATCATGCGGAAAACCCCACGGAAGGGGTGATGGAGAAATCGATCATCCCGTTGGCGCGGGTGTTGGCGTCTGGCAGGACGGTGATCATACAGGCATCGACAATGCGGTGCAGAAAGCGATGTTCGCCGCCGATCATCACCGAAACGCCGCAATTGACAAAATAGGTGCCGGAAAGAAACCGGCAGGGAAACTCAAACACCACCTGCGCCGTGCTTCCAGCCGCCACAGAGGACAGCAACTGGCCGGGCGTGTGGGAGGCGCTGCCCCCTAAATCCACGCCGCTTTTGGTTTTAAACAACATGCCGAAACGCACCCATTCCGCCGCTTCCGTGAAATGCACCTCATAGGCGAAACGGTAGGTTTTACCCGGCTCCAGCACCGGGCAGGGGAGATTGTCGGCATCCAGCAATCGGGGTACGCGGATTTCTGCGCCGTTGGCTTCGTACACAATCGCGGTTTCGGGTAAGGGGGTGGCCTGTGCCGGGGGAAGAACCGGCCCCTCCGCTCCCGTTTTCAGTGCCTCCCGGAGCGCAGGCTGGCGAGCGGGATCGGCAAAAATCAACTTATGGTAGTTCCCGACAATGGTTTTGGGGGTGCCTTCCTGCATCTGCTCGCCCTGATCGAGCCAGATCGCCCGGTCGCAGAGATCGGTCACCGCCGCCGCCGAGTGCGACACAAACAGCACCGCCCCGCCGCGATCCCGCACCTCGCGGATGCGGGCGTAACATTTGCGCTGGAAGGCTTCGTCGCCGACCGCTAAGGCCTCATCGACGATCAGCAGATCGGGACGGGTTTCAATCGCCACCGCAAAGGCGAGCCGCACAAACATACCGCTGGAATAGGTCTGCACCGGCTGGTCGATGGCTTCTCCTATCCCCGCGAAGCTCAGCATATCTGGCAGGCGCTCGGCGATTTCCGCCGGGGATAGCCCCAAAATCGCCGCGTTCAGATGCAGATTCTCGCGCCCGGTGAAATCGGGGTTAAACCCCGCCCCCAACTCCAGCAGCGCGGCGATGCGGCCATGGCAGGCCAGGCTTCCGGTGGTGGGGGTGAGGGTGCCGCAGATCAGTTGCAGCAGCGTCGATTTCCCCGAACCGTTGCGTCCCACCACCCCCACAATCTCGCCACGCCGGACGGTGAGGTTGATAGGAGCGAGCGCCTGCACGACACGCGCAAAATGCTTGCGCCCCCGAAAGAGGCCCTGCTTCAACCGGTCGATGGGACGGTCATAGAGCGCGTATTGTTTGGAGAGGTCGGTGACCTGAAGCAGCACATCAGAGGACATCGGCAAACCCCCTGCGCGCTTTTTGAAAGAAACCATAGCCACTGCCCGCCACCAACAAGGCGGCCACCGTATAGAGCAAGAGCGGCAGCAAGGATGGGGCGGCGCCCGCAATCATCACGCTGCGGAAACTTTCCACCGGGATAGTGAGGGGGTTGAGCATCACCCATGGACGCAACCCTTCCGGCAGCAGCGATAGCGGATAGAGGATGGGACTGAGGAACAGCAGCGCGGTTGTCACCATCCCCATCATCTGGCCGATGTCGCGGAGATACACACCAAGCGCCGCGAGCCACCAACCGAGGCCGAGTGTCAACAGCACAAAGGGTAGCAACACCAGCGGAAAGAGGAGTAGCGTCACAGGAGGCATCATGCCCAGCAGCGCCATCGCGGGGAGCAGCAGCAGCGTCGCCACCAGCAGGTGAAAGGCAGCAGAACCTACCACCGCCACCGGTAAAATCTGCAAGGGAAAGCGGATTTTTGTCACATAGGAGGTGTGTTGCAGCATCAGCGGCGGAAACCGCGTCAGGCATTCGGCAAAAAACGTGTGGAGGATCAGCCCGCTGAACAGCATCAGCGCGAAATCGCCATGCCCGCCTTCCCCCGTTCCCCAACGGGCTTTCATCACTCCGGAGAACACAAAGGTATAGAGCGCCAGCATCAGCAGCGGTTGCAGCAGGGTCCAGCTGACGCCCAGCACACTGCCACGATAGCGCGCCGCCACCTCGCGGCGGATCAGGGATGTAAGCAGATGGGCATGCGGGCCGAACATGGACCCGCTCCATACTAGGAATGGAATGAGAAGTCCAGAAAGCCCCTACACCATCACCCACCAGAAAGCGTATTCGATGCCCCACAGCAGGTGCGCCCCGATGGAGGCCAGCGTGGAAACATGCGCATCCGGCAACAGCCCCAGCACCATGAGGACGTCCTGAATCAGCAGGATTTTGATGGCAATCAGAGCAGTCAGTGCGCGGGCGTGATTTCCCATTTGCCGGGGCTTTCAGAGCGTGATAGGCGTGTTTTACAGTTTCGTTCTGCACATTCTAGCAAGAACGGGTAACCATTTCATTAACATTTTGTGAGCACCTGCATGAAACCCTCCACCCAGCTCATTGCGCTCGGACGCGAACCCGGCAAATATTACGGTGCGGTAAACCCGCCGATCATCCGGGCTTCGACCATTGTGTTCCCCTCCTATGCCGATTACGAAGCGGCCGAGGCCGGGCGCTACCACCAGAGCAGCTACGGGATTTACGGCACCCCCAACCAGCATTATCTGGCGGAAACGCTCGCCGCGATTGAGGGGGCCGATAAGGCGATCATCACCCAGAGCGGGCTTTCCGCCGTGACGCTCACGCTACTGTCGTTTTTAAGTGCGGGGGATCATGTGCTCATTACCGATTCGGTCTATGGTCCCACCCGCCGCTTCTGCCTGCATGAGATGAAACGGTTTGGAGTGGAAACCAGCTTCTACGATCCGCTGATTGGCGAGGGCATCGCCGGGCATATCAAACCGAATACCAAGCTGGTGTTTGTTGAATCCCCCGGCTCACTGACCTTTGAGATTCAGGATATTCCGGCGATCTCCAAAGCCGTGAAGGCGGTGAATCCCGATATTATCATTGTGTCGGATACCACCTGGGCGACGCCGCTCTATTTCCGTCCCTTTGAAAAGGGAGTGGATGTCTCGATCCATGCCGCTACCAAATACATCAATGGCCATGCCGATGTGCTGATGGGTACCGTCTCCTGCCGTGAGGCGCATTACAAAAAACTGCTCGATACCAATAAATTTCTGGGCCTGTGCAGCAATCCGGAAGATTGCTATCTGGCGCTGCGGGGTTTGCGCAGCATGGAAGCGCGGCTGGCGCGGCATCAGGATTCCGCGCTGAAAATTGCGCAGTGGCTTGAGTCACGTGACGATGTGGTGGAAGTGTTTTATCCGGCCCTTCCCGGATCGCGCGGGCATGAATTATGGAAACGGGATTTCACCGGGTCCGCCAGCCTGTTTGGCTTCCGCATGAAGCGCACCTACAGCCGCGACGCGATTGCCTCCTTCTGCGACCAGCTCGCCTATTTCGGTATGGGGTATTCCTGGGGCGGGTTCGAGAGCCTGATCCTGCATATTGATCCCTCGCCCGTGCGCTCCGCCACCCAGTGGCCGTTTACAGAAACCTATTTCCGTATCCATATCGGCCTGGAAGCGCCGGAAGACTTGATGGAGGATTTAGAGGCAGGGTTTAAGCGGTTGAATGCGTAGAGGCGTTGGGAAGAAACGCTGCCATAGCACGCGACAAAGCCCCCCCTGTCGATCAAAAGGGAAGGGCTAGATACTACTCTACTTCTCGACCTCTTTGCTTTGTAACTTCCACAACGCGTTGTTTATCTCTGCCACGACTGCACCGTCATCGAAGCCCGCAGTATTGCTAGCGCGAGTCTGACCATAATTTTTGGCATCTGGAATGTCGATTACATAAGTGGAATTCCCCCTATCAAGGGCCAGTTTGGTGAGAGCACCCACTGAAGTTAGTGCTGGTCCACCCTTGTTCCTGATCCTGTCATAAGTGGTCTTTCTCCTGACGCATGTTATAACGGAAATTGTATAATCCTTGTGTTCCATTTTCTTTTCACAACAATGACCTTTTTATGACAACCGCCCTTCCCCCCATCCACGCCAAACTCTGCGGGTTGACCTCCGAAGATGCCCTGCGCGCAGCGGTAGAAGCCGGAGCGGCGTTTGCGGGGCTGGTGTAATCCGCTCCCTATTTACCTGGTTGTTTCTTGGCGGTTATGAATGTCCCACAAGGACTGGTTTATCTCTGCCGCAAGGCCGGCCGGCATGCCCTCTACCGTCTGTATTCGAAGCGCCCCGTTGACTGTCGTGGGGACCCCCCCCGCATCCATCCCAGCATTAAGAAGGGCGTTCTCCCGTTCGCCCATGGCTTTAAGCGCATCCAGTAGCTGTCTACTCTTGAGAGGGTCTGCCAGCAAATCCTGTAACCATTGAACCCTTGACATATACTTTTTCCCTAATGTTGTATGATGCCGCTCTCGAAGTAACGAATGTTTATGAATATTTTATGACAAACGGAGAACGTTTGGCTGGTTTCTTACACACGCCTGTTGTGGCCAAACTCTGCGGGTTGACCTCCGAAGATGCCCTGCGTGCTGCCGTAGAGGCCGGCGCCGCGTTTGCGGGGCTGGTGCATTACCCGCCCTCCCCCCGGCATCTGACACTTGAAGCAGGGGCGCGGCTGCGGGCGCTGATTCCCCCTTCGGTTGGTTGCGTGGCCGTGACGGTAGACCTCCCGCTTCCGGAACTGGAACGGCTGGTGGAGGCGTGGAAGCCGGACATGATCCAATGCCACGGGAGTGAAACACCGGAGATGCAGGCGGCGATCCGTGCGCGGTTCGGGGTGCCGATCATCCGCGCCATCAAGGTGCGTGACCGTGCACAGTTGGAAACCGCACTCGCGCACGAAACCGAAGCCGATTGGCTGTTGCTGGACGCCGCCCCACCGAGAGCAGGGCTGCCGGGCGGGAACGCACTCTCCTTCGACTGGAACCTCCTGCGCGGGGTCACCTTTCCCCGTCCGTGGATGCTCTCCGGCGGGCTGACCCCGGAGAATGTCGCAGCCAGCCTCCGCATCACGGGTGCCACCGCCGTGGATGTTTCTTCTGGCATTGAATCCGCGCCGGGGGTAAAAGATGCGGGTAAAATCACCCGTTTCATGCAGGCGCTTGTGTAATGTCTTCTTCCCGTCCGACTCCTCTGCGCTCCCCCTCCCTTGATGGGAGGGGGCAGGGGGAGGGTGACGCAACAAACAGAATCACCCCCTCCCTACCCCTCCCCCATTCAGGGGGAGGGAATCTCCTCTGTGACACGCCCCTCCCCGACCTCAATGGCCATTTCGGCGTATTCGGCGGACGCTATGTCGCCGAAACATTGATGCCACTGATTTTAGAGGTGGAGCGCGCCTACGAAGCCGCACGCACCGACCCCGCCTTTATCCGCGAACTGGATGCGTATCTGGCTGATTATGTCGGCCGTCCCAGCCCGCTTTATTATGCCGCTCGCCTGACTGAAACACTGGGCGGCGCGAAGATTTACTTCAAGCGCGACGAGCTGAACCATACCGGCGCGCATAAAATCAATAATTGCATGGGGCAGATTCTCCTCGCCCGCCGCATGGGTAAAACCCGCATCATCGCCGAAACAGGGGCCGGACAACATGGGGTGGCGACTGCCACGGTGTGCGCGCTGTTTGGTCTGCCCTGCATCATTTATATGGGGGCGAAGGACATTGCCCGGCAGAAACCGAACGTGTTCCGGATGCGCTTGCTTGGAGCGGAAGTGCGCGCCGTGGAAAGCGGCAGCGCCACCCTGAAAGATGCGATGAATGACGCGCTGCGCGACTGGGTTTCCAATGTGGAGGATACCTATTACCTGATCGGCACCGCCGCCGGGCCGCACCCGTTTCCGCAGATGGTGCGGGATTTTCAGTCGGTGATTGGCCGCGAAACCCGCGAGCAACTCCACGCCAAGGAGGGCCGTCTGCCGGATGTGCTGGTGGCTGCGGTCGGCGGAGGATCGAACGCGATTGGACTCTTCCATCCGTTTCTGGATGCGGATTCCGTGCGGATGATCGGGGTGGAAGCCGCCGGAGAAGGGCTTGATACCCCCCACCATGCCGCCTCGCTCTCGCGGGGGAGTGTCGGGGTGCTGCACGGAAACAAAACCTATCTGCTTCAGGATGATGACGGGCAAATCATCGAAACCCATTCCATCTCGGCGGGGCTGGATTATCCCGGCATCGGCCCGGAGCACGCGCATCTGAAAGAAACCGGACGGGTGGAGTATGTGGGCATCACCGACCGCGAGGCGCTCGCAGCCTTTCAGCTTTGCGCAGCGATGGAGGGGATTTTACCGGCGCTAGAACCGAGCCACGCGCTTGCCTATGTCGCAAAGCTTGCCCCTACCCTCCCCCGCGACGCGCTGCTCGTGATGAATCTCTGCGGCCGGGGGGATAAGGATATTTTCACCATCGCCGCCGCGCTGAAGATGGATATTCAGTAGATGGGCACCCCGCTTGAATCCTTCTGGTGGTGGGCGCTGGTGCAGGCGCTCGATGCCGAACGCAGCCGCAGCGCCGAGCATATTTTCGAGCGCGAGCAGGCGGAAAAAGCCCTCTCCCGCTATATGACACGGCTGGAGAAAGCCAATTACGATGCGCAGCGCGCCAAACGCGATGCCGAGCGAGCCAATTATGCCAAAAGCATTTTCCTCGCCAATATGAGCCACGAAATCCGCACCCCTCTCAACGGGATGCTGGGTATGACGGAGCTGCTCTACAATACGAGTCTCGACCCGGAGCAGGAGGAATATGTCCGCACGGTGTATAAATCAGGCGAAGTGCTGCTGGCACTGATCAACGATATTCTCGACTACTCCAAAATTGAAGCCGAGGAGCTGGTGCTCGACCCGCAACCCTGTCGGCTCGCCGATCTGATCCGCGATGTCGCCACGCTACTCTCCCACCGGGCCGACGAGAAAACGCTGGAATTGGCGGTGTTCTATGATCCCCTGATGCCGCTGGAGGTGCGGGTGGACGCGCTGCGGCTGCGGCAGATCATCACCAATCTGGTGGGTAATGCGATCAAATTCACGGAAAAGGGCCATGTGCTGATCGAGGTGCATCTGCGCGGCACCGTGGACGGGATATGCCGGGTGGGATTTGCCATTTCTGACACCGGTATCGGCATCCCCGAAGACCAGCAGGACCGTATTTTCGATACCTTCATGCAGGCGGATAACTCCACCACCCGCCTCTATGGTGGTACGGGGCTGGGACTCTCCATCAGCAAGCATCTGGTGGAACGGATGGAAGGATCCATCACCGTGGAAAGCCGGGTGGGCATTGGCTCCCGCTTTGCCTTCGAGCTGAAACTGCCAATGGTGGGCACCGCTCCCTACTGCACCCCGCCTGCGCTGACGCCGGAAACGCCGGTGCTGCTGATCGATAGCCGGGCGGTGCATCGGCATATGCTGGAGCGGTATCTGGATGCCTGGGGGATCGCTTATCGCAGCGCCACCAGTTTTGAAGCGCTGGGACCGGATGCCTCACCTTCACCGCACAGCGTACGGATTCTGGATGAACGCGAGTTGGTTAACCCCGCCAACAAGGCGCGCTTCGCCGCTGCTCCTCAGAATCACATCATTCGGCTGAAAACCACCGGGCAATTTTCAGAGCAACTGCCGCCCTTTCCCGTCAGCCCACGCACCAGCCTCACTCGACCCGTCTTGCCGGGGACACTCGCCGAGGCGCTGGCGCTGGTGGGAGGGGTCCCTTGCCCTTTGGACTGACAAACCGCGGATGATCTGAATGATAAAAAAAGGAAGAGCAGAGAATGTTCCCTGCCCTGTGCCCCATGTATACAAACGCTAGTCATCGCAATACAAGGGACTAACCGCCACCTGCGGCATGTGAACCACACAGAGGGATACTCATCCCAAACACTTCTGAAAGGATAACGTAAATCATAACGACCTCCATCTTTGATGATTGAGAGGATTTAAGGATGCCTGATTTCCATGCGGTGTCAACACCAAACTGCTTCGCCCTGCTGCCCATCAGCCTGCGCACCAGCCTCACCCGGCCCGTCTTACCGGGGACACTGGCTGAAGCGCTGATGTTGGTGGGCGACAGCAGAGGATAAATTCAATGCGAGCTGCTACCACCAGGGCATACCGGGCGCGGAACCAAGCCGAACACTTCTGACCATATTATCTGCCACATGCGTGCCTCCTATACTTGCTTAAACACCAGCGAAGCGTTGGTGCCACCAAACCCGAAGGAATTGGAAAGTACGGTGCGAATGGGGCGCTTTTTAGCCTGAAGCGGCACGAGGTCGATATCGCATTCGGCTTCCGGTGTGTGCAGGTTCAGGGTGGGCGGTGCCACCTGATCACGCAAGGCGAGCACCGAGAAAATGGCTTCCACACTGCCCGCCGCCCCTAGCAAATGCCCAATCGAGGATTTGGTGGAGGACATGGAGAGTTTCTCGGCTGCCGCCCCAAACAAGCGTTTGACAGCACGCAGCTCAATCACGTCGCCCTTGGGGGTGGAAGTGCCATGCGCGTTGATGTAATCAATCGCATCCGGTGCCAGATTGGCGCGTGCGAGCGCTGCTTTCATCGCCCGGAACCCGCCATCGCCTTCTTCTGAAGGAGCGGTGATGTGATAGGCGTCCCCCGTCAGGCCGTAACCCACCAGTTCGGCGTAAATCTTCGCGCCACGCTTTTTGGCGTGCTCATATTCTTCCAGTACCACCACGCCTGCGCCTTCGCCCATGACGAAGCCGTCGCGCCCCTGATCCCACGGACGGGAAGCTTCCTGCGGGCGATCGTTATAGCCGGTAGAAAGGGCGCGTGCGGCACAAAATCCGGCAATGCCCAGTGAACAGATCGCGGCTTCCGAGCCACCCGCCACCATCACATCCGCGTCGCCCCACTGGATGAGACGTGCGGCATCGCCAATAGCGTGTGCGCCGGTGGCGCAGGCGGTGACAACGGCGTGATTGGGACCCCGAAACCCGTATTCGATGGAAAGATGTCCGGAAGCCAAGTTAATCAGGCTCGCCGGAATAAAGAAAGGGCTGATACGCCGCAATCCTTTTTCGTGCAGAATCAGTGAGTTCTGCTGGATGGTATCCAGCCCGCCAATCCCGGAACCGATCATCACACCGGTACGATTCTGGCTTTCCTCGTCGGTGGGTTTCCATCCGGAATCCTCCACCGCCATTTTGCCTGCGGCGATCGCATAGATAATAAACTTATCCATGCGCTTCTGCTCGTTGGCGGGCACCCAGTCATTGACGGTGAATCCCCCCTCGCCTTCGGTGGGGATTTCTCCCGCCACCTGACAGGGGTAGCCTTCCGTATCGAAATAGCTGATATGCCGCAGACCGGAATGCCCGGCCAGCAGGCGACCCCACACATGCTCTCCCCCCAAACCGAGGGGAGTGAGTAAGCCAATACCGGTGACAACAACTCTGCGCATGCGTTAGGGAGCCTCTGGATGCCAGTAAGCTTAGCTGTTGGCCTGAATGTAGGCAATCGCATCGCCTACGGATTTGATTTTTTCGGCGGCTTCGTCGGGGATTTCCACACCGAATTCTTCTTCGAATGCCATGACGAGTTCCACCGTATCCAGACTGTCTGCCCCCAGATCGTCGATAAAGCTGGCGGATTCCGTCACTTTGGCGGCATCTGCGCCCAAATGTTCGATCACAATTTTTTTGACGCGTTCTGCGATATCAGCCATGGGAGTTTCCTTTGCCGCTAGAGCCATGTGCAATGCTTCCGGTTCTGGTTATGTTCACGAATCAGAGGGGGCTTTCCCCCCTCAACCGGGGATTCATAAAGCATGGTTTGCAGGGCAGCGCAACGGTTTTTGCGCAGGCCCCTTAAACCCTTTATTTCATCCTTTACTTTTACGGCGCGGGGAATAAGGTGCGGCTGTTTACATTCCCTTCACCATACCACGGAGCCTCTCTTTTATGGTCCACACGATCGGCACTGCTGTCAACGAGCTATTTGTTACCACCACCGAAAACGATACGATCGAAGCCAAGGACGGCAACGACACCATTCCGGCGTCGGATGGCAATGACCTGCTGTTTGCCGATGGCGGCGATGATAGCGTCAATGGCGGCGAGGGCAACGACACCCTCTGGGGATGGACGGGCGCGGATCGTTTAAGCGGTGATGCAGGCGACGATTATATCGGCGGCGATGACGATAATGATACGCTCGAAGGCGGCGAGGGCAACGACACGCTAATGGGTTGGACCGGGCAGGACAGCATCCTCGGCGGTGCGGGCGCAGATTTTGTACTCGCCGAACAGGATGCCGATTATGTCGATGGCGGCGAAGGCAACGATACGGTGTGGGGCTGGACCGGAGACGATACGATCCTCGGCGGTGCCGATGACGACTATCTCGGCGGCGATCAGGGGGATGACTCCATGGATGGCGGTGCAGGCGACGACTGGTTGTTTGGCTCGGACGGAAGCGACATAGTGCGTGGCGGTGAGGGCAACGACCATATTTTCAACGATACGGGCGCAGATACACTCTCTGGCGATGCCGGTAGCGACGAAATCGGCGGTGGATCGGATGGCGATTCCATCGACGGTGGCGCGGATAACGATGTCGTCGCCGGTTACGCTGGCGATGACACACTGGATGGCGGCACGGGTGATGACCTCGTCGTGGGCAATAACGGTTCCGACACGCTCGAAGGCGGAGATGGCAACGATACGCTGGATGGTGGCGACGCAGACTTCACCTTCGGGGAAGGGTATGTCTCCGCCGACAGCGCCGATTCACTGGATGGTGGTGCGGGCGATGACCAGCTCTTCGGGAATGATGGTGACGACACGCTCAAAGGGGGTGACGGGTTCGATTACCTGAATGGCGGTGCCGGAAACGACTCGCTGACGGGCAACGGATGGTCAGACAACCTCTCCGGCGGTGAAGGAAACGACACGCTGACCGATGATCAGGGCTTTGACTTCCTGAATGGCGATGCCGGAAACGATCTCCTTTCGGATACGCTGGATGGCGGCTATCTGTTTGGTGGCGACGGCGATGACACCATGACCGGGGGCGACGATGGCGGGTATTATTTCAACGGCGAAGCCGGTGCGGATCTGGTGACCGGCGGTGCCGGAGCAGATGCGCTCAGCGGCGGTGCAGACGAAGCCTACGCCCTCAACTGGGTGGATTATACGGGTGCCGCCGATACGCTCACGGGTGGCGCGGGCGCTGATTTCTTCGATATTGATAGCTGGTGGACAGACGAATCCTCCGTGGAAGTCATTCAGGATTTCACCGCAGGCGAGGATATCATCCGCTCCTACATCTACACGATCGACGATGTGCACGGCCTTGGTACCGATACGCTGTATTTCTTCCAGGAAGGCAATGGCGAAGTGCTGGTGAAAGCCAGCAACGGGCATCTGTGGCAGGCAAGTGACCTGGAACTCCCGGTTTCTACCATCAATAACGACTATGTGGCCGGCACCGATGGCGACGATACCATTTCCACCGGACTCGGGGATGATACCATCGATGGCTTTGCCGGAAACGACTCGCTGGATGGCGGCTCCGAGCAGGATTACCTCTGGGGCAGTGACGGCAACGACACCCTGATCGGCGGCACGGGCAACGATCAGTTGGTCGGCGGTTCCGGAGCGGACAGCCTGGAAGGCGGCGAAGAATCCGACGTACTCCAGTCTAACAACGACGATGCCACCGTTACCTCTGCCACCACCTATACCGGCAATGCCGATACACTCACGGGCGGCGCGGGTGGTGATTGGTTCGAGATTGACCATTTCGGCGAGGGCGACCGCTCCAACGTGGTGATTGTCACCGATGTCACCCACGGAGAAGACACCGTGCATTCCTACTACTACCATGTGGAGGAGATCACCGGTTTGGGAACCGATACCCTGCATTTCTCGCGGGGAGACACCGGAGAAACGCTGCTCATCGCAGCCAATGGCTATCTGTGGCAGGCGGATGACCTCAACATCAATCTGGGTCCCGTTGACAATGATTTCTATGTCGGTACCAACGACGCGGATACGATCGCATCCGGGACCGGTGATGATACCATCATCGGCGTCAGCGGTAACGATTCACTGGATGGTGGCGCAGAAAACGATGCACTCTATGGCGATGATGGAGCCGATACGCTCATCGGCGGCACCGGAAATGACTATCTGGGTGGTGGCAACAATGCCGATATGCTGGATGGCGGCGAGGGTAATGACAGCTTCGACCCTTCCTCCAGCGACGCGACGATCGACAGCCCCACCGCCTATACCGGCAATGCCGATATCGCAACCGGGGGCGCTGGCGACGATACCTTCTACGTCTATTCCGGCATGGTGCAGCGCATCACCGACTTCACCCATGGCGAGGACGTACTGCAAGTGCTGTTTGACTTCGACGCCTCACAGGTATCGGGGATTGGATCGGACATCCTCTACTTCGAGAACAACGCCGATGGCTGGCAGCCTTCGCTGGTGATTGCCGATAATGGCTATCTGTGGCAGAGCGACGATCTGGTGTTCTAAAACGGCGTGACCTCCGCTCCCGGCATCAGGGGGCGGAGGACCTTCCCTTCCAGCCGGTCACCGGCGCGGAGGTCAAGCTTCTTCGCACTGCCGGTGGGGAATCGTACCAGCGCCATCCATGCTTCACGGGGGGTGAGTTCGGCGGCGTCCTGCCCCGGATGCCGGGGCGCCACCAGCAGCACCCGTCCGTCGAGCGCCAGCACCGCCCAATCGCCTTGCTGCGGTAAATCATCCGGAACCAGCGCCACCTCCAGCGCTTCCGGAAACAGGTAGAGATGCCCCCCCAACCGTTGGGTAGAAGCACCCTGCGGACCCGGTTCTGGCAGGGGCAGGCTTTCCACCCGCTCTACCATGACGGAAAGTGGCGAGGATTCCGGAAGCGGTTTGGCTTTCTCCGGCTTCGCGGGCTTTGCCGGTTTGGCGGAAGCCACCTGCGCCTCTCCGGCTGGTTTGGGTTTTTCCTCCACCACCTCCCGCAAGGCCTCGCGCCACAACGTCAGGTTGGCCCGTTCAAACAGCACCGGAGAAAGGCTTTGCGCTGAGGCCGAACCGGCAAGCAATATCCCCATTACCCACCCGATCCAGATGTTTCTCATGCCTTTCATGTCCCCCTCCCCGCCCCCTTCAGGTCGTAGGTAAGCCGATCCCCCACCGCGATTCCCAACCGTTTAACCGTGCCTCCCGGCAGCTCCACCACCCCCCGCACCGGGCCGTTAGAGGAGCGCATGGTGAGGGTTTCCGGCTCGGCGTTTTCAATGAGGTGGTGTACCACCCCCTGATCGGTAAAAAACACCATATCGAGGGGAATCAGCGTGCTTTTCATCCAGAGGGTAATCGGCATCACACGCGGATAGATAAAGAGCATCCCCTGATTGTCCGCCAATGATTCGCGCAGCATCAGCCCCCTCCCCTGCGCTTCGGGCGTTAGCGCCAGCTCCACCTCAAAGCGATGCTCCACGCCTTGGGAGATCAGGGTCATCGAGCCTCGCGGAAACACCACCGCAGGCGGAATCGCAAACACCGCCTGATACACCAGCAGCCCGACATAGAGCGCAAGCCCCAGAAAAACAATGCGTAACCATTTCGTCATGTTTTTGCGGTAATCCTTATGGTAGAATGGAGTAAAGAGGGTTGATCCGATGAGCAGAGGTTTTTTTGGTGGCGCGGGGAATGAAAAGTTTGGCAAGACTGTATCCGGTCTGCTGGGATTCGCCACGGGAAACCGTGATCACAACAAACATCTACGCAATAAAAACGGTACCAGTAGCGCCAAGAACATCAATTATGAGGATTTCCTCAAAAACAAGATGGCCGAATACAAGCAGAAGATGATGCTGGAGGCCACGCAGTTTCAGGGACCAACCCTTCCCGGCACCGACCCCAACATCAAAGTGGAGCTTTCTCCCGCTGCCAAAGCCATCATTGAGCGCATGGCGCAGAAAAAAGCCAAAGCCGAAGCCAAAAAACGCGCCAAAACCAAGCGCGTACAGCTAAAACCCATGATGTTTGTCGGGCCTCAGGGCGGCTATATGGATAGCCGGGGGAATGTCTACAGCAAGGAAAACCGGTTGATTTTAAACGTGGACCCCAAAACCGGTATCGTCCGCAGCCGGTTGGGGCATAAGGTCGGTAAGTTTGACCCGCAATCCCCCTACAGTATTTTTAAGATGCAGGAATGGATCGTCCGTTTCAGCGAAGGGAAAAACGCCTTCGGTTTCAAACTGCAAAGTCAGGCCGATGAGCGCGGGCTCACCTGGCTCAATGGCGACCGCAACGCCGACGGCCATGCCGATGTCAGTTGGTTCTGGGGCAAGGATACCGAGGCCGAGGCCGATAAAAAACGCGGTTTATGGTAGGTTCGGAATCGCCCATTCCGCCCGGATTCTAGCAACCACCAGCTCTGTGCTATCCCGTTGGGTGGGAGCAGCCGTTATGCCCATACATACGGTGTCTGGTGTGGCCTCTTCCAGACGACGCGCCAAACCATTGGTGATGACCGATGCATGCATCCGGCGCATTTTCTCGGAGACATTCGCCCCCGTATCGGCAATCCAGACCGGCTTTCCCGGAAAACAAGCCTCCGACAACATCGATGCCGAATCCCCCGTGACCACCAGCGCATCCGCCTGCGACAGATAAGTCATGTAGGGATTTTCCCCCGCATCCCCCCAGTGATAGGCATGGAACGGCACGGTGAGTGCATCGGTCAGGGCGCGTGCCGCCTCCGGGGATGTGCGACGGCTAGTGGTAATCCACAGGCTGGCAGCAAGATGCGATACCTGCGCTCCCAGCGCACGAGCTGCCGCTGGTGTGAACGCCCCGGCACGCGTATCCCCCCCGACCAGACAGGCTATCACCGGGCGCGGCATCTCCGGACGGAAGGGCGGGGCTGAAGCCTGTTGTAGGGTTGCCTGCGACACCCGGTGCAGGGAGAGAGGGACAGACAGGATATTGGTGCCCCACAGCGGACGATCATGGGCCGGAAGCACCACCAGATCGAACCGTGACGGAGGCAGATCCGGCCCCATGATCTGTACGGTTCGGGCAAGGGGAAAGCGCCGTTTAAGCGCTAACATCACCGGGGCAAGCCTCCTGCCGGTCGCAATGATGAGGCGCGGAGGGGTGTCTAGCTGCACCGGTTCTGCCCGCAGGCATAAGGGAAGCGGCACGCGATTGGGAATCCGCACGCCGTTTCGGTAGGTCACCTGCCGTGTGGTAAAGGGCAATCCCAGCTTTTCCGCAAGCCCCAACGACTGGTGATTATTGCCGGCGCGGTCGTCGAGCAACACCAGAATATCGGTTGCGCTCATTCCGGCTTCCGCAGCAGGCAACGATACCCGGGTGCGTCGCGGTAGAGCAGGATATCATCGCAGGTTTCCAGCACAAGGGCATGCGTGGCAGCCACCTGCTCCACATAAAAACGGCTATGGCGGAACCGCCCCACCTCGCGAAACCATTCCTGTGGAGCGGTGGTGGATTTCTCCACCGTAAAGGCTAAAGCGCCGCCGGGTTTGAGGAGCCGTTTCAGATCAGGCATCAGACGCGCCCAGTCCCCCACATAATTCCATACCCCACCGGCCAGAATCAGATCAAAACTGGCGTCTTTTTCCATGGGAAGGAACGCGTTCAGCTCCATGAGGATCAGGCTGTCATAGAGTTTTTCCCCCTGCGTGGAACGCTTGGCCGAGGCGCGTTCCAGCATATGGCGGCTGATATCCACCCCCCGCAGGTAATGGGCCGCGCTCCGCACCACCGTGCCGCACCCACCCGTACCGCAACCCATATCCAGAATGGACAGCACCGGAGAGGCAGGCAGCACAGGCGCTAACATCTCATATAACTGAAGGGGAGCGCGATAATCCAATGCCTCTACATAACCCTGCTCATAGCGGCTGGCGATGGTATCGAAATGATCCCGCGCTACCCGTTCCGGCATGGTAGCGGGCGGGGGAGCGTTTGGATCCAGTAATGCCAGAAAATACGCGGCCTCCTCCCATCCCGGACGGAGTGCCAGCGCCTTGCGAAAGCATTGCATGGCCTCGGCATCATTGCCCATGATGATCAGCAGGCGACCCATTTCATACAGGGCTTCCGGGAAGTTGGGCCGCAGGCGCAAAGCAAAGCGCAGCCGCAACAACGCTTCGGCGGGCTTGCTCTTTTCCTGCAAGCGGAGGGCCTGTTGGTAATTCGTGCCGGGCAGATCGGCCAGTTGCGATTGAATCAGCGCAATCTCACGGCGCATACGCGAGGGAAGCCCCTGAAACCCATCCAGAAAGGCATGAAAATCGACCGATAGATCGGGCCAGAAGCGCATGAAACTCCCCTGATTGAAAGGCGCTCGCTTATGTTTGCCGCATTTGCCTCAGGACGCAAGTGCTTTCCCATTTTGTCACGATCACCACCGCCGATTTTTACTTGTAATTGAAAAACGGATGTGTAAGCGTTTTGCGCATAGTTCCAGATCCGCTCTTTGGCTGGTTTATCGGGGGTGTTTTGCCTGCGCGATGCGAAAGAGAGTCCTGGGCTTAGGTTAGAGCTCGGGATACGACTCTTCACGACAATCTGCGACCAAGGAGACCCACATGGCAACCGGTAAAGTAAAATGGTTTAACGCCACCAAAGGCTATGGCTTCATTCAACCCGATCAGGGTGGACCCGATGCCTTCGTGCATATCAGCGCGCTGGAAGCGGCGGGGATTCGCTCGCTGCCGGAAGGTCAGGCAGTGGAATACGAACTGGCCACCAACAAGGGTAAAACCTCGGCGGTGAATATCAAGCTGATTGGGTAGGTGGAATCGCCAGCAAGGCTTGCCTCTCCTGAACTCCCCCACACCCCCTCCCTATCCCTCCCCCGCAAGCGGGAGAGGGGACCGGAGGGAAGGCCTCTCCTATTACAAACGCCGATCGTGATGCGCGTGGTGGCATCCGGTCCCTTCTCCCGCTTGCGGGGGAGGGATAGGGAGGGGGGAAATCCCCTGTGTTTTGAAGGTGGGGGCTTTTATCGTGTTTTCGCTTTTTGATCAGACGAGGAGTGCGAGACGACGTGTAGTAGACCTACACGAGATGAAGCACGACGAAGTCTGAGGGAAAATGGGAAACGCTATACTTGACTTCCGGTTGAAAATACGCGAGTAAGGGCGCGTGTTTGTCATTTATTTAGGGGTATGTTATGAGTAAGAATAATCCGGAGAACCGCGGTCAGGTCACCAAATTGCGGGAGCATCAGGGTAAAACCGTGAAGCCCGTACTGTATTTTGGCAAGCATCAGGGCCATGGAAACTACATCGCCGCCGCTTACGAAACCGGCGATCTGGTGGTGGATGCCTATGGACGTCCGATTCCCTACCAAAGCTGCTAGTTTCCAAGAGTAATGCTACTGCGGCTTGCTGCAAACGGCGGATTTGCTGTGCTCCTCATGTCCTGTACCTTTAAGTACACTCATTCCGGTGCTTGTAAATCCGCCGTTTTTGCTGGCGCCGCAGCGCATTTCTCTCCGAAAACGCTCACCGAGGGATACTAGCGGGTGCCCGTTTTCCTCGTTGGCGCGGGTCCGGGCGACCCCGACCTGCTCACACTCAAAGCCTACCGCATTTTGCAATCCTGCGATGTCGTGATCTATGACCGCCTCGTATCAGACGCGGTGCTGGCGGTCATACCAGACGCCGTAGAGCGCATCTTTGTCGGTAAGGAAAAAGACCGGCATCTGCTGCCTCAAGCAGAGATCAACCAATTACTCATTGCGCAGGCCCGCCTCGGCAAACAGGTGGCGCGGCTGAAAGGCGGCGACCCGTTTATTTTCGGCCGTGGCGGCGAGGAAATGCTGGCGCTGAGGGAAGCGGGCATTCCCGTGACGGTCATTCCCGGCATTACCTCGGCATCGGGTTGCGCGGCCTCCATCGGCATCCCTCTGACGCACCGCGAGCTAGCCGATAGCGTGCAATTCATCACCGGCCACAGTAGGCAAGATGGCACGCTGGAGATCGACTGGCCGCGCATCGCCACCCCTCGCACCACGTTGGTGTTTTACATGGGGCTTTCGCACCTCGCGGCGATTTGCACGGCGCTGACGCAGCACGGACTTTCCCCCGATACCCCCGCCTGCATCATTCAGGAAGGCACCCGTCCCGGCGAACGCGTGTGTACGGGAACGCTCGCCACCCTCCCCGGCCTTGCGGTGGAACAGGCCCTCACCCCGCCTGCGCTATTGGTGGTGGGAAGCGTGGTGGGATTGCGGGAGTAAATGCCTCTTTCTGAACATATTTTCTAGATGGAACCCAACATGACCTCTTTCATAAAACGTTTTCTGAAACCTTCCCCTGCAAACCCAACACTTCCTAGTAATGCGTTACATGAATATGAGCTTACCCTGTCGCGAGCGCACGAAGAACTCTCCTTAAAAACCGAAGCCCACCATGAGTTATGGGGATTGCGAGAAGCTAGCTGGGATGCAGATCTGGAGGCAGGCACGCTTACATTTACCCTTCCAAATGGGCGTCAGGCCATTGCTCCCGTACAAATTGTAGGGACATTTGACGTGCAGGCAGGAACATGGATGTGGGGCTGGGATCATCCATCCGTACCGGAGGGGTGCCGTCTCCATGCGCGCAAAACCTATGATTATGGTGTTATCCACCACTTGTCGGATCTGACGTCCCGCATACTGGCATGCAATGAAGCCAGAGCATGGGATTTTGTGGCGCTTGCCACTCATCTAAACGAAGCACAGGGTGCCTATCGGGGCTCCACCGGGAACACACTCGTAT
>JBIPLF010000034.1:0-22190 GCA_044368015.1 Rickettsiales bacterium
CGCTTAACTCCCCTCAAAAAGAGGATAAACCGGACGGCTCCGCGTCCTGATTGCACCAGTTCCTTAAAATATCTCTTTCCGTTGGTACGTTGGTGTAGAAGGGCTGGAATCCCTTGCACGACTCCGTTACCCTTCACACATTCTACACATATATCGTGTTTGTTTGTTCAGACGGATGTGAAAAGCTCAGCCCAACCTGCAATGAAAGACCGCACAGGATGAGGGACGACGAGATATCATCCGGTAAGAAAGCACTCTAACCCCATATTCAGGAGCATCCCATGACCCACCACCACCGTCCCAAAATTGCGTTGATCGGCTCTGGCATGATCGGCGGCACGCTGGCCCATCTGATCGGCCTCAAAGAGCTGGGCGATGTGGTGCTGTTTGATATCGCCGAAGGCATCCCGCAGGGTAAGGGGCTGGATATTGCCGAAAGCGCGCCGATTGAAGGCTTTAATGCCCGCTATCACGGCACCAATGATTATAAAGATATTGCCGGCGCCGATGTGATCATCATCACCGCCGGGGTGCCGCGCAAGCCGGGGATGAGCCGCGACGATCTGGTGGAGATCAACGCCAAGGTCATTCGCACCGTGGCACAGAATGTGAAGCAATATGCGCCGGGCGCGTTTGTCATCGTCATCACCAATCCGCTGGATGTGATGGTGGGGCTGATGCAAAAAGAAAGCGGCCTGCCTCCGGAAATGGTGGTGGGGATGGCCGGGGTGCTGGATACCGCCCGCTTCCGCTATTTCCTCTCGGAGGAATTTCAGGTGTCGGTGGAAGATGTCAACGCCTTCGTGTTGGGCGGCCATGGCGACACGATGGTGCCGCTGGTGCGTTATTCGGCGGTGGCCGGGATCCCCGTGCCGGACCTGATCCGCATGGGTTGGTCCACGCAGGAGCGGATCGACAAAATCGTGCAGCGCGCCCGCGATGGCGGAGCGGAAATCGTCGGCCTGCTCAAAACTGGTTCGGCCTATTACGCGCCTGCCTCGGCGGCGATTCAAATGGCGGAAGCCTATATCAAAGACAGCAAACGCATTCTGCCCTGCGCCGCCTACCTCACCGGTCAATATGGGGTCAACGGCCTGTATGTCGGGGTGCCTGTGCTGATCGGCGCGCATGGGGTGGAGAAAATCATCGAAATTTCGCTCAATAGCGAGGAGCAGGCGATGTTCGACAAATCGGTGAATGCCGTTCGGGAAATCTCCAAACTGGCGGCGTAGGCATTTGCGCTACCCTCTGCAGAAAGCGGTCATGACTTGATATACGTCATGGCCGCTTTTCTGTTTGTGTCGTTTAGGGTATGGATCACCCTTTCACGAAGGAAATCCCTATGCCCCTGATTACCGATCGCCAAACACAGGCAAGCAACTGGTTCCGCACGCTGCGTAACGAGATATGCACGGCATTTGAAACCTTGGAGGATAACCTCACCGGCACCTTCGCCGACCGTCCGGCGGGGCGGTTTGTGCGCACCCCATGGAACAGGGAAAAGGGCGGCGGCGGCGAGATGTCGCTGATGCGTGGCCGGGTCTTTGAGAAGGTAGGCGTGAATATCTCCACCGTCTGGGGCGAATTCGCCGAACCCTTCCGCAAGGAAATCCCCGGAGCAGAGGAAAACCCCCGTTTCTGGGCCAGCGGTATTTCGCTGGTGGCGCATCTGCAATCGCCGCTGGTGCCGGCGGTGCATATGAACACACGCTATATTGTGGTGGGGGGCAGCGAAGACGGCGAAAGTGCGACCAAACAATGGTTTGGCGGTGGGGCAGACCTCACCCCGATGGTCGAGGACGCCGCCGATACCATCGCCTTCCACGCGGCATTTAAAACCACCTGCGACCGGTTCAACCCCGATTATTACCCGAAATACAAAGCCTGGTGCGACGAGTATTTTTACCTCAAACACCGGCAGGAGCCGCGTGGCATCGGCGGGATCTTCTACGACTATCTGGAGAGCGGATCCTGGGAGCAGGATTTCGCCTTCACGCGAGGAGTGGGGGAGTGTTTCCGCGATGTGTACCCTACCCTCGTGGAGCGCCACATGAATGCGGCATGGACCGACGCACAGCGCGAACATCAACTCGTGCGGCGCGGGCGGTACGTGGAATTCAACCTGCTCTACGACCGTGGCACGCGCTTCGGCCTGCAAACCGATGGCAATGTGGAGGCAATTCTGATGTCCCTACCGCCGGAAGTGAAATGGCCGTAGGGGGTAGCTATGGAATTAACCGATCTGCTCCGGAAAGCGCATATTGATCCCACACAAGTGCTGGTCTTGCGCCATAGCCCCTCTAAGGAACCTGAGATAACGAAGATGTTACCTTGGTGGGCGGCTGAGCGTCCGGAGTTGTTTAATGCTTACCAACAGACTCAGACGGAAAAGCCAGAGAAAGCCTTTCAGAAACGCAAATACATCCTGTCTTGCATCGGGCACCAGCCGGGCAAGTCGTTGTTCGTTGGTTTGTATGCGATCAACGGATGGGAAGTGCTAACCAGTGAAGCATATTGGCAAATTCCTGAACATCAGGAGTTAAAAACATTCGGGATGCGAGGACTTGAGAGCGGTCGTGCTTCGTGTCTCCGGTTCGATCTAACGCTTGATAAAACCTTCTATCCTACATGGAAGGGTAAGTTGGTGTTGGAGTGGCCAAGGGGACGTGGTTGGTGGAGAAATGCGCATACCCAAAATAGCTTCCCCATTCAGGCCATTCTTGAAGAAAGCATATTGATTCGTGCCATGCCGCGGTGGAACGAAATTATGCTGTCTTGGAAAGAACTTTCATCCCTTCCTGTAAGCTGGAGGGCCGCATTATCGCGGTGGCGTGGTGTTTACTACCTGTTCGATATGCTAAGCGGAAAAGGCTATGTTGGTTCTGCCTATGGCGATACCAATCTTCTTGGAAGGTGGTTGTGTTACGCCAAATCCGGGCATGGGGATAACAAACTGCTACGCCAATGCGATCCTCACTATTTTCGATTCAGTATTCTAGAACTCGTTTCGCCGAATATGCCCAAAGAAGAGGTTGTTCAACTCGAAGCAAACTGGAAACAGAGGCTTCATACAAGTGCACCACAAGGGCTAAACGAGAATTAATGGTAACTCGAATATCTCAGTGCCAGCTTATAGGGGGCTTCTGGCCCTGTTGAGGGCATCACTGCAAAGCCTCAACCGTACAGAACGAGGTCATTCCCCGCAGCCACCTGCTTAGCACTCACGCGGGCAAGTGGGGTTGGAGCCTGCGGGATGATGGCAGGCGGGACCGGTTCAGGTGCCGTTCCCCGTGCGTCGCGTTCCCGCAAGACGGCCTGCAATAACTGACGCGCCAGTGGCACGATCAGATGCGTGGCTTCGGGGTGAAACTGCACCATCACGGCGTGGGGGTGGTTGGGAAGTTCCGCCGCCTCCACAATGCTGGAGCGCGAGCCATCCTCCCGCACGCCCATCGCGGTGGGGACGATTCCCGGCGCCAGCTCGTTCAGTGTCATCCCCTGATGGTGGACGCTCAGCACCTCCACCTGCTTGCCGTCGCCCATTTGGCGGGCGGCGCGGGCGAGCAGGCTGTCGGGAGAAAGCAGCTCCACATGATGCGTCGCCTGTACGGGGGTGGCCACGCCCTGCGCCGCGATCATCAGGGCGCGTGCGGTTTCCAGTTGTTTTTCCTCCGGCACGCCGCTTGCCGCCATCCATGCGTGCATTTCATCAGACATTTGGTTGGTATCCACCAGTAATTCGGCCCAGCTCGTCATGCGGGAAAGGGGGATTTGCTTGACGCGACGATCCTGATGGAATTCCTCCGGTGCCACGTCTGGGATATGCTGGATGAGCGATCCCCCCATCACCACATTCATCAACTGCATCCCCCGACACACCGCGAGGATCGGCAATGCCTGCTCCAGCGCATGGCGAGCAAGCAGCGATTCCACGGCAAAGCGGCGGGGTTCGTCTTCGGTGACAGACGTGTTGGGGTGAGGCGTCTGTCCATAACTCGCCGGGTCCAGATCCGGACCACCGGGCAGCACAATTCCTTCCAGACTGGGAAGCCATGCCTGCACTTCCTCTGCCGTAGACAGGCCAATGACCTCCGCCCCCTGACCTTCGAGAAATTTTCGTAACAATGTGTATCCCAACCGACCTTCGTCGTGGAATATCCCAATCCGTGGCTTGGGGCCTTGAAAGAGCATAGTGCTGCCTCGTCGTTTTTTACGATAGCGCCGCCACCTTCTGCCATAGCGTGCTGCAAATGCAGGGGTTCTGCGCTTCCGGCTTTCATGTATGTCTAATACATTGGAACTTCCGGTACTCGAAACCCCGCATTTTCGCCGCGCTCTGGCGAATGTGACGGCACCATCTATTGCCGCCTGTTTACCATTATTAATATCAGGGGATGTTAGCCTAGGCAATAGCCTTCCGGGCCGTTTTGCACCGAAAGTGCAGGCGTGGTGAGGGTTGCGAGCTTCTGCCGCAACCGGTAGAGATGGGTTTCCAGCGTATGGGTATCGGCGGTGGGATCGTAACGCCACACATGGGTGAGTAGTGTCTCGCGGCTCACGGAGTGCGGGGACGCGGCTAAAAACGCCAGCATATCCCATTCTTTTTCGGTGAGGGGGGGCGATTCCGCTCCGGTCTCGTGGCGCAGCACCCGCTGCACGGGATCGAGCCGATAGCCATGCGGTAAGCGTGGTCCCTGCCGTTCCAGCAAGGGCAGCAGATGCGCGTAGAGCTGATCCAGCCTCAGGGGAGTGCTGAGTGTTGGGTGTTGGGTGTTGAGTGTTAAGGCTTCTCCCAGTTGCAGCACCTCGCCGGTATATCCGGTGGGGACATCATGGGCCGCCTCCCACACCAGCAGGGTGCTATCCGGGGTGGGAGTGGTGAGTGTAACCGGGAGCTTCCGCCAGGCCAGATACTCGCGCAGCACCGCCACCCACGGAGCGTCACCCGGCCATACGGCAACGGCTATCGTATTTCCCATTTATGCTTGCCCTGCGTTTTGGAGTTTCACCTCCCCCTTGATAGGGGAGGTCGGCGAGCAGGCCGTCATCCTGAGGGGTTTACCCCGAAGGATCCCCCCGCTTGCGAAAACACCGTCATTCCCACGAAGGTTGGAATCCAGTCTTTCCGTTTTTTCTGTACCCCAGCTTCCGCTGGGATGACGAAACCCTGCCACCCTTTTCCCGGCTGAGGGATGCTTCACTCCGTTCAGCATGACACGCTCATGGCAGGTAGGGCGGTACCGTCCAGCCGCGTGAGGAGAGGGTGAAAATCTCGAACCCATTGGCGGTGACCCCCAGCGTATGCTCAAACTGGGCGGAGAGTGAGCGGTCGCGGGTGGTGACGGTCCAGCCATCATGCTTGCTGAGAATGGTATCTGCCTTGCCGACATTCACCATCGGCTCGATGGTAAAGAACATCCCCTCTTCCAGCCTTACGCCTTCGCCTTTGTTTCCGTAATGCAGGATATTCGGCGCGGTATGGAAGATGGTACCGATGCCATGCCCGCAATAGTCGCGCACGATGGAATAGCCATGCGGCTCGACAAAGCTCTGGATCGCATGGCCGATATCGCCGGTGGTAGCGCCGGGGCGCACTTGCTCGATCCCGCGCATCATTGCGTCGTAGGTGACCTGAACCAGCCGTTTGGCGCGGATGGGCGGGCTGCCCACAAAGTACATGCGGCTGGTATCGCCATGCCAGCCATCGACAATCACCGTGACGTCGATATTCACGATATCGCCATCTTTCAGGGCTTTTTCGTCCGGAATGCCATGGCACACCACATGGTTCACCGAGGTGCAGATGGATTTGGGAAACCCCTTGTAATTGAGCGGAGCGGGGATCGCGCCCGCTCCCACAATCATCTCGTGGCACAGGGTATTGAGACGCTCGGTGGTCACGCCCGGCACCACATGCTCACCGATCATGTCGAGCACCTGCCCCGCCAACAAACCGGCCTTACGCATGGCGACGTAATCTTCGGGACCGTGCAAATGAATCGTAGATTTTTTCGACATGCTATAGCATTTCCCATTTTCGTTTACGCGGCGTTGCGTTTCGTCTCGTGTAGGCTTACTACACGTCGGCTCACGCTCCTGGCGTAAACAAAAAGCGAAAACGCGATAACCGCGTGCATTCGTGATAATGACAATGGGTATCATTCGTAACATGAAGCGAGGCATTTGCCAATGATTAGCGCCTTTCTGCACTGGAAGGCGGGGTTTTCTCTGTGCATCTGTATGAAATTCTGTTTGAAGCAGAACAGGAACGCGCTATAAGAGCGGCGCGTTGTAGATCGCGTCGTCACATTCGCTGCTATGTGGCGAAAATGGCGGCCCTATCTCGTAGGGGTGTAGCTCAGTTGGTAGAGCGGCGGTCTCCAAAACCGCAGGTCGCAGGTTCGAACCCTGTCGCCCCTGCCATTTTTCGCTCCGGTTGCATCAGGAGCTTTCTGTGTCCAAAGCCAAACCACTGTATTTCTGCCAATCCTGCGGGGCAAGCTCTCCGAAATGGGCGGGGAAATGCCCGCATTGCGAGGCCTGGGGCACGCTGGCGCTGGAATCGGTGGCGCAGCGCGCCTCTCCCTTTACCCGTGGCGCACCGGAAGGCGTACCACTGCCGCTGATCCCGCTCACCTCGGAATCTGAGGATGCGCCGCGCACCGCTACCGGGATGGCGGAGCTGGACCGGGTGCTGGGCGGTGGCATGGTGGAGGGTTCGGCGACGTTGCTTGGTGGCGATCCGGGTATTGGTAAATCGACGCTACTGCTGCAAATCGCCTCGGCCCTTGCTGCTAAGGGCAAGCGCTGCGTCTATATTTCCGGTGAGGAATCGGAGGGGCAGATTCAGCTTCGCGCCAAACGGATGGGGATTGCGCATCCGGATATTCTGCTCGCCACCGGTACCTCGGTGGAAGATGTGGTTGCCTCGCTGAACACCACCGAGCCGCCGGATCTGCTGCTGATTGATTCCATCCAGACCATGCATACCGGCGCGATTGACGCCGCTCCCGGCACGGTGTCGCAGGTGCGGGCGAGCGCCCATGCGCTGATTCACCTCGCCAAAACACGCGGCATTGCGCTGATTCTGGTCGGGCATGTCACCAAGGACGGGCAGATTGCCGGGCCTCGCGTGCTGGAGCATATGGTGGATACGGTGCTCTATTTTGAGGGCGAGCGGGGAATGCCCTTCCGTATTTTACGCGCCGTGAAACACCGCTTCGGCAGTACGGAGGAAATCGGCGTGTTTGAAATGGCAGAAAAGGGGCTGGCGGAGGTCGCCAATCCTTCTACGCTGTTTTTATCCCAGTCGGAGACGCCGATCAGCGGCTCGGCGATTTTTGCGGGGATGGAGGGCAGCAGGCCCTTTCTGGTGGATATTCAGGCGTTGGTGTCCCCCAGCTTTCAGGCAACACCCCGCCGCGCCGTGGTGGGGTGGGACAGCAACCGGCTGGCGATGATTCTCGCGGTGCTCGAAACCCGCTGCAATGTGCGGTTCTCTGACAAGGAGGTGTATCTGACCGTCGCCGGAGGGTTTCGGGTCAGCGAACCGGCTGCCGATCTCGCCGTGGCGGCAGCGCTGCTATCGGCGGTGTTTGATCAGCCTATCCCTGCCTCTACCCTGTGGTTTGGCGAGCTGGGACTTTCCGGTGAGATTCGCCGGGTGGGACGCGTGGCGCAACGGTTGAAGGAGGCCGCCAAACTCGGCTTCACCCGCGCCGTGATTCCGGAACAGGGAGCCGAGAAACAGGCGGGGATCACCACCGACCCCGTGGCGCAGATTCGGAATCTGGTGTTGCAATTCCGTCCAAAACCAGAGAGAAGAGCGGTGGTAAGTGGCTAGTTGCCAGTTGCGAGTTGTCAGTGGCGGCTCACAAAATCTTATATCCCTTCTGGCAACTAATAACTGGCAACTCGCAACTCAAGGCTTCCCCCATGCCCGACATTGAAACCGCCACCACCGCTACTACCGCCGTCTTTTCCACCTTCGACGTGGTGGTGATTGGCGTGCTGGCGCTTTCCACCGTGTTTGCGATGTTTCGCGGCTTCTTCCGCGAGATGTTCTCGCTCGCCGCCTGGGGAGGCTCGTCGCTGATTGCCGTGGCCGCGTTTCCGCATGCCTATCCTCTCGTGGCAGGCTATGTCGAAGGCGAGATGACCGCCAAAGCCGCCGCAGGTCTTGGTGTCTTCATCGCCGCCTTCATCGTGATTTCGGTGGTGAGCGGCGTGCTGATGGGCTTTCTGGAGCGCATCCATATCGGCCCGCTGGATAAGGCGCTGGGGCTTGCGTTTGGCGTGTTGCGCGGGTTGCTGGTATTTGGCATCAGCCATCTGGTGCTGACGCGCATTCTCCCCGCCGACCGGCTGCCGGAATGGTTCCAAACCGCTCAAACCCGTCCGTTGATCGAGGCTTCCAGCACCGCCATTGCCAATTTCCTGCCCGAATATGGCGAGCATGTGGATCAGATGAAAGGTGAGATGGAAAAAACCCTTCAATCGGGCGAGGAGCATGTGCAGGCGATCGGCGCCGATATGATGCAATCCACCCTCCAGCAATTTCTGGAAGCCAGCCGTTTTTCCCGCCTTCCGGAGCAGGACCGTGCTACACTCAAGCAGATGGTGGAAGCCATGCCCGCTTCCGCACTGGCAGAACACACGCAGGCGCTCGCCAGCCAGAGCGATACCGAGCGGGCACAGGAGCTTGCGCGGCTGGTGGATCGGTTTGAGCAGGATTACCGTTCCGGTCGGTTAAGCGGTGCGGGGGCGATCAGCCTGCGCGATATTGACCATTTGAAACAATCGCTGGCCTCCGTTTCGGTGGATGACAGCCGTGGTACAGCGGCCGCGACGGATAGTATCGAGTCTTTTATTGATAAGATGAAGTCAGGCGGGGGGAAGGAATGAGTGTTCAGGGTTCAGGATTCAGGATTCAGAAGCAAGCGTGGCACAAGGATGGTCTGCATCCTGGCCCCCGACTCCTGAATCCTGACGACGACCACCCCCGCGAGGAATGCGGCGTGTTTGGCATTAGCAATGCCCATGACGCCGCCGCCCACGCAGCGCTGGGACTCCATGCCCTGCAACATCGCGGACAGGAAGCGGCGGGGATTATCAGCTTCGACGGCAAGGGATTCTACGCCCACCGCGCGCAAGGGCTGGTGAGTGATACCTTCAACACCGGAGCGGTGATCGCCGGGCTTCCGGGGGAAATGGCCATCGGTCATGTGCGCTATTCCACCGCCGGGGGGAACGACCAGCGCAACATCCAGCCCGTTTATGCCGAGCTGCAAACCGGAGGCTTTGCCATTGCCCATAATGGCAATCTCACCAACGCCATGCAATTGCGCCGCGAGCTGGTCGCCAAGGGCAGTATTTTTCAATCCACCATGGATACGGAAGCGATTCTGCATCTGGTGGCGGTGAGTCGCAAACCCGCGCTGGTGGATCGCCTCACCGAAGCACTGCAGCAGGTGCAGGGTGCCTATGCGCTGGTCGCCATGGCGGAAGGCATGCTGATCGGCGTACGCGACCCGAACGGCGTGCGGCCGCTGGTGATTGGCCGTTTGCGGAATGCGTTTATCCTCGCTTCGGAAACCTGCGCGCTGGATATTATCGGTGCGGATTATGTGCGCGATGTCGCGCCCGGCGAGATGGTGGTGATCCGCGACCATGCCATCGAATCGCTGCGTCCCTTCACGCCCACACCTCCGCGATTCTGCATTTTTGAGTATGTGTATTTCGCCCGCCCCGATAGCCATGTGGAGGGCCGTGGTGTGTATGAGGTGCGGAAATCCATTGGCCGCGAACTGGCGCGGGAGCGTGCGATTCCTGCCGATCTCGTCGTGCCGGTGCCCGATTCCGGCGTGCCCGCGGCGATCGGATACGCCCAAGGAGCGGGCATTCCGTTTGAGCTGGGCATCATCCGCAACCATTATGTGGGGCGTACCTTCATTGAACCGACCGACCATGTACGGAATCTGGGGGTGAAGCTCAAACACAATGCCAACCCCGCCGTGCTGAAGGGCAAGCGGGTGATTCTGGTGGATGATTCGATTGTGCGGGGCACCACTTCCAAAAAAATCGTCACCATGGTGCGCGATGCGGGAGCGAGCGAAGTGCATTTATGCATTGCCTCGCCGCCTACCACCCATTCCTGCTTTTACGGGGTGGATACACCGGAGCAGAGCAAACTCCTCGCCCATCTGCACAGCGTGGAGGAAATGGCCGCACTGATTGGGGTAGATAGCCTGACCTTCCTCTCCATCGACGGCCTATACCGGGCGCTGGGCGAGGCCAAACGCAGCCGCGATCTGCCGCAATATTGCGATGCCTGCTTTACCGGCGATTACCCGATTGCCCTTTCCGACTTCACCAGCGGCATGCATGACCAGCAGGCGACCGCCCTTTCCGAATACCGAAAGCAGATTGTATGACCACAGCCCTCATCACCGGCGCATCCCGCGGGATTGGACGCGCCACGGCGGAAGCGCTCGCCGCGCAAGGAGCGCATGTGATCCTGCTTGCCCGCAATGTCGCGGCGCTGGAAGAGGTGCATGACGCGATTGTCGGAAGAGGCGGCAGCGCCACCATCCTGCCGCTTGATCTGCGCGATAACGCCACCATCGACGCGCTGGGGCTGTCGCTGTATCCGCGTTTTCCCAAACTGGACGTGCTGATCCTCAATGCCGGGATGCTGGGCGTGCTGACCCCGCTCACCCATTGCCCGCCCGCGCAGTGGGACGAGGTGATGCAGGTGAACCTCACCGCCAACTGGCGGTTGCTGCGCACGCTCGACCCGTTGCTGAAAGCCGCGCCCGCCGCACAGGTGGTGGCGGTGACCTCCGGTGTCACCCATATGCAGGCGCCCTATTGGGGGCCGTACGCCATCAGCAAAGCGGGGCTTGAAATGCTGATGGGCACCTACGCCGCCGAAAACGCGCATACCGGCATCCGGGCGGACATCTTCGATCCCGGCGTGGCGAGCACCGCCATGCGCGCTTCGGCCTTCCCCGGTGAGGACCCGGCCACCCTGCCCACGCCGGAATCGGTGGCGGCACGGCTGGTGACGCGTCTCGCCCTGCCACGAAAGGCCGCCTGATGCAACAGATCACGGTGCTGGAGGCCGATGACGGTATGCGGCTGGATCGCTGGTTTGAGCGCCATTATCCCGGCGTCACCCGTGGCGAATTGCATAAAATGCTGCGGCTGAAACTGGTGAAGGTGGAAAACAAGCGCGCCGAACCCGCGCAACGCCTTGCCGCCGGTCAGGTGGTGAAGCTCCCCGATATTGCACCGGAAGCCAAAAAGGCCGATAAACCCTTCACTCCGGCCGAAAAAACCATGGCGGCGGCGCTGGAATGCGGCATTCTCTACCGCGACGATGCCGTGTTGATCCTCAACAAACCGGCGGGGCTGGCCGTGCAGGGCGGCAGCAAGGTGAAGCTCTCGGTGGATCGTCTGCTGCCGCTGTTCCGGTTCGGGCGGGCAGAAGTGCCGCGTCTGGTGCACCGGCTGGATAAGGATACCAGCGGCATTCTGGTGCTGGCGCGCACGGCGGTTTCGGCGTCGTTCCTCACCACGGCGTTTCGCACCCGCAAGATTGAGAAAACCTATCTGGCAGCGGTGGCCGGGGTGCCGATGCGCGCCGAAGGGGTGATTGACATGCCGCTCGCGCATCAGGGGGACCGCGAGGAGAAAATGGGACCAAGCGATGACGGTAAAAAAGCCATCACGCGGTACAAAAACCTCGATTCCCTGCTGGATAAAATGGCGTGGATGGAGCTGACCCCCGTCACCGGACGCAAACATCAGTTGCGGGCGCATATGGCCTTACTTGGTCACCCGATTTTAGGCGATGGCAAATATGGCGGGCATCAATCCTTTCCTGAGATTATGGGGATTGAACTCACCACCCTGCACCTCCATGCCTGGAAAATCCGGCTGCCGCAGGAGGATGGCAAAAAACATATTCAGGTGACGGCTCCCCTGCCGCCGCATATGCAGCGCACCGCGAACGAGACGGGGTTTGGGGGTTAGGCCGCCACGCCTTCCCTTTTCCCCATACGCACTGTGCGCTTCACCTCCCCCTTGATGGGGGAGGTCGGGGAGCGGCGTGAGCGCAGCGAATCGCCAGCGATTCCGGGAGGGGGTGGTCATCCTGAGCCGCAGGCGAAGGATCTCCCAGCTAGGAACGGCATTGCAAGCGGAGAGATGCTTCACTTCGTTCAGCATGACGCCCTCCCCCGGAATCGTGAACGATTCCGACCCCTCCCATTCAGGGAGGGGTGAAGGAAAGGCTTTCTCCAGTCACCCACCGTTTCTCACGCCGCCACGCCTTCCGCTACTCGTTCAATATCGTCCTCGCCGAAATAGCTGCCGGTCTGGATTTCAATCACGGTGAGGGATTCATCCCGCGAGGGGTTGCGGAGCTGGTGCAGTGCGCCGGAGGGAATATCCACCGATTCACCGGGGAACAGGCGTTGCATGCGTCCGTTTTTGATGACCTCTGCCTCGCCGGTAATCACCAGCCAGTGCTCGCTACGCAGCCGGTGGCGTTGCAGCGACAGGCTGGTTCCCGGTAGCAGGGTGAGCTCCTTCACCCGGTAGCGGGTGCTGGCCCCTAGCGAAGTGTAATGCCCCCACGGGCGGGCAACGGCTTCCGTACGGGGTGGCAGGCGATGCCATGCCCCCAGATCGTTCCACCCCATGGTGCCGCGCACCAGCATACAGGATTCCGCCGCTGGTTCCAGAATCGCCCGGTCGAACGGCAGGGAGGGAGCGCGTGCAAACGCCGCCGGGTCGGGACGGATGAAATCCTGCGTGCTTCCCGCCAGCGCAAAGGCCTCGCGGCAACTCTGCCAGAGTTGAGACGCATGGGCACGGTAAAGCTGGAGCGCGGTTTCCACTGCCACACACACGATACCGCTATGCCACAACGCACCGGATGCGATCCAGCGCGCCGCCAGTTCGGTTTCCGGCTTTTCCATAAAACGCTGCACCCGGAAACGAGACGGCGCATGGGCCTCCCCCGGCGCGATATAACCAAACCCCGGATCGGGATGGGTGGGCGGCACGCCAATCACCACCGGATGGCCGGATCGTGCATCCTCACCCGCATGGATCAGCGCCTCGCGGAACCCTTGCTCATCGCCGATCGCATGGTCGCACGGGGTGAGCAGCAACAACGCATGGGGTGCGTAACGCTCAGCCCAGGCGAGCGCCAACGCAAAGGCGGGCGCGGTATTACGGGCTTCGGGTTCCAGCAGGATCGCCTGCGGCAGATACCCCACCTGCTGAAGCTGCGCGGCTGCCAGAAACCGGTAGGACTCGCCCGTCACCACCAGCGGCGCGGCGCACAGGCCAGTGCGCGCCAACCGCAGAGCGGTCTGCTGGAGGAGGGTTTCATGCCCCTGAAGGGCCAGAAATTGCTTGGGAAGTTCCGGCGTGGAGAGGGGCCACAGCCGGGCGCCAATCCCGCCTGCCAGCATGACGGGAAGTACGGATGGTGCGGTCATAGTGCCTCTCCTGCGCTCAGGATGCGGGTTTTTTTGCAACCATAGCGTTTCCTGATTGTGCTACGCAAGTGCTTCTTGCAACCGAAAATGGTTTTCATGTTTTTCTTGTATCCCTGATGCGGCGGCGCATAATCACTCCTCACTTTTGGATAAGGACAGACAAGCATGACGCATGTGGTGGTGATCGGCGCGCAATGGGGCGACGAAGGCAAAGGCAAGGTGGTGGACTGGCTCTCGGAACGCGCCGATGTGGTGGTGCGCTTTCAGGGCGGGCACAATGCCGGGCACACGCTGGTGATCGGCGACCGTACCTTCAAGCTGAGCCTGCTGCCTTCCGGTGTGGTGCGTCCCGGCAAAATGGCCATGATTGGCAATGGCGTGGTGATCGACCCCTGGGCGCTGCTTCAGGAAATCGAAACCGTCGCCACGCAGGGCGTCAAGATCGGCCCGCACAACCTGCGGATCGCCGAAAACGCCGTGCTGATTCTGCCGCTGCACCGTCAGCTCGATCAGGCAACCGAACAGGCGCTTGGCACCCGGAAAATCGGCACCACCGGTCGCGGCATTGGCCCGGCCTATGAGGATAAGGTGGGGCGTCGCGCCGTGCGGCTATGCGATTTGGCCGATCCTGCTTACTTACGCGAGCGGGTGGAATCGCTGGTGGCGCATCACAATATCCGCCTGAAGGGACTCGGCGCACCGCTGATCGACGCCACCGAAACCCTCGCCGCGCTGGAGGCGATTGCACCAAAGCTCCTCCCTTACGCGCAAGTGGCGTGGAAGATGCTCGACAAAGCCCGCGCAGACGGCAAACGCATCCTGTTTGAAGGCGCGCAAGGCGCCATGCTGGATGTCGATCACGGCACCTATCCGTTTGTGACTTCCTCCAACACCACCAGCGGCATGGCCGCGACCGGCAGCGGCGTCGGGCCAGGAACGCTGGGCTTTGTGCTGGGCATCACCAAAGCCTACACCACCCGCGTGGGGAGCGGTCCTTTCCCTACCGAACAGGCCAACGAGGTAGGCGAATATCTGGGCACACGCGGGCATGAGTTCGGCACCGTCACCGGGCGGAAACGCCGTTGCGGATGGTTCGATGCGGTGCTGGTACGGCAGGCGGTCAAAACCTGCGGCATCCACGGCATTGCACTCACCAAGCTCGACGTGCTGGACGGGCTTTCGGAACTGAAACTCTGCATCGGCTATCGCTATAAGGGCGAGGTGCTCGATTACCTGCCCGCATTGCCCGGTATCCAGGAGGAGGTGGAGCCGATTTACGAGATTCTGGACGGCTGGAAGGACAGCACCCGTGGAGCGCGAAGCTGGGTGGATCTGCCCGCTGCGGCGATCAAATATGTGCGGCGCATTGAGGAGCTGATCGACGCGCCGGTGTCCATGCTTTCCACCAGCCCCGAACGCGACGACACGATTCTGGTGCGCGACCCGTTCGCGGAGCGGTAATTGTCATTAAACTGTCATCCTTTTGCGCCATGGATTACCGATCACACACGCATAAAGGAGATGAATATGGCAGGAGACGCTATTCTTTCACCGACAGAAAGACACGCACTTGATGTACAACTTGATCGACGGGGCATTGTTGCACAAACGCAAAGCGATGGTACGGTCAATGTGTTTGGGGTGCGCCCTACCACGACGAGACAAGAAATTACCGTTGCCGCATGGGAAGCAGGCGCAACGAAAGTCATCTTGGAGCTTCCTCTAGCGGAGGTAGGGGGCTAACCCCTCTCTTCCTCAGCGCACTTGTGCCTACGACCGATCCTCGCGTTGCACCGCATCAAAGAGCAGCGTTTTGATCAGCGACTGGTAGGGGACATCGCGTTGATTGGCCATCATTTTCAGCCGATGCAGCAGCGGCTTGGGAAGGCGCAGGGAGATGGATTGCGTCGATGGCTTGAGGTCCGGGAAAACCGCCTGCACGGCGCGTCCCCAATCGACAACATCCGTTGAATCACTCTGCTGCCAGAAGGCATCCTCCGCAGCTTCGTCAGGAAAGGGAGGGATGGGTTTGCGCGTCATATGCTCCTCTTTCAGCCAGTAAGCCCGAACCGGGCCTACATAGATGCCCTTCTGGACATTGAACTCCTGGTAGGCCATCATCCCTTTTTTCACGGCGCGGTTTAGCACCATGTCAGCGGACTTAGGTTGTATGTGCTCGCTGGGCGGGTAGCCCTTATTACAGGCGATCACTATGTCTGCCAGAAACATAGGGTGCAGGGTGGCCTTCATCACAGCCATCACCCGTTTTTTAGTGGGAGTAGCCCCCGCTACATCGGGACCGAACGTGCCCTTAGAAGGCTTCCCTGCACCAATAACCATCGCTTTTTTCCTATTCAAAATAGTTCGCTGAATCTTCTGTTATTTCGGTGGGATCGTAACAACCTTTCTTTTCGACTCATGGGACGGGTGGAGATCGGGCGCAACGCCTTTCCGCGTATCACAAAGATCTCTTCTGTTTCCTGCGGCGTGATCCCGTGTTTGGCATAGCTCTTATGGATATTCCCTGCATCCCACTCAAATCCGGTGACGTGCGAGATCTGTATCATATTAGTATATGACAGCAATATACACAAAAGTAAAGGGGGCGCTGAGGCTGTTGCAGGAAAACACGCACGCTTCCGGCATTGTGAGTGGCGGAGTCCCGGCTCCACCTGCTCGCCCTTGTGTCGGGGACGCGGGGTGGATAGCCTGCCCCTCATATGAAAAAAATGCTTGTCTCCGGTATGTTGGGCGCAACCCTGCTGTGGCATGGGGAGGCGCAGGCCGCCACCATGCATGATATGCTCAAGGGACTGACAGAGCAGCACCCGCAGCTTCAGGCACAGCGCGAGGCAGTGGAATCCTCTGCGGAAGGAAAGCGGGAGGCCGCGTCCGGCTATTACCCGCAAGTGGCGCTCACCACCTCCTGGGGATACGAAACGGTGGACCGTACCGAAACCAATCCGGGCGGCAATTACACCAATTACCCGACCGAGAGCTATGGGGTTTCGGCGACCCAAAACCTCTTTAACGGGCTTCGCACGCGGGCGACCCATAAAACCGCCCGGCTGGCCTATGACATTGCCCAGACCACCTATGAGCAAACAGCCCAGCAATTGCTGTTTGAAGGGGCGACCGGTTATCTGGAGGTGTTGCGCCAGATTGAGCTGACCAACCTCTCCATGGAGAACCAGAATACGCTGAAAAACCAGTTGAATCTGGAAGATGAGCGCGTGCAGCGCGGTTCCGGGGTGGCGGTGGACGTGTTGCAGGCCAAATCCCGTCTGCAAATCTCCAAGGAGCGCTACACGGCCTTTATCGGACTGCTGAAGGACGCCATTTCGCGTTATACGCAGGTGTATGGCGTGGCGCCTGATCTGGAAGATATGGTGATGCCCGCCCTGCCCGAAGAGCATGTGCCGGAAAGTCTGGAAGAGGCGATTAAAATTGCAGAGGCCGAGCATCCGGCCCTGCGGAATGCCTCTACGGGGGTGTTGGCGGCGAAGGCAGCAAAAACAGCCGCGCGGGCGGGCTATTATCCGAATATTGATCTGGTGGCGAGCGCCAATTACGACGATAATCTCAGTGGCACGGCAGGCGAAGAAACCAAAAGTTCGGTGCTGCTCAAATCCTCCTGGAACCTGTTTTCCGGCATGGCCGATCATGCCCGTGTGCAAAAAAGCGCGCATGATTATCAGGCCGCCATCAATGGCAGCCATTACGCGCAGCGCAAAATTATTGAGGAGGTGAAGCTCGCATGGTCGAGCCTTGTCACCAACCGCGAGCGGTATAATTTGCTCAACAACGCGGTGAATATCGCCGCCGAAGTATTTGAAGCGCGTAAACGCCTGCGTGATGCGGGCAGCGAAACGGCGCTCAACGTGCTGGATGCGGAAAACGAGCTGTTTCGTGCCCGGATCGATTCCGCCTCCGCGCAGTTCGATTATTACAACGCCATGTACCGGCTGTTACTCTCCATGGGCCGCCTGACGGTGGAGCGGCTTGACCCTTCCGATAAAACCGATGGCAACGACGCGGTCGCCACCGCGCCGAAAGCGGAAGCCGCGCTGGTTACCCTGCCCCCCGTCCCGGAAGTGGACGCAAAACCAGTAGCCGCTGCAGAAGCTGCCACGCATTAGGTTGGGCTTGTATATTCTGCGTCTCGTGGACGCAGGTGATTGTTAAAATTTTATTTTCCTTTTTGAGAGTGGTGATGTTGATGGTAGGGGATCAAAAAAACCCTTCATGATGGTCGCTCCCATGTCTGTTTTCACCCACCTGACGTCCGAAGACATCCAGTCTTTATGTGCCAAAATTGATGCTGAACAGGGGAGTTGCCTAGGCAAATTACGATCCGTTACCCCCATGAGCAATGGGTTTCTCAATTCCGTTTATGCCATTGAAACCGATACGGGACATTACATTTTTCGGGTTCTTGAAGAGTCCGAAGCTTCCTTCATGTTTGCAGACCATGCCGAACGCTGGAAGGCTCAGCAGCATTTATTTGCAAACGGTGCTCCTGTTCCGGAGCCGGTTGCGGCCTTGTCCGCAGAAGGGATGGATATCCGCATAGAACGAAAGGTGTTAGGACACAATCCTTCTGAATCAGAAGCCATGATGGAAGCGCACCGCATGGGAGAGGCGCTGGCTCGATTTCATCTGGCAGGAATGGATGCACCAGATTTTTACCACCAACTTCCCGGTATTGGGGCCATCGTTGGACATGAAATAAAGGAGTCTGTTAAGCGATGGTCTCCCTATACTATGGGTCAGGAAGTAGCCTTTTGGCGTGATGCGATAACGACCGTTCCTGAGCGGATCAAGGCACAGCGTTATGAGGCTACCCACAGACTTCCGAGCGGGCTCGTCCATGGTGATCTCAATCTTGGAAACTGGCTACTGGACCACGCATCGACGACCATCATCGACTTCGATACTCTCCATAAGGGATGCTTGGCAAAAGACGTGGCGCAATTGCTCTATCATATCAGTGTTGGGGCAGAGCAACAATCTTCCGATGCGAAGTCCTGCTTCGTTCCAGAGGTGGCACAGGCTGCGATAGCGGGATATCAGAGTGTCCGCACCTTGTCTCAGGACGAGCAGGCTTATCTACCCATTGCGCTAAAAGAATATGGGAATTATCGGCGAGCGGCCCGAAATAGGTTGCTGATGGGAGGGCGAGATATCGAACCGGATGCGGAAGCACGATCCGCAGCCGTCATTGACTTCTGCAATCGGGGAGATGTTTCGGCTCTGTTTCCCAACACCACGCACGAGGCCCCCACTCCCGATGCCGCGGCCAAAGGATGGCTACCGACATTGCGTGACGCGGTTCCGTTCCTGCGTGATCGAGAAAGGCACGCCGCCTAAAGCGGTAAATTGTCGTGCTTTTTCCAGGGACGCTCCACTTGCTTGGTGCGGAGCATTTCCAGCGCCTTGCACAGCCGCCAGCGGGTGTTTTGTGGGCGGATGATGTCATCCAGATAGCCGCGAGAAGCCGCCACAAAGGGACTCGCGAAGGTCTGGCGGTATTCATCTACCTTCTTCTGCCGCAGCTTGGGATCGTCCTTTGCTTCGCGGAACACAATATCCACCGCGCCTTCCGGCCCCATCACGGCGATTTCGGCGCTCGGCCATGCGTAGTTGATGTCGCCTTCCAGATGCTTGGAATTCATCACGATATAGGCACCACCATAGGCTTTACGCGTCACCAGCGTGATTTTCGGCACCGTGGCTTCCGCATAGGCGTAGATGAGTTTCGCGCCGTGCTTGATGATTCCCTGATGCTCCTGCGCGGTCCCCGGCAGAAAGCCCGGCACATCCACCAACGTAATCAGTGGAATGTTAAACGCATCGCAGAAACGAATGAACCGCGCCGCCTTGCGCGAGGCGTTAATGTCCAGACAGCCCGCCATTTGGAGCGGCTGGTTGGCAACAAATCCCACCGGACGGCCCTCCATCCGGCCAAAACCCACGACGATATTTTTGGCGTAATCGGGCTGGATTTCCATGAAATCGCCTTCATCCACCACGCGTTTGATGAGTTCCTTGATGTCATAGGCCTGATTCGGATTATCCGGCACCAGCGTGTTCAGCGACATCTCCACCCGGTCGGCGGGGTCGTTGGTGGGCCATACCGGCAAATCGGTGCGGTTGGAAAGCGGCAGGAAATTCACCAGACGCCGCACCTGAAGCAGCGCCTCAATATCGTTATTGAAGGCCATATCGGCGACACCGCTCACCTGCGTGTGCACGCGCGCGCCGCCCAGTTCGGCATGGGTGACGGTTTCGTGGGTGACGGATTTCACCACTTCCGGACCGGTCACATACATATAGGAGGAGCCACGCACCATCACGGTGAAGTCGGTGAGCGCGGGCGAATAGACAGCCCCCCCCGCGCACGGCCCCATAATCACGGAAATCTGCGGCACGACGCCGGACGCCACCACGTTGCGCTGAAAAATCGCGCCATAGCCGCTGAGGCTATCCACCCCTTCCTGAATGCGCGCTCCGCCGGAATCATTGATGGTGACGATCGGCGCGCCGACCTTCATGGCCATATCCATCACCTTGCAGATTTTGCGGGCGTTGGTTTCACTTAAACTACCGCCATAGACGGTGAAATCCTGACTGGTGACAAACACCAGCCGTCCGTTGATGGTGCCATGCCCCACCACCACGCCATCGCCGGGGAGGGTGTTTTTCTCCATCCCGAAATGGGTGCAGCGATGCTCGACGAACATATCCAGTTCCTCGAAGGAATCGGCATCCAGCAGCACCTCCAGCCGTTCGCGGGCGGTGAGTTTGCCTTTTTCGTGCTGTTTTTCGATCCGCTCCTGACCGCCGCCGACGCGTGCGAGTTCGCGCTTATGCTCCAGCTCGCGCACCACTGAGGGTTTGGCGGTCGTTTGTATGTTCATGGCATTGCTCCGTTTGGCCGTAACAGGCGCTTGTACCAAAAACAAAGGCGAATGTTAAGGGAAAGCTTAGCCCAGCGCCACCGATCGCGCTACGGCCGCCTCGGTGGTCGCCTGCATCAGGGCAGTGATGCCACCCTCACGCACGCCCGTTTCCCGTAATACGCGTAGCCCGGCTTCCGTTGTGCCGCCTTTGCTGGTCACTTCTGCCCGCAACTGGGCGAAGGGCTTGCCGCTTGTGGCCGCCAGCCGCAGCGCACCGCGAAAGGTGGTATTCACCAGGGTTTCCGCCTGCGGGAGGGTCAGGCAGGCGCCATCGGGACAAGTGGCCTGCGTCGCGGCGATCCGCCAGGCATGAAGGAATGCCACTGCATCCGCCATGCGTTCGCCGGAAACAAGCGAGGCCAGCGTTCCACTGCCTTCCCGTCGTATCACCGGCGGCAGGGTGAGCGCTGCCTCCATCGCCTGAAGATCCACGGGGCCTGTCGCCTCGCACGCTTCCAGAAACGCAAAGAGATAGGCAGGGCCGCTACCGGAAACGGCCGTCACCAGATGCATGAGCGCTTCTTGCTCCACCCACAGCATGGCTCCGGTTTGAGCAAAGAGCGCCTCTACCTCACCTCCAAAATGGGCGCGCACGGCGGGCAGCGCGTAGCAGGCGCTCACCCCTTCGCCGATCATAGCGGGGGTGTTGGGCATGATGCGCACCACCGACCCATCCGGTGCGAGCGAGGTAAACCGCTCCGACGACACTCCGGCGGCGATGGACATCACCAGCGCACCGGGGGCGACCAGCGGCCTATAGGTTTCCAGAATCCCAGCCTGAATATCCTGCGGCTTGGCGGCATAGAGCAAGGCATCGGCATGCGGCAGATCGGGGGGGATGGCGTCGGGCATAAAGGCCCGCACGCGGGGATCGAGCGCCTGCACCTCGGCGGCGCGCTCGGTTTCCTTGACCAGAATGGTGATCCGTGAGGGGCCGTCAGGGGCCGCCAGCAAACTCCGCAGCAGGGGAAACCCCATATTGCCGCAACCGATCATGCAGAGATGTGACATGTGCATGCACTGACACTACGTGCCTCTAGTAGTATTGTAAATGGGGCTGATCTACCTGTTTAGTCCCATTTTGTGATGGTTTAGGGTGTGTGGTCAATCACATCTGTATTAGGTATGTGTTTGTATTTGGCATAAGCTTTTGATTTTGTTCGGGGCTGTAGTAGATTATTTGGTTAAGAGCACCATTTTTTGAGCATGTCGAGTTGCTCTTTTGGGGAGCCATAATTGAAGCGGAATTCGCATTCTTTCAGGAACAGATGGAAGTGTTGTTTGGGTATTCCGTTGTATTTTCGTAGCACGCGCTTTGCCTGACTCCAAAAGTTTTCGATCCCGTTGATATGGTTGGTTTTTAGCTCGGCAAAATGGGGGCTATGGTTGATGCGATGGTGGTGGAAACCTGACACATCGAGCGCGTTGTAGCTGCGATAGCAATCGGTGTACACAATGCTGTCAGGCGCTATTTTTTGCCGAATAATCGGCATCAGCGTATCAGCTTTCGTATCATCAACGACCTTGGTGTAAACGCGATCGCCGCGCTTTAAGATGCCAAAAACAATAACTTTTCCAGCCGCCCCACGGCCGCGTTTTCCTTTGCGGGCGCCACCAAAATAGCTTTCGTCCAGCTCAATCTCCCCGCCGAGTATTTCTTCTGCCTGCACGTCAAGTTGTGCCGCAATCACCTGCCGGATTTTGTGGTAAAACA
>JBIPLF010000073.1:0-3582 GCA_044368015.1 Rickettsiales bacterium
TGGATTTAATGTCATATGGAATTTATAAAAATAAAGCAAAACAGGATAAAAATGATTGTGAAATGGATGATGGCATAAAGGACGAAAGTTTGCTGACGACTAATGGCGAATTGCAATTGGAACATTTATTTCGAGAACGAGATTTAAAAATGTTCGATCCAAATGAAGAATTTAAAGAAGTTGATGATGATATAAAATTACATCTTAAAAAAAAATTAAGGCTTGCTGAGCGTATCAGTGATAATGAAGTAAAAATTGTAGTTAATAAAAATATAGCAATTCGTAATATCATCGAAACTGTGGATGATGAGATAAATGAGGGTAATAAAATAATTGCATGGATAAAACAACATATGGCAAACGTTGTCACTGACAACATTAAAATATTTGGCGATTTGAAATTTGCAATTCACAATGGATATGTGCATATTGGACGAAAAGGTATTAATGTATCCGATACAATTACACCACAATTGGTCGGGAAATTACACTATTTAAAATGGCAATATAATATTCCGATCGATTATGATACATTAAAATATATTCTTTTTCAAAATAATTATCAAAAAAAACTAATAAATGATAACGCTCAACGCTTAGAAGTTGAGAAAATTTTATCACAAGAATTTTTGATGATAATGCAACCACAGTCAAAATATTTAATGTATGCATTAAAACGATTAATAATGACGTGGTATTGTGATGATTTATTGACAAAACATATTCGTAAAATAAAAATATTAATTAATCAATGGAGAGCAAAAAGCGATGAGAGATTCAATCAACAATATGGAGTTATGCCCATGATTGTAATATATCCTCGATATGGAAAAGACAGTGCACGAATTTGTATGACAAAAATTGCAGATTATTTTTTGCTATATAATAATATTGCATGGGAATGTTCAGAACCATCGTATGCAATAAAAGTGAATGATTTATTATATTACACAAATGGTCATTTAGATTTGAAATTATATTTCCGTCGTGTGGTAAAAGATTACGCGGGAACCGTAAAAAACGAAAGTTTTGACGATGAAATGAAAAAAATGATTGGATCAGAAAATTTATTGTATCCATATGCAACAAACGATGTATAAATAACAATATTATGCAATGTTATACAATATGCATAATTCATTGAAAAATTTCGCGCCAAATTGCGAATCGCAATAATCAGCAATATTGTTCTCTTGTTTCAAATGATTTAATGCTCCCATAACATCAAAATAATGAGCAAAATTATGTTTAGCAAGAATTTGAATTAGTGTCAATGAATTATTTTTATCATATTCATCTCTAATTACTTGTGTTGTCAACTTCCAAAGAAGATTGTACAAAACCACCATTGGATGAAAATTTTTTTGCAGTGTTTTTTTCACATATTCAACAATATATGAAAATTCAGTATTGCCGGCAATATCAATCTCGCCTTGTACATAATCAAACTCAAAAACAATATTTCTTAAATCATACATAACAGAAAAGCAACATTCAAGTTCATTTATCAATAAATGCATTTTGGCGAAATTAAAGTGTTGTGATTAGCGTGGGTTACAAAATTTTATTATAATTATATCAATAAAAAAATAAATCAATTTTTATTCATCATATTCAAAATAATCATCATTATCAACTTCACCATAAAAATTGTTATCTTTTATTTTTTCATTAACATTTAATTTTGTTAAAGCATCCAAAGCTGCATTTTGTTCTGCTTTCAATTTGGTATTTCCTTCTCCTATCCCAAAAATATCGCCTTTTTGGTTTGTTACACAAACTGAAAAAATTTTTTGTTCAGAATCAGCGCAAATATCTGAATATTTGGGATCTTTCCATCCAAGTTTATGAAAATGTTGCATAATTTTTTCTTTAAAATTATCATCAGTTCCCAACAAATCAGCAAAGTCTAAAACTTTTTCTATTAGTGTTATGAAAAAACTTTCACAAACACTAAAATCAGCTTCAAGTGATAATGTTCCAATAAATGATTCAAACAAACTTTTTATCAAATTCACATCATTTTCTCTTGCTCCAGATAATTCCATATTTCTTGCTATTATTGCGTATTTATGCAGACCAATATATTTTGTTAATATTGATAATGTTTCAGCTCTTTCTATTTTTGTCCTTAATTTTGTCAAAAATCCTTGATCTTTTTGCGAATATCTTTTTGACAAGTATTGCGTTAAAATCAAATGAATAACTGCATTTCCCAAATGAGATAATCTACTATAATCTTTTTTTTGTAATTTAATTGCATTGTTTTTTTTATTTTGGTCTATTGGAGGAATATCTTTCAATAATTGTGCAGTTTTTTCTCTCAATATATCTTTTTCAAGATACGATATATGAACAGTTCCAATCAAATAATTTTTAATATTTTTAATTTTATGATCGATATTCAAATTTTCGAATATTTTATTGATATAATTTTCTTCAATCAGTGTATTTACTTCATTTAAAATATGATTATTAAAATCGTTGTCGTAAAACCATCCAGAATATTCATCTTTGTCATCATCCGATACATAATCATAAATATCATTGGTTTTGGTTTCATTATCACCAAAAAATGATTCAGCTTCATCTTCATCTTTATCTTTAATTAATTTTAAATTGATCAAAGCGTTATGAGCGGCATTTTGCTCGGCACGAGTTTTTGTGTTTCCATACCCAATACCAATAATATCAGCATTATCGGTTTGAACATAAATAACATATGTCTGATTCAATATATCAACACTATTTTTTTGCGACAATGAACTTTCAATATATTTGGGATCTTTCCACTTCATTTTATGGAAGTGTTGCATGATTTTTTCTTTGTAATTGTCATCAAAATTTATCAAATCCGCAAAATCAATTTCTTTTTCAAGTAAATTAATCAAGAATCTATTGCATATATCGTATGAGGATTCGATATATAAAGCACACATAAATGATTCAAATATATCTTCTGTCAAATGAACATCGTGTTTTCTTGCTTCGTTTAATTCCATGTTTTTTGCAATAACGACATATTTATCAAATCCAACAATTTTTGATAATATGGATAATGTGTCAGCTTTTTCGATTTTTGTTCTTAATTTTGTCAAAAATCCAATGTCACCACTTGGATATCGTTTGTATAAATATTGTGTCAAAATCAAATGAATGATGGAATCTCCTTGATATTCAAATGTATTATAATCTCTACATTGCAAAGGCATACAAATGGCTTTTTTTTCATTACTTATTGGTGGTATATCTTTTAATAATTGTGCTGTTTTTTCTTTGATAGCACTTTTTTTTAAATAAGAGACATGCGTCATGGCAATTTGAAAATTTGATAGACACTTAATTCTATAGTCAACATTGTATTTTTTAAAAATGTTGTTTAAAAATGTTTCCGTAATTGGAATGTTAAATTCATTTAGTATATGATTTTTAAAATCTCCATCTTTAAAAATTTGCTTGTTATCACTATTAAACATTATATTTTTATAATTGTTTTATTTGTTTATGTATTATTTTCAATTTTTGCAGTGCAAAAAAACAATAAAAATAATATTTTTATCGTTTGTATACATGAATATCATT
>JBIPLF010000072.1:0-4242 GCA_044368015.1 Rickettsiales bacterium
TGGCTGTGCCGATTGTTGAGCTTGTCCAGATCCATATACCAAATTAGGGTTTAATCCAGCTTCTTTAAGCCTTTTCATTTGTTCTATAGGACTATTATATAGAGTTTGACGGTTCCAATCGTCCAATGCGTCTTGACGCTGTTTTTGATACATAGCTTCGTTCCACTCGCGTGTTTTGCGGTTCATGCTTGATGTACTAAATGCGTTAATTCCTTGACTAGCTAACTGTGTTCCTGCTATAGCTAATGATGCTGTTACTGGATCCATAACTTTGTTTTTATTTACTCTAATGCCCTTTTTAGGCTTTTAAATCGTTTATCGTTCGCGTCGTACCTCCTTGTCCTCTTTACTTTTTTACCGCCTTTTTAGGGCTTAGTGTCAATTAGCACTAATATATCAAGTATGTATTAGTGCTAATTGCGTAGCTCAGCCCCTTTGGGGCTGTGCCTTCTTTTAAAAAAAATAAGGGTTTATTTTTCATTTTTCACTTGTTTCGGAAATATCCTCAACGTCAGTAATTACTGACTTTTTCTTTGACTTGGCTTTTTCTATATCGCCTTTAATCTTACTTGTAAGATTTTTAAGTTCTTCTCTTGCTTGTTCAGCAAGTTCTTCACGTTCTGCCAAATCTAACTTTTCCACATCTATCTCACTACCGTCTTCACCCTCAAATATGGGTGTTTTTGCTCCCTCCAAAGGAAGACCTTTTGCATACCTAACTAAGAGTTCGCGCAATCCCATGGATTGGTCCGGAACTGTCTGACTAGGTTCGTTGTTAACTTCTCCCTCATACGGAAATTGTTCCGCATTAAATGGGTGTTTTACTAAATTTTCCATAATTAAATTTTTTGCCTTTGTTTAGCTTTTTTATGTGCGCGTCTAAACGCGTTAATATCTTGTTCTACTTTAATTCTTTCTGGAATAGGTTCTTCCAACTCTTGTAAATATTCTTGATAAACTGAAATACGAAACTTTTCACCATCGTTATATAATTTGTCTTTGTAATACCTGGGCATACATGCCTTTTTACCATCTTTTAATGGTAAATAACACCTTTGTTCAAGCTTGTCTTTATGCCACTTTATTGTCCTTTCATTTAAATAATCTTTTCCTAATCCTTTACTCATAATAGCAAATTCTTTTTGTCTATCATCACCCTGGTACATGGGAATTCTCTTTTCTTTACTTACATATTTAAGAGTGTATCCGATACTGGCATCAGACACATCACCAAAATGGCAATGACCATTGCTACAAGTATCAATTGTCCAAGCAGCCTCAACAATTCTAGGAATAGCATTAAAAAGAATAATATGATAGTGGGGCCTTTGAGTGTTATCCCCATACTCTCCAACTGCATAATAACTAATTTTCTCATGAGTCTTTTTTCTTAATCGTTTAAAAAACTTTTGAAGATCTGACTTTTGAAGTGTCATTAGTCCACTTGCTGTTTTTGGTACTTTTTCATCATCATAAGTAAGTGTAACAAAGAGAGCGGAATTGCACCGCTCCCCGTGTTTTACTAACCTGAAAGACCAACCTGATATTCTTCTTCGTAAACAAGGTGGACACTTCCCACAAGGAAATGGAACGTATCCGGTTGTAACTCCGTTTACTATTTCCAACTTCTTGTAAAATGGTGTAATACATCTTGTTGACATATTTAAAACATTGGTGTTCCAAACTTAGGCATAGGTCTAACTGCTCTAATCTTGTGCAGTATTTGACAATACAACGTATCATCATTGTTCTGAACTGCAAATATCCTATTTACCTGAGCTGGTGTACATTCAATGAATGTTTGATTCAATGCTGGTAACGTACTAAATTTTCTACCTAAATGCCAATAATCTAAAGTTGTTCTAAAGTCTCCAGCGACTCTACTAGGATTAAATTTATATTCAGCATATCTAGGAACATAACCAAATGTTTGTGTAGCGCTTGCTCCCGAGTAAGCCATTAGTTCTTGATTTTGTACTGGTTGTTCTCCAATATGTGCAAATGAAGGCCAAAAGAAATCTAAAGGATCACTTTTAAGATATGTTTTTGGAATACCTTGTTGATAAGCTGTCTTAGGCATTACTGACATAATACCAATGATATAACCATGTTCTTCACAAAAATAATTACCATATTTGCCGGTTGATACTGCAACGCCATGTCCAGCCATATTACCTTGTACAGGTGAAGTAGCTGTTGAACCGCTGAAAGTACCCGCTGTATTAAGAACTTCGGAAATAACAACTGGAGTTTTAATACCAGTTATGTACTCTGGTCTTTGTAATCTACTATCAGAGGATTTTACACCAAAATGCATCAAAATGTTTTCAATATACCTAGTACCACCTCTTGCATTTTTTTCTAACCATTCTTGTAATCTAAAAGCTCTACGCAAGTCATTAATAGTAGTTGCACCAATTTGTATGTCATCCAAATGTGCAAATAGTTGATTATTTAAAATTGTGGGCTCTGCAGATAACAAATTTTGAACATCTGCATTATTACCAGCTGCAGCTTGAAGAGTTGAAGGGCCAATTAAATTGTTAATATATACTTCAGCATCGCCATTAACCGTACCCAAGGGGATATCTACTGCTGCACCTTTTTGTGCAAATGGTAATGAACTAGTAAAATAATCGTGTTCCCATGCACGATTACGCATTGTTACCCATTTTTCCCAAGTGGCTGTCATGCCTGGGCCATTATTTCCATCAATTAATTTATAATCTATTGGTGGTACAAGATTTTGATCTCTATAATATTCATTATATATAGCTTGATATGCAGCAAATGGAATTGCATTAATATTTGTTACTTGTCCAGTAAGAGGATTGGGTGGCACACCCATATAATCCATGAACTTTGTATAATTATTCCATATAGATGCACCAGCTCCATAATCTAAATATGGGAGTACATGAGATGTATTTGCATCAACAATAAACTTTTCCCAATTTTCCCAAACTATACGATTAGGAACAAAAAAGTAATGAACTGAAACATCAATTCTATGCATAACTGGGGCAATAAGTGGGGCAAATCTGATTAAACTATCACACCCAATTTGCCAACTATCTCCGGGTACACATTCTTGTACTAAAACTGGAGTTAATTGTCCCATTTTACCTGACATCTTAACATCATGTGTTAAATCAAAAACGTTTTTCTTTGGTTTCGATACTTGTACCGAATTAAAAATGTTTGGTTTTGCCATTTTATTAATTTTTGAATTTTTATAATCTAATTCCACCACGCGAAACGTAGTAGGTTCTCAATTTTTTTGTTCTTGATCTACGAATACGATTCTTTTTTGAATAGAGTCGTGACCGACGTTTTTTTCTCATTTTTTAACTGATTTTTAGTTTTTAATAAATGACTATTTTTCCTATAATTTATATTATATTAATAACTGATTAATAACGTTATACGAATTACCAAAATCATTTAATATTTTTTGCTAAATACAACACATTTTTTTAAAAAATGTGTGTTTTTACTTAGTTTTTCTTAAATCCAAATTTTGACTTTATCCAATCTGCAAAATCTGCTCCCATTTCGCCTACTGCTTGAAATCCTGATTTACTAACTTGTTTTACAGCTTCAATATATCTTTTTAAATCTTTATCTGCTTTTGCTGGGTCATATACTGCTCTTGCTAACAATACTTCTAAAAATTCAGCATCGTTGTCTAATCCCATTGTTTTCCACATTAATTGCAGTTCTTTCATCTTACCATCAATGATAAGATTATTATATGCTTGTTTGGCGTTCCTTGTTGCTTGTTCTGTATTTGCTTTGTCAGCATTTATTTTTAAAATTCTAGCTGCGCTTTCTTCTAAATCTTGTGTATTTTTTAAATCTTTTCTTTGGTTATCATCTATTAAAAATACTGTTTGAGCTTCTTTATATTCTTTATTAATTCTAAAGTTTTCATCATAATAATCTAATGCTTTTTGCTTTAATCCACTATCTGCAATTGTTTTTACAATATTTGCTTTTGTTAATTGCTGATTTAATATTGCTTGTTCAGCTGATAATGATCCCCTGACTGCTTCGCCCAAGTCAACCTGGGGTGGGGTAGGGTTCCAACTTTTCATATCTGTGCCTCTAACTGGCTGTGCCGGTTGTTGAGCTTGTCCAGATCCATATACCAAATTAGGGTTTAATCCAGCTTCTTTAAGCCTTTTCATTTGTTCTATAGGACTATTATATAGAGTTTGACGGTTCCAATCGTCCAATGCG
>JBIPLF010000086.1:0-4123 GCA_044368015.1 Rickettsiales bacterium
GCACAAAACAGTAGGAGCCCTCCTAAATTTGAGCTGGGCCAAACCCCAAGACACGTGACCTCCAACCTTAGAAACAAGGAAGAGTATAATTTTTTAATCAACGTATCCCAAAACTGGTTTTCCATAACAGACCCAACTGGCACGCTCTTCCTCATCATCAAGAGCCAAAACTCCCCAATCGTATACAATATAGAGATACGTTTGGTCCCGTAACGCAACAAAAGTAGGCTCATAACGCTGCATATAAAACTCAATGCCCATAAAAAACTCGTAAAAATAAAAAAACCCCGAATATTTCGGAGCCATCGGTTTAAGCGGCTGACCCCACCAAAACCAACCGTGCCAGCGCCAATTTAACCACCAACCAAAATACCGCTGAAAAAAAGCGTCGTTAAGGTCGCGACGACGACGAAACCCAGGAAACTTATACGTTACTAGGAAAGAATGAACGGATGGCAGTTTTTTCCGGAGCCATTTTGAAAACCTAATGGTGGACAAATCACGTGGCCGTTTCACTAAATCACGTTCAGTAAAATAAACAAAATGGGCAAGGGTCTCGTTTGCACCCAGCCACCAGGAATTTAATAAAAGCGGCGCCGTAAAATGCGTCCGTACAACAAACGACAACTCATCCTGCCCAACAATACCAGCATCGCTGCCGTGGACCGAATGCGTATGCAACGTGTCCGACGGCTCATATAGCTCATCAAGTAACCAATCCCGAGGCTCATCGCGTTTTACGCATAAAACGTCTTTATCTTCATCAAACGCGACATCACGCATAACATGGTGCGACCCAAAACTCCCAGCATATTCGAAAGCACAAAAAGCCATCGCAAGACAAAATAAAGACGACGGCAGATCGACGAGACGTAATAGCCGACGTTTATGTAATAGCAACAACCAAAGAATACCAGCAAAGGTATATAATTCCAAAAACGCTAAATTTGCCAGCCAATTATAAAAATAGCGCCAACGCTGGAGCACCATATACGGTGAAAACCCACGATACCTAATATCAATCCAAAGACTAATGAACGAAACATGCTGGAAATCCAATAAAAATCTTGCCGCAAATTCCCGGGCCCAGGGCCAATACATCGAAACCCAGCGGCCTGCCACCGTATCAAGATAAAGATAGTCAACCCCAGTTTCCGCCAGATCTAATCGCCCGTACACATAACAAGGAGAAAGAGAATAAAAATCTTCCGGATCTTGCCCTACCGCATAAACCCGACGCAAGCGTCGAAAAACGAACCCGGGGATCACCACCGAATACTTTAGTTCCTGATAGCGCGTAGCTAACCCCAACACCCGCGGTTCAAGCACACAAGCATAAAAACTCTCTAAAGGCTTCATTCGCTGCCAATAAAACGTTTTAAAAAACGCAGGTTGTTTATATGCGGAAACCCTAGCCGGACGAAAATTTCGCGATTTATCCTGCCATAATATGGGCCTAAAACCACGCGAAAAATCCTCGAGAACATTATGCCAATAATCCGTCACTTCCTGATCGACAAAATCTGGGTCATACGCAGATAGCCACTCCATACTAAAATAATAATCGTCCTCCCACCAGTCGTACCCCCAATTCCGACGTTTCGGCCGGACTTTTAACCAAGAGAACTTATACCTGCCTAAAATAGGCTCCCACGTAATACGCTCATAAGGTCCACGCATCGCGTTACTCTGCAAAACGCCCCCATAGCTGGGGGAAAACATCCGTAGGTTTATACGTTCGTATTTTCTGCGAATGTTGCCTAATCTGACGAATACGGCGTGTCATAACGCGCTCAATACTTTTGTACGTACGCCGTTTTTTTTTCGCTTCATAGAAATAGATACGCATCAGAAGTGTTTCAGGGATAGGCCCGTATTTCCGAATAAATTGCAAAATCGTTTCAATAGGCGCAGGGTCATCCAAAACCTCCCAAAGCGTGTTACGAAAAAAGTCTTTTTTATATTTAAAACAATAAGGCAACAAACAGTATTCGTAAAATCCCTGCCCAATAGACGTCCGGAAATGCCCAACCGAAGTATTAAGCCAAAGACTGCGCTGTTTTACCAATCCAAACAAATCAAGAACCTTATTTCGGATCATAACGAATTTCGTCAGCAACTAATCGCTGCGCTAAAGGCCCAGCCGAAACAAACGAATCTAAAAAGCTTGCGTATTCCCACAACTGCATTTTATCATAGCGGCGACCATGCAGAGTAAACGCAAACTTAAAAACATTAGCATGAAAACCAATCGAGGTGCGATTTTCGTGCACTTGAAACCGGGAATCCCAAAAAAGCCGAGAAGCTAAATGGTGAATCCGATAATATAAAAAGACCCGAACAAACATATAAACAAACGAAAACAAGCACAAACGTTCTGTCTGAACGGGCAACGGAACAAAAAAATCACGACGAATCTGCGTTTTATTTAAAAAAATCCGAGGGTGTCCTACTAAGCGACGAAAAAAATATTTGTGTAAAATAATAGCGCCAACGTCTTGGAATAAGGTGTCATCGCCCCCAAACTCTTTGTAGTGAACCCACCACAAGGGGGTATGAAAACGCCGTCTATTAACCGGTCGACGACGATCAGTTAAAAAAACCTTTGTCCAATTAAAAAAGTTCGCGAAACGCGTCTCCATCCCGTTAATGAAATAATTCGTCCAAAGATCCGATAAACCTTGACCAAAAAATGTTTCCGAATCCACCGTGGCATGTCCAAACGCAACCAAGCTACATTGGACCGTACATAATTCCTGCAAATACGCAAAAATATTATATAAAGCTCTTTGATACGGTAACATAGGGATAATAGCTAACTGACGCGTTCGCCAATAGGCATTACCCCGAAAGCGGGCCGCAATACTAACGGAAACAAAAGGCCCACCTAACGTAAACATAGCAAGAAAAAAGGTCTGGAGTAACAAACGCCGTGAGACAAGCTTTGCGGCCATAGACCTAACGAACAATGATTCCGTCATCCGTAAACAGATAACGACTGCGTATACTATTTACCACATAGTCGGGAGCATTTGCCATATCACGCTCAACAACGACCAATTTACCAAACAAAGCACCACCCAACAACGAAAACTCGTCAAAATGAGAGGGTTTGGGTTCCTGCCAGAATGAGCCCAAACCCAGACCAAATGCAGTTGACCACCAAAAGCCCGTTACTTTTGTTTTCCACCGCTGTGCCACCGGCCGAACGCTAATATGCCCGAGAAAACGCCGGACTAGACAAAACCGGGAAACAGGTTCAAAACGAAATAAGGTTAAAAAAATGCGACTAAATAAAAACGACACAAAAGCTGGTTCTAAAAAACGGGTATTAAAATATTGAGACTGGGTTACTGCCGTCGCGACGTCCAGGTCAACTAACATCGTTTTTTCAGCTAACGAGAAAAACGTATAATTTTTAACAAATAACGAGTAGAAAGCTCCAATATTAACAATGGAATCCTGTAACGTCAACCGAAAACGTAATGTCGGCAGACATTTAATCAAATGCATAAACCCCATAAGACGTAATTGATCATCAAAAAAACATTCAAGAAAGTCCCCGAGTTGAATATTAGTATCTGTCCGAGATACACGGCGACCATTCCGGAAAACGAAACCGGCGTTTAAGGCAACAAAGGAGTTACGCATATTTTCCACAAAATGAAAACGATAAAGAAGAACAGGGACATACGTTTCGAGCGTAGTACAAAAATTTAAAAACGTACGAAAAGTACTAGACCTTACCCGAATTAACCGATTAAAAACCGACCGCCGTGCGAACTTGTCCGTATAAAACCAAATAAATAGTTTTCGCAAAATTTGTAAGCGAAAAAACAAGGAAAACCTCGAACGTGGCCTGACAAAAAAAACGGACTGATTCCTTAGTCGTAAAAACGTATAAACAAAACGTAATAACGCACTAGGATGACGAGCTTGCGTGGTTTTAAAAAATAAATCGCGCATCAACTATAAAACATTCTATAGGAAAAGCCTAACAGGACTCGAACCTGTAGCAATCTCATTATGAGTGAAACGTTCTACCCCTTGAACTATAGGCTTAGAAAGATATCGCCACCAAATCAAGAAATTAACGTTTTACTTTCCAGCGATAATGAACGAA
>JBIPLF010000011.1:0-48476 GCA_044368015.1 Rickettsiales bacterium
AGAAAACGGGTGCCAAGCCCTCCAACGGGGAATACGGCTTTACGAACGGGTGCGTGCATGGAATGTCCTTTGGATACCAACAGGACAGGCGTTGTACTAAATTATTAGCAAATAAGCAAATCAAAAGAGGAAGGAGGAGAGACAATATACTTGCTGGGAGCAGGTGTCCAGAGCTACGATGCGCCCATACAAGGAGGCACTTTATGCTCAGCCCTCAGTTTTCGTCCGTCATGCCATCCCCTGCGTGCGGGTTGGAGGCACTGCCTCCAAGGGGGCACCCTCACCCCACTTCGGCTAAGCGCGTGAACGCGCAAGCCTGCGTACCCTCTCCCGGAGGGAGAGGGCGTTATGCCTCGCCCGGCTTTACCCTTGTGGAACTCTCCATCGTCCTTGTGATTATCGGCCTGATTCTCGGCGGGGTAATGGTGGGCAGAAGCATGATCCGGTCCTCGCAGGTGAATCGCATCGCCTCCGACCTCGAAGCCTACGCCGCCGCTGCCCAGATGTTTGTGGATAAATATCAGGGCATTCCCGGCGATATGACGAACGCCACCACCTTCTGGTCCAGCACCATCGTGGCGAATGGCGATGGCAACGGCTTACTCTCTTCCGCCGCCGGGGCATCTCTGCCAGGCGAGAAGTTCGGTGCGTGGGAACACCTGGCGCTAGCTGGATTTATACATGGTGTATTCAACGGGTTGAGTGGGGTTGGTGGTGGAGAAGTTTCTGATATTGGTGTAAACGTCCCTTCTTCTAAGGTAGCAGGAACAGGATACTCTTGGTACTATATGAACAACAGCTCAGGGCATGGATCGCTTTTTGATGGGTATTATGGAAATTTTATTTTCTTTGGCACAGAGATAGCCGCTAGCGTTACCTATGGTCCTGCCTTAACCCCCCAAGAAGCCTACGCTATCGATCTTAAAATAGATGATGGTATTCCTGGTACTGGTACGGTGCTTCAATATTACTCTTTTTCCTCGTGTGTGACCGGCACCGCTGCCACCGGACCTACCTCTACCTATCTTACCACCTCCTCTGCCATAGCCTGTCATCTCATCTACAAAACCGGATTGTAGGATTCACCTACCCCAGAATATCCAGTAATTCAGCCATGACTTGCTGGCCGCGCTCCAACATCTCGATATTGGCTTTGAAGGCGTGGCGCGCTTCCAGCTGCGTCACCGCTTCGGTTTCCAGATTCACGTTCGGGTAGGAGACATAGCCCTCTGCGTTGGCCGCCTGACTCTCCGGCTCATATTGCTTGAGCAGTGCCGGGTCGACCGGCATCACCACTGCCTGCACCGATCCATCGGCCAGCGTGGTCTGCTGCACCCGCATCGCCTGATAGGGCTGGCTGGTGACCTCGCCGTTTTTGTAGGTGCCGGTGCTTTTGAAATTCGCGATATTATCGGAGCTGACCGAGAGTACGGTCTGTGCCACCCGAAGCCCGCTTAGGCTACTATTGATCATTGCGATCCCTCGTCAGGAGCATCTCTGGTTGCGCTACATGCGGCGGAGACACCCGATACATGTTTCCCCATTCCCAGAAACACGACCTACCCCCCACCTTACACGCAGTATATTAAAGTATCGTTAACATGTCTACCGCTTCTGCGGTTCCGGCCTCCCAGGATGGCAGCGTGACTCCCAGCGTCTGTTGCAACTTCGTTGTGGAAAGCCTGGAATTCCCCGGACGCGCCGCCGGTGTGGGGTATTGGTCGCTGGTGATGGGGTCCACCTCCTTCACCATGAGCGGCAGGCCACGCGCACGCGCCAACCGGAAGATTTCGCTGGCAAAACCGTACCAACTGGTCACCCCTTGCGCGCAAAGATGATACATGCCCGACGGAAACGCATCTGCATCGGTCGCGGCTTGTAACGCCTCCAGCGTGGCGCGGGCAATATGCGGCGCGTAGGTCGGTGCCCCCCATTGATCGGCGACCACCCGCAGGGTCTCGCGCTCACGGCCCAGCCGCATCATGGTGGTGAGGAAGTTTTTCCCCGTGCCGTCAAATACCCAGGAGGTACGGAAAATGAGATGTTTTCCCCCCGCCTCCCGCACTGCCTGCTCGCCTGCGAGCTTGGTTCGCCCATAGGCGGAAAGCGGCCCGGTCGCATCTTCCTCAGTGTGGAACTGCTCGCCCGTACCCGGAAACACATAATCGGTGGAATAATGGATGAACGGAATCCCCGCATCCGCTGCATACCGTGCCATGACACCGGGCGATTCCGCGTTGATGCGGTGGGCGAGATCTTCCTCGCCCTCTGCCTGATCGACTTTGGTGTAAGCCGCCGGGTTGATGATCGCCGCAGGACGAACGGCTTCCAGATACGCCCTCAGCGTTTCCGGACGGGAAAGGTCGCATTGCTGCCGGTCAGCCCTGAGGGCGCGATCCCCCAGCAACGAAAGGAGCGCCCCGCCCACCTGACCGCTGGTGCCGGTAATGAGGATAGCATGATCGCCCATAGGGCGTTTCCCTATCACAGCAACGCCTCAAGGGATAGGGGCTATCGCGAAGAGGAATTACCCTTCTGCTCGTGATCAAGAGCAGGATTGGGGCGCACGTCTCTAAGGTTGTCGCGAACCCAGTAAAGACCAGCACAGGCTTCGCGCACCCATTTACCCACAGGGTCCAGCCCCGCATACCCATCCGGAACCTCTACTTTGTCGGGAAACTCTCACGTTAGCATCTCTTCACTTAATTGCATTTAACCCTCCTACCTCTTTGCAGCGCATCGTAGCATGACAGGAGGCAAAATACAACAAATATGTTAACCAATTTTTGTCTTGGCCACAGAGATGTGCTACCCAAACTTCGCTTGCAACGCGGTGAGGCTTTCCACCAACTCAACGCCCAACTGGCCGCCATCGGCCCGGATGTTGTTGGTAAAGATTCCTTGTAGAGCCTGCATATGGGCTTCCAGCACCTTGACCACATCGGCTGTTACCACCGCATGTTTTTCCATGTAGGTAAAGAGGAGATTGGCTACCACCGTTGCCAGTAAATAGCCCGACATACCCGCATGGCTTTTAATGTAAAAGGCGCATTCCATCATTTCACGAAACTCGGCATTGCCCATATCACCTGCGTTGAATAATTCCACCGCACGCGCCAGTCTTTCCCTTGTCTCGACAATAAACTCTGCCTTAGACGCCTCAATGGCGCGGGATGCCGCCTCAATTTTGGCGGGGGTAAAAATATCTGAAAGGCTCACCCGCTCACCAATCTTCTTCTTTAGATTGGTGTTGGGCGGCAGAATCTGCACCTGATTGTTTTCGGGCATTCTAATCTCCATCCGTGCGGCGTTTCATCATGCCGTCTGGCGGGCGCCGCAGCTTACGCCTACGATCCGGCCCCTTATAGGAGGTCGCGAGCACAAATTTGCGTGGTTCGTCGATAATACGCGTGATGCGCGTAAACAGCGACTCCGCCGCAAAGGGCTTAATCAGGTATTCCGTAATACCTGCGTCGCGTGCGGCTTCTACATCGGCGCGCTCTCCTTTGCCGGTGAGCATCAAAACGGGCATAAAGCGATCAACATCGGTCGCCGCCCGCACCTTATAGGTGAGGGTGAGCCCGTCCATCCCGGCCATCCGCCAGTCGGTTATCACCATATCCACCGTTTCTGCTCGTAAAATCTCCAGTGCCTTGAAACCATCCTGCACCGTTGTAATTTGAGAAAACCCCACCACTTTGAGCATTTCACGCAGCAGTTTACGCATCATGGAATCGTCTTCCACGACCAAAATATGGATATTGCGCAACCGAGGGTCTACCATGACCGAATACCGCCTTACTCTGTCTTAATACATGGTATTGGAGCAAAACCTGTACCGAAAAGATTTCAAACACCTGTTGCCTAGCACAAGGCAATCCATCCATCCACTAAAAACAGGGGATAAGAAATGCATGCAATAACTTGATCATAGCAGAGACGATTGAAAAAACGTTACTGCGGGGACGATCCCCCTTTTCCCTTGCCGGAACGCATTTTCCAACGCTCACCGATAGCGATACACCGCTTGCGTAAATCGGATTCCTTACCCACCCCCTGCTGTTTACGAAACCGGTTAGAGACCATCTCATCCAGTTCCTGCGTGATGGAGTCGATCGATGCCCCCCTTACTTTGGAAAGCCAGTCCCCTCTTTTGGGATCCTGCGGTAAAGTGAAGGTAGAGCGAATATCGGCCTCTAACTGCCGTAACGCTGCCTCCTGTTTGGTAAGCTTCGTTTCGTATTCCTTTTTTTTGCGGGCACTCAATTTGTCCTGATCGGAGAGCAAATAATATTTCGTATAGGCATGGCTACAGCTGTAATAGGCATACTCATTCACCCGTTCCTGAAAGTTCCCGTCGCTTTTAGCGGTTTTCTCCCGGCGCTCCAATTCATCGTTAGCAACTTCCAAAAGCGCGATAGTTTCGCGGTTTCCGGTATATTCAGCGACCATCAGTGGTGTATTATCCATGGCGTCGCGGGCGGTGAAATCGGCCCCCTGCTCCAGCAAGAACTTCACCACCTCTGGCTGTTCATGCGTGATGGCCATCAACAGCGGATTGTTGTGTGGCTCATTTTCCAGACGGATGGTAGCACCTGCTGCGACCAGCGTTTTGACAATCGCCAGTAATTCCGGATCCTTGCGTTCGATGGCAATCGCCAGCAAGGGCTGGCCTGCTGTGTTACGGCTGTTAGGATCCATTCCACGTTGCAGCAGAAGCTTGACGTCCTCTAATCTACCCAAGCTGACGATCTCCACCTCACGGTCGGAGGCGAAATGCAGCTCTTTATCCGGTAAAGTGGGTTTTGCTTCACTTGTATTGGCGGGCGCCTGCCCCCAAAGCGGCGAGGCCATATTCAGAAACAGCACAGTCACCGCCAGCACCCCCTTGAATACACGCGTATAATCCCCATATGCTGAAAGCCCATGATTCACGATAAAGGTACTCCTGATCCTATGCATACCGAAACCCATTCGTTTGATACCGAGGTCTCCAAACTGCTGCATCTGGTGATCCACTCGCTCTACACCAACAAGGATATAGCCTTGCGCGAGCTAATTTCAAATGCCGCCGACGCCTGCGACAAACTTCGCTATCTTTCTCAGACTGATGATACACTTTTATGTGACAATCCGGTACTCAGGATTACGTTACATTCGGATGAAACTGCCCGGACGCTCACCGTGCGCGATACCGGTATCGGCATGTCGCAGGAGGAGTTGATCACCAATCTCGGCACCATCGCCCATTCGGGGACGGGAGCCTTCCTATCACAGTTGGGCGAATCCCAGCGTGGGGATACCTCGCTGATTGGCCAGTTTGGGGTAGGGTTTTACGCCGCCTTTATGATTGCGGATAGGGTGCGGGTGGTGAGCCGTCGTGCGAGAGAAAAAACCGCCCATGCCTGGGAATCGGATGGCAGCGGGACCTTTACCATTCAGGAAGTGGAGGGAGACACCCCACGCGGCACGGAAGTTACGCTGTTTCTGCGTGAGGATGCCGGCATCTACACCGATCCGCACAAAATTAAACATATCGTCACCACCTATTCCGACCATCTGGCAACCCCTGTGGTGTTGGTGAAGGAAGACAGCACGGAAGAAACCCTCACCCGCGGGACGGCGCTGTGGACACGTCCGAAATCGGAAATCACCGAAGAGCAGTATGAAAGCTTCTACCGCTCGGTAAGTTTTCAGCCCGGAACGCCGTCACACACCCTGCATTGGCAGGTGGAAGGAGCGGTTTCCTATACCGCACTACTGTTTGTTCCGGGTGAGCGTCCATTCGACCTCTTCCATCCCGATCGCCGCCGCCGGGTGAAGCTCTATGTGCGCCGCGTCTTTATCGCCGATGAGGGGATGGAACTGGTGCCACACTGGCTACGCTTTGTGCGCGGAGTGGTGGATAGCGAGGATCTGCCGCTGAATGTCAGCCGCGAGACCCTGCAACACACACCGGTGATTGCTAAAATTCGCCAGTCGATTGAGAAAAAAATCCTCTCCGAACTCGCCAAACAGGCGGAGAAGGACGAAACCGCGTATCTCTCCTTCTGGGAGCGGTTTGGTTCGGTGCTGAAAGAGGGATTATGCGACAGCTTTGCCGAACGTCCTGCGCTGCTGTCGGTGTGCCGCTTTGCCTCCACCCACAGTGAAACAGGCGTGACGGGGCTTCAGGCTTATAAGGCACGGATGCAGGAAGGGCAGGAGGCCATCTATTACCTCACCGGCGATAGTCGCGAGGCGCTCTCTCGCAGTCCGGCGCTGGAAGGGTTCAAAAAACGCGGGATCGAAGTGCTGCTACTCACCGATCCGGTGGATGATTTCTGGGTCAATGCCGTATCGGAATATGAGGGCACGCCGATTCAATCCGTGTCGCGGGCGGTGCTTACAGAAACTCCCGAAACCACATCGGAGGACAATACCGATTCCACCTGCGAAATGGATACTTTGATTGCGGTACTGAAAGCCATTTTTGGGACAGAGGTAAAGGATGTCCGCACCACCGGAAAGCTCTCGGAAAGTCCGGTCTGTCTGGCGGTGGGTGAGCAGGATATGGATATTCGTCTGGAGCGGTTCCTGGTGGAAAACAAGCAACTGGCCGGTTTCAGTGCGCGGATTCTGGAGGTGAATCCCAACCATCCGGTGGTTCAGGCGCTCGCCACCCGCGCCACCTGTGATGGCGCCGACCACCCCACCGTTCGCGACATGGCCTATCTGTTGCTCGATCAGGCGCGGGTGGCAGAGGGCGAGCCGGTTCCCGATACGCAGGCCTTTGCGCGTCGCCTGAACTGGCTCATGCGCGAGCGGCTGGCGGCGTAGGGGCGATCTCTCCCTAAAAACGCTTGAGAAAGGTGGGGAGAGTTGCTAAAGCCTTTCTTCTCTCTGGTCCGCGATAGCTCAGTGGTAGAGCAATCGGCTGTTAACCGATCGGTCGTAGGTTCGAATCCTACTCGCGGAGCCATTCTTCATAAGACGGCGCATTTGCCATCAGGTGGAACGGTGAACGCAAGGCATAGTCTAGCTTTGCGCCCCTTATTTGTAAGTTCGAAAACACGAAACTGATCCGTTTTCGAACTCTGGAAAATATCATACGCCCGCGACATGACTGAAACCAAGGATGACAGCGTTATCCGGTAGCTATTATTCGCCCCGTTATGGGCATCCAGTTCCATCACGATTTCATACTGCCGTTGCTTCAGCTGCTGCGCTTTTGCGTCATGTATATCCGTCGTAATCCTTCTTCAAAGCATCCATTTCATGATGGTGGAAAATCATTTCCGCTTCATGGCTTGATGGCTTTCCTGATTACAGGATCGCTTGCTGTTCAACAAAAACATGAGGCTTGATGTTTGCCACCTGCTTTTCAATGACACGTTTGGCTTCCCGTGTTTCGTGGGAATTTTGCAGGCGCAGCCAGAAGCCTTCGGACAGGCCGAAATACTTGCATAAGCGCAGGTCGGTATCTGCCGTGACGCGGCGTGTGCCGTTCACGATGGCATTGATGCGATTAGGCGGCACACCGATAGCCTTGGCCAGCGCATTTTGGCTTAAACCAAGTTCATCCAGAAATTCAATTTTAAGGAAGTCCCCAGCGTGAGGGTTATGTAAAAGTTTTTCAACCATTGTTACATCCTTTTCGTGCTACGGTTTCAATTCAGTGATAATCCACGATTTCCACATCGTAAGCATCGCCTTTTTCAAACACAAAGCAGATGCGCCACTGCTTATTGATGCGAATACTCATTCGCCCTTTTCGGTTGCCTTTCAGCGCCTCCAAATGATTGCTAGGCGGCACTTGCAAGTCCTGCACTGCCTTTGCCGCATCTATCCCGCCCAGCTTGAGCAATGCCCGATCCTGAATATCCGCCGGAAATGTGCGGGAACGCCTACCTTCCCAAATCTTTTCCGTCTCCTTACAAGCAAAAGAAAGTATCACTGCATTCACTCCATCATTCTAGCATTGTATGTATAACGTAACAAGTACTAATTGTGAGATCACACCTTGTCAACTTCCTCAATAGGCACAGCCTCGTGCCATATTTTCTCATAATACTCTGTTTTTAGAGGCACTAAATCTGAAGATAGCGGCGCAAGATATGTTGGTTTTTCTGCAGCCGCATCTTTTATGGATTGACCAATAACCCAACATGTAACGCCATCAAGAAATAGAGCGCGATCATGAAAGTTTTTGCTCTTTCGAATTTGTATAGAGCATTGCTGCTGTTGCTGAAATTTTTTCATTGCAAATTCCATCTTTTCTGCCCCCTTGCAAGCCAACAAGCTGATGTTTACACCCTTCTTCACAGCTCCAAGGAATTCGAAAATGCTTTCGTCCAGATACGGATCGACAAGCAACATCTTAGTTTCAGCAAGCGCAAGGGTATCCTTGAAAGACGTAAAGAAATCATACACTGCGCCGGGGCCAAAAACTTGGCCATTGCTCTTGGGTAGCTTTAATTCCAGATCAGCAACAGCGTGATGAACAATTGCAAAAACCTTCCTGATGTTGGTTACATTTAAATAATCGGCAGCACTCATAAACATCATAGCCTGAAAAGTATCCCAACGATTAACAAGAGCATGAGCTTGCCCTAACCATGCAAAATCCTGTTGAGAGATTGGAGATTCAAAATCTGGGCAACGCTCGAGCAACGACTTCAGCCTGCTATGCAGATCAATAATTTCGTGTTTTTCCATAGCCACATCCTTGTATTCACTTCCTTCCCTCTTGTTTTAACTGGTAATCCTCTAACCGCAACGGAACAAATTGGTGCAGATGCGATTCCGCGACGCGCAGGGCGTTGTATTTCATCTGGTCGTTTAGGTTCAGGGAGCGCAGAACACGTTTGAGGGCGTACCATGTTCTTTGCCCGTGCTGCCCGGTCACGCGCAGGCGCAGGCCTTCCATCCCTTCTTTGTGGATAATGGCCAGCGCTCCTACCAACTGCAGCAATTTGGCGGGCTTGGCTTCCGGCATTTCACGGCGGAGGGCATCGTAAACTTCACCGCTGGCAAAGCCGCTGGTCACCAGCAGCGGCACGTCCGGCATCATCATCTGCCAGTAATGCAGCAGCACAGCCTTTGCCAGCGATGAATCAAACAGGGATTCCATCGTCAGTGGGCGTACCTTATTTAGCCTTTCCAGCACGGCGGTGATTTTCTTGCGGTTATTCAGCCGCACTTCCTGCCGCAACACTTCAAAGGACTTCTGAAAGGGGGTTGCCAGCAAATCAAGCTGCAGGGCGTTATTGTCTTCAAAGGATCGCTTATCGCTGATGCGCCCGCGCTCCAGGTCTTTCAGCTTATCGTAAATAATCATTTCATGGTTTGTGGCATGGAAGCGGATGGCGCTGCCGTCATTGTAATAATCTGTTTTCACACTATCCAGCAGGCGGGTGACGCTGCCCCGTGCGATTTCACGGATCACCATGCTGCAGCGGGTGTAATCCGTCAGCGGCAGGTTCTTACTGTAATGCACCATCGAAACCTGCGCCCGGCGGATAGCATCGATAGTCACCCGGACGCCTCTTCTTTCCATCTGTTGTAGGAGGCGATTGCAGATAAAATCCAGATCATCATCCTTCAGTTCGCTAAAGTTCTGCCCATATTTCAGCTTCGGCAGCGAGGCTTCCACCCGCAGCAACACATTAAACCCACACCGCGCAGGGCGCTTGGATAAGGTCATTCGTGGAAAGTAACCAAAGCGTTCCATATCGACTCGCAACGGATTGTTAATGCAGGAAAATCCGCCACGCCGTAATGGATAATATGGCGGCAGAAGAAGGCCACGCGATGAAGGGCTAAAGGCATCATGATCCAGAATCGTAAAATCATCGGGCGGGATACTCAGGGCGATGGTGTCCATCATGGCTTTTTCCCATTACATTTTTCATTTCATTGATGATGGCGTCTTCCAGCAGGCGGCTGAACGGCTGGGTTATAGGGTGGAAGACGTAATGATCGCTTTTCTGCGGATAGGTGATGCGGTAGCCCCCGCCCAGCTTTTCATAGATGGCAATGCTACCCAGCAGCAGGCTGTCATCCAGAATCAGATGGGCAAAAGCCACCAGCCCGCGCGACGGCGTGACCGGATGGATATGGATTTCGGTAATGTTCATTTTGCTCCCTTTCGATGAAGGGAACCGGCGGATTGCTCGCGGTCAATTTCCAGCAGCAGCGCAACAAACCCTTCCAGATTACGGGCAGAATCTTCCACTTCTGCATCTGTCATCGGCTGCGGATTCCACTGCCTGATAGCTTCCGGCAAAGGGCTTTGCGCTGTCATCACCTGTTCCCTGTTTCACAGGCCATAAGTGGCCTTCAGGGGTTAGGTGTGAAATGTTAGGGTACGATTGTGCCGTTAGTGGGTACGGATAATTTTTTTGACTAGGTAATTTTTAGTCCCTAGATTGTGCTGATATTATTGAAAGCTGTAATTTATGAGAAATTCCCTCACAGAGATAAGTTTTACCCCCGAACTCTTACCTTTTGTTCAAGAACGTGCTGATTCATTTCTTACGGTGCTTTGTGGCCCAAATAATTCAGGAAAATCCCTCACACTTAAACATATAAAAGCAAGCATTGGACGAACTTCCTATATGGTAGGAACAAATCGTTTTTCCCATGTTTACCATTTATCTACCGGCTTACAGGATTCCAATCAGCTGGATCAATGGGATGAGCAGTTTCAGAATCAGTACCAAAGAGCTGACTATAACCATGAACAAAATTTTATTAACCTTGATGCGGTGATCCGCACGTTAAGTGATGAAAAGCGTAATCAGCTATTCGAACTATGCGGCACTCTGCTTGGGTGTAAGCTAGAATTAAAAAGGGTGGATGAGACGCGAGAGTTAAGCCCGCGATATGTTGATATGGATGGCCAAAATCTTTCGGTAGGCAGTACAGGAACCCGCCTACTAATCACTCTAATGGGTATCTGCATTGATGATCGTTTTGATACGATACTTATCGATGAGCCAGAATTAGGATTAAGCCCCAAAGTCCAATTAATTCTTTCAGATTTTATTCAGAACCCAGAATCCCGCCGAATACACTTCCCTCACTTAAAACAAATTATGATTTCAACGCATTCGCATCTTTTTCTTGATCGACGCGAAATCGCCAACAACTTTATAGTTAACAAGACTGGAAGTAACATTACCTTAGAACAAGTAAAAGACTTAGGTGAGCTTCATAGATTGCAATTCAATCTATTAGGCAACTCTCTTGAGGCGATGTATTTTCCTTCGGCAATTGTCATTGTAGAGGGAATCACAGATTTTAAGTATGTTGAACGTCTCATAGCTCTTAAACATCCCAAGAAACGGATTGCTGTGGTATCGGCACAGGGCGATATAAAACGAAAAGCTTATGGCATAAAAGAAGTTTTGGGCGATTTTTCAACCTCCCCCTTCGCTGATCGTATCTTTGTTATTTTAGACAGCACAATTTCTAATCCGAGCCTCATACAGGAATTAGTTAAAATGGGAATTTCTGCGGAAAATGTTATCAAATGGGATAAAAATGGAATCGAGTATTTCTATCCCCCTTCAATATTAGCAAGCATTTTCCGTTGTGATGAATGCCGAATACACGATTTAACTATCAAGGATGATGACGTATCAATGAATGGAATAACCAAGCGCAAAAATGAGCTTTGTGATGAAGTCATAAAAATGATGACAGCAGAGACAATCTTACCAGACGAATTAGAAGAAAGATTTCTTAAGCCACTGAACCGTAAAATCAGTTAGCCCCATTGATTGTATATCTTATAGTGGCAGTGCGCACCTGTGAGGGTAAACAATCTCAAATGTTTGTATAATGAAGGGTGGCTCTGCTCCATTTTTTGTAGTGTTACTTTAACTGCCTTCGTCACTGCCAGCCGCGCCTTTTCATTATCATCCACAAACTTACGCGATTTCCCTTTGTATGCAGCCTGCTTCAAATAGGTTTCCAGCTTCAGGATTTCCGGCGCATCTGGGTTACGCTTCCGCAGTCTTTCCAGTTCTACTTTTGCTGCCTCTATCGCCTGCTTATCGGCTATCACATCCCCGCCCAGCGATGCGCTTTCCCTGTATTCTTCATCCACCGGCAAGGCATCTAGCACAGCCTTATTTGTTAATCCCTGCAATAGCAGCGCAGGCACTTCTTCATTCGGGTGATGCAGCAGGTGATCCAGATACACCATGCCGTTGCTGTGCTTAATCAGCGCCTCTTTCCCTTCATACCGAACCCGCCAGAAGTCGCCGTTCCTACGGAAGAGGTTGCCTTCCTGCGGTGTGTTATGGTGCAGGCTATGCAGTAACCGTTCTTTATCCAGCGCCAGCCCTGACGCATCCTGTCGTAGCATCTGGCCTATCCATAGGGCAGGAAGCGTTATCTCTTTCGGTACGGGTGCAAGGGTTATCAGCAAGGGCTGGGCATTGCTAATGCGGGAATCGGCATAAATATCCGCCGCATCTGGCCAATCCATCCCGCGCAGCAGGAACAGCGCATGACCTTCCATTATCCCGATTTCAAACGCCCGCCGGGGAATGATTTCGCGGATAGGTTGCAGTTCCAGTTCATCGGCCAGCCATTGTGCCAGCGCCTGCAATTCAACCCGCCAGTATTCCAGATCACGTGCCTGTAAATCAATGCGCCCTAATGCCTGCGGCCTGTCGCACCAGATGAACCCCTTACCGTTCTGCTTCTGATAAGGCATCGTGCAGACTTCTTCACAACCGGGGCAGGTAATCATCTGCGGTGTAGTAGCGGGGCGCAGGAAGGGCGGCAACGTGGAACCCATGCCCATTTCTTCCAGATCATAACGGCTGAAATAGTTGCCTTCGCGGTAATCCGCCTGTTCCAAGAGTGCCGTTAATGCGCCTGTCATTGTGTTACGTCTATCCCCACTTCTTTCAGGAATAGCCGGATAATGCGCGCTTCATCCTCATGTTTCAGGGAGCACGACTGGGAACTGAGTTCAAATTTACGGATGATTTCTTTTTCTGCTTCATGCGCTTGCAATTTAACTTCCAGCCCTATCTGCTTTATATACTTAACGCGCAGGTGCTTCCGTTCCATCTCATCATAAATGGCGGTGGCGTTCTGGCTGATGTCGCCTTCCAGCATATAGGTGATTTGAGAGCCGAAGGGCACAAAGCGCAGCTTATGCACGGCCAATGCCTTCACCGGGCTATCCAGCGGGATTTCGATGCCATGCTCCCGCGTATGGAAGCGGGTCAGATCATAAGAGCGTTTCGGATGGGTATCAACATCATCCCGGCCAAGGATTTCCTGCGCCCAGATGCCGAACAAATCGCGCAGTACGTTCAATGATTCTTCCGCATATACATCCAGCACCGCTTTGTTTCTGCTGAAAATGAAAATCACGACAAAGGCGGGGCGACTGGTGCGCGACTCAAATTCACCACTATCCAGCCATTCCATGACTTCATCGGCATAATCGGAAGGATAGGCAATCAGGTATTCATTACCCTGAAACTGGTGATGCTCCACCTTGCAATGCTGCGCCCGCCCGTCACGCTTTTGGAAGTAGTCGCTGATGCTCGTTTTTAGTCCTTCAATATGCTGTGGCTCCAATTGGCACAGGCTGCCTGTGGGGTAAGGAAACTTCCGCCAGTGTCTGGCTTGCGTATGGGGAAAACTGAAATCCAGTACCTTCTGGAATAACTCCGGGTGTTCCAGCAGCGCCCAGAACGCCTTATCATGGTGACCGCGTTTCTTCTGGAACTCCGGGATGCTATGGCCGCCCGCACTTACGGCTTCGAACAGAAGCGCAATGCGCCTTTTATCGGCCAGCACCCCTACCCGGCGCAAATCCTGTTCAACCCTTTCTCGGATAGGCTCATCCAGTTGCAGGATGGCTTCATAAATCGGCAGAACATCTGTTTGCCTGAGTTCCAGAATATCGAGGTCAGGAAAAAGCCCATTGCGCTTGGCATAGGCATCTATCAGCTTGTTGTCAATCTGGCGCAGGATGGCCAGTGGGGAATAAGCAGGGGTCACGCGGTACGGCTTTTAATGGGTTATCTCATTGAGATAGAGCACATTTTATCCATTGCAAGGGGGTGGGCGCAGAAATTTCTAGACAGTTGCGCTTACCCCCTGTCCCTATGCTGCCTGCTTAAGATATTCCGGCATTCTGGCTACGATCAGCACTACGTCCTTATAATGCTCCGTTCGAATGGTATCGAAAACCTTGAGCCATTCTGCTCGGGTGTTGCGTTGCCACCATCCCACAGGGGCGGGCAGGAGGGGGCGCCGCGTGTTGGCGCACATGAGATAACGGTTACGCCACCTGATCGAGACTCCGGATAAAGGTGGTGATTTCAGTTTTGAGCGTATCGGAGGCGGTGGCGATGGTAGAGGAGGATTCGTGCATTGCCTCGGCGGCATTTTTGGTCCGCGTTGAGGTTTGTGCAATCGAATCCACCGAATCCGCAAACGCCTGAACGGCCCCCGATGTGCGTTGTAAATTGCTGGAAATCTCCAGTGTCGTGGCGCTTTGTTCCTCCACAGCCGCAGCGATCACGCCGGATGCCTGATTCACCTCACCGACTTTTGCCAGAATGGAAGCGATGGCATCGCCTGTCCGTGCTACTTCCTCCCGCGTTTGCTGAATATACAACTCCACCTGTCCGGTCGCTTCACTGGTGCGTGTGGCGAGGTCCTTGACTTCTGCCGCAACCACGGCAAATCCCCTTCCGGCTTCTCCTGCGCGTGCGGCTTCGATGGTGGCATTGAGCGCCAGCAGGTTCACCTGCGCGGCAATGCCGTTGATCAATTCGGCAATCTCCCCGATTTTCTCGGAGCTATGGACCAGATTACCAATCACAGAGCGCACAGCCTCACCTTCCTGTGCGGCCTCCTGCGACAGCATACTGGCGTAATGGACCTGTTTGCTGATTTCCTGCACTGCCGCCGTCATTTCTTCTACGGCTGCTGCAATGGTGCTCATGCTGGAGGAGGTTTGATTGGTGGAGGCCGACAATGCCGTCGCCTCAGTGCTGCTTTTGGCGGCGATACCGTTGAGCGTATCCGATGTGCTGACGAGCTGTATGGAGGAGCTGCTGAGTTGCAGCACCGTTTGCATCACGCTGGCTTCCAGCCGGTTCCCTGCTTCCCGTACATTGCGGATCAGGTTTTCCCGCACCTGAAGGGAGGCCCGATTCAGCTGTCCTGCTCCATGTTTCCATGAGCCGTTCAAGCCGCTGGGAAGAATATTGCGGTAAAAGAGGCCGCGTGCGGCATGCGATGCGCTGGCGGAGGATTCACGGATATAGGCGTCGGCCACGTCGATCAACCGATTGGCGGAATCCATGAGAACGCGCATGTCTCCTACTGCGTGGGGAAGGATAATGCGTTGTTCCATATCACCTTGCGAACAGGCATGGCACGCCTGCGCCGCACGGCGTAGCTGGGAGCGGATTTTACCCATAATGAACAGAGAGTAGAGGGTTCCAATCAGCGCGGCCCACTGGAAATAGACCCCGTGCGTCGGAAGCACAATCCCAAGACAGGAGGCGGCAACACTGAGGTAAAGGCCCAGCATTCCGTTACAGAGAGAGAATAAGCGCATCATAATTTCCGCCGTTTTGGCTAACCCATGTTTGAAGTGCCTGTGAAGATGCCTCCAGCCCCGCCTGAGAGGAGGAGGCCGAAAGTTCCATCGCCCGCAGTGTTTGGTAGAATGGTTCGATAATGGCAATCACCCCGGGTTTGGGCACGCGCCTGTTGGAGTGGTAGCCAATCACCGCCCCCGAAGCATCAACGCTTGGGGTTACATGGGCCAGCACCCAGTAATGATCGCCAAATTTAGTGCGGTTGATAACGTAGGCGAAGATTTCCTCGCCCGTCTTGATGCGCTGCCACAAGACCTTGAAAACGCAGCGGGGCATGTGTGGGTGGCGGATAATATTGTGAGGTTTACCAAGGACTTCCAGAGCGGTATAATCGGCAATGCGCAGAAAGACATCGTTGGCATAGGTGATAATGCCACGCGTATCGGTTTTGCTCACAATAAACTCATCGGGAGAGAACGACCGCTCTCTGCCCGTCAGGGACGATGGTTCAAATGTTGCCATAAGGTGGAATTGTATCACGCGCAAGGAATACAGCCTTGACGTGTATCAAGTGGCGCGTGAGGGGCAAGCAATACCCCCAACATGAGTGCCAGCGGGTAACCGTCGGGGGAGGGGGGAGAAGTGGTCAGTGGTTGTTCAATCTCTGCCACGACTTGCGCGGCAACCAACTTAGGTAACAGCGGGCGTACCCACGTCATGTCTGTTGAGTCGCCCACCAGCACTAACTGTTTCAGTGTCCCCTCTTCATGCGATCGGGTGAGGTAATGTTGCAATGCTTCTAAACGCGGCGAGGCACAACGCTCCTCCGACGTTAGCAGTTCCAGTGAACCACCCATGCCTTGACGGAAAAGCGTCGCGCCCTCTGACTGAACGGCCAGAACCCACAAGCCCAAACTTCCCCCACCCCCCAGTTTTTTACAGCTGCCGGAGCAGGTTTGGAACGGGGGCAGGGGAATGATGGAGCATGTGACCACCGCGATGGCCTAAAACCGGTAGCCGACGCCTACCCCAATGATCCAGGGGTTGATGTCCACATCGGCGGCGATCACGCCTCCGTTGAACTTCACATCGGTATTGATCCAGACCTTTTTCACGTCGAAATTGACCGACCAGCGATCATCCAGCATGTAATCCACCCCTGCCTGTAGGGCCGGTCCGAAGCTGCTATCGTAATCGACATCGGTAACGGAGGTGCCTTCATCGGCACCGAAGAACAGCGTGTAGTTCACACCTGCGCCGATATAGGGTTTCCAGCTTCCCAGATTGTTGAAATGGTATTGCGCGGTGAGGGTCGGGGGCAGCAGCCACACATCGCCCAGATCCAACGCACCGGCGCTGCTGGTTTTGGTGTTGACCTCGTGCGGGGTCACGGCGGCGATCAGCTCAAACGCCACATTGTCGGTGACGAAATAGCTGAAATCCACCTCTGGAACAACCGAGTTCCCGATCTCAATCGAATTCCCCGTTACCGCACCGGTGATGGTGGCGTCCTCTTGTGGGACCACGCCAAGGGCACGGGCGCGAACCATAAAATCGCCCGCCCGCATCGGCTCAACAGCCATTGCGGATGATCCCAAAACGGAACCGGCTAGTAACACGGCATAAAAGCTTTTCATATGACTTCTCCTTTTCGTTGCGTCACCCTTTCTATACGGAGAGTGCGGCATGGCTTCCTTGACTTGCGTCAAGCCAAACGCCCACCCAAATGCTATGTTGAACACCCATAACGAAAGGAACCCCCATGCCTCTGGAACACCATAACCTCGTTCAGGAATTTCCTGAGCACCGCGAACGCATTCAGGTGATGAAGGTGCAAAACGGTCACTTTGCCCGTCTGTTCGATAAATATGACGAGATCGAGCACGAGGTGCACAAGATTGAAGCGGGTTCGGAAGCGGCTTCCGAAGACCGTCTGGAAGAGCTGAAGAAGATACGCGCCTTCCTGAAGGATGAGCTATACGCCATGCTCAAAAGCGCTGCTTAGCGATAGCATCTCCCGTTTCCGTCATTGCGAGGAGGCGTAGCCGACGAAGCAATCCAGTCTTTCTTCTACTGGATTGCCGCGCTCCCTTCGCTCGCTCGCAATGACGCGTGAGGCTATCTCCGGGTGGGTGTCTCCCCCTCCGATTCATCATCCTGAAGCATGCGGTGCGGAGCGCCGTCCAGATCCTCAAACTGGCCGTTCCGCATCGCCCAGAAGAAGCCGAAAAGCCCGGCAACGCCAAGCGTGAGGGCGATCGGAATCAGATACATCAGCGCGTTCATGTTGCACTCCTTTTTCCGTTAGACCTCCTTCGTAACACGCTGTGGTGAGGAAAGCGCGCCGGGATGGATACCGAGAAACATGAGTGTATCCTTCATACATGACATGTTGCGAGGAGGCTCCAGCCCAAGCAGATTTTCCACCACAGTAGCGTTACGAAAGAGGTCTGTTAAGCCGCATGGCGTTGAGAATCACCACCAGCGACGAGCTGGACATGGCGATAGCCGCAATCAGCGGCGTGACCATCCCCGCAACCGCCATGGGAATGGCGATGACATTATACAACGTCGCCAGCCAGAAATTCTGCCGCACCAGTTTTTGTGAGACGATCGCCGTGCGCCAGGCGGTGAGGACCGGGCGCAACAACACCCCCTGAAACACAATATCCGCCGCATTCTGGGTAATATCCATGGCGCTGGTGGGAGACATCGACACCGTGGCAGAAGCCAGCGACGGGGCGTCGTTCAACCCGTCGCCCACCATCAGCACCCGCGCTCCCCCGGCCTGAAGCGCGGCGATGCGCTCGGTTTTCTCCAGTGGCGTCAGCCCTCCCTGAAAATCGGCGATGCCCAGTTGCCCGGCGATGGTTTGGGTCACTGCCACCCGGTCGCCAGAAAGCAGCAGCGTGTGCAGGCCATCCCGTTGCAAGCGGGCCACAATCTCGGCGCTATCCTCGCGCAACCGATCCGCGAAGGTGAAGCGCACCGGCACCTCTCCTTCCTCGGCCAGCCATAATTCCAGCGCACTGTCGGTGTCGCCGGGGAGAGAGGTGCACCAACTGCGTTTGCCCAGTCGCATGCCTGGCGCCTCCAGCCCGCAGCCCTGCACTTCGGTGACAGTCAGCGGCAGCAACGCGCCGTGATAGGCACTGGCGACCGCCTGCGAGAGCGGGTGCTTGCTGTGCGACGCCATGGACGCCGCTTTTTGCAGCGTGCTGGCATCAACGGATTCCGGATGGAGCAGCGCCGGTTTTCCAAGCGTCAGCGTACCGGTTTTGTCGAACACCGCATGGGTGATGGTGGCAAGCCGCTCCAGCGCACTACCGGATTTGAGCAAAATCCCCGACCGCATCAGCTTGCCGCTCGCCAACACCTGTACCACCGGCACCGCCAGCCCCAGCGCGCAGGGGCAGGTGATAATCAGCACCGTGGCGGCATAGAGCAGCGCCACCTGCCACTCCACCTGCCCGAAGAGCATCCAACCGCCGAAGGTGAGCGCCGCCAGCGCATGCACCGTGGGGGTATACCAGCCGGAAATCCGGTCGGCGAGGGTGACATAATGCGCCTGCGATTGCTCAGCGGTTTCCATGAGCCTGACGATTTCGGCAATCAGCGAGCGTTCATGCGCCCGCGTCACCCGCACGGTCAGCGGCGCAGAAAGGTTCAGCGTGCCCGCAAATACCTGCGCCCCCACTGCCACCGGTTGCGGCAGGCTCTCGCCGGTAATCAGGCTGGTATCCAGCTCCGATTGCCCTTCGATTACCTCACCATCGGCGCTGATTTTCTCCCCCACCGCGACCCGCAACCGCTGGCCGGGCTGAATCTCCGCCAGCGGGATGGTGGTGTGCGAGCCATCTTCCTGCAATAGCGTGGCAAAACCGGTCATCATCTGGAGTAGATCCTGCGCGGCATTGCGCGCTTTTCCCCGCGCCCGCGCTTCCAGATAGCGGCCAATCAGCAGAAAAAACAACAGCATCACCGCCGAATCGAAATAGGAATGCCGCCCGAAACTGACCGTTTCAAACAGGCTCATCAGCGTGGCCAGAATCACCGCGACGGAAATCGGCACATCCATGTTGGTATGGCGGGACCGCAACGCCTTCCAGGCCGACTGGTAAAAAGGCCGCCCGCAATAGGCAATCGCCGGAAGGGCAATCGCCGCCTGCACCCAGTGGAAAAAGGTGCGGGTTCCGGCCCCCATTTCCAGCATGTCGCTGCTCCATAAGGGCACCGAAAACAGCATCAGATTGCCGCTCGCAAACCCGGCCACCGCCAGACAGCGCAGCAGAAACCGCTCCTCCTGCTGCGAGAAGGTTTCCGAAGTGTTCGGATCAAACGGCACGGCGCGATACCCCATGCCGTTAATCAGCGCCACCCATTGCTCGGCAAGCCCAGCATCGCCATGCCAACGGATGTTCAGCCGTTTGGTGGAAAGGTTCAGCCGTGCGTTCTGCACCGCCTCCTGTTTATGAAGTGCGCCTTCAATAATTCCCACGCAGGAGGGGCAATGCATCCCGTCCACCAGCAGATGCAGGCTGTGGGTGCCGTCCGGTTCGGTGGTGGTAAAATGGGCAACACTCATAGGGTTCCTTCTACGGTATTTTCTAATTTTACTTACTGTAACGTCTCCACATCTCTCCCCTCCCGCTTGCGGGAGGGGGCAGGGGGAGGGTGTTCTTTTAATATACAAGGATACTTTCTTTGCGACACCCCCTCCCTAACCCTCCCCCGCAAGCGGGAGAGGGGATCAGGTCACGCAATGTAGGAAACACTCTAAACACTACTGCGGCAGACCATATCTTGTTTCACCGCAGTGTGTGTTAAAAAGTCTATTCCACCACCAACCGCACCGATTGCTGATAGCTTTTGCCCTGATACAAAGCCTCCACCCGCACCTCCCATAATCCCGGCTGGGGAAAGGTGACGGCAGTACGTTCCCCGGTGAGTGGCAGGGTGAAATCCATTCCGGCCTGTGTGGGGCGGGAGATGTACGCCATCGCACGTTCCGGTTTCAATGTGGTACCAGCGGCATCGCGCAGGGTGAAATGCAGAGCGTTCCCCGCATAGGCGATGGTCGCTTTCCAGCCCAGCGCCTCCTGTTTTTGGGCGGCGGCCACCACCTGATTATAGGCAAGGCCGCGCTCGTAAGGGTGGTCGGTGACCGTACCGGTATGGGTGCGCACCGCAAGCGTCACCATGATGCCGTCCACCAGTGCGACGACCAGAAAAAACGCGACGAAATACCAGGGAATCCAGCGGTCGCGTGGGTGTATAGTATGGTTCATCGTCCCTCACTGACAAAAATCGTTTCGGTGGAATCTTGTATCCCGGTTTGCGCTTCCTGTACATGGAATCGAATATTCTGCCGCGCCTCAGAGGGTTTAGGAGCGGTCATAAACACCCGGAAGTGCCCCACACTATTGGCAAACACCTCCAGATTTTCCGGGGAGATCGGGTGACTCCCCTGCACATGCAGCGTAGCCCCTTTGAGCCCCTCCACCCGCAATGCATAACTGCGATCCTCATGCGATTTATTGAGGATATGCACCGCGTATCCATTGCGAATCTCGCCGCTGGAGAGCGTCACAAACAGCGGATTCCGGTCATGGATCACGTTGATATCCAGCAGCGAGCGGTGCAGCAGGCTGTAGAGCATGAAGCCCCCCACCAGCAGCAGAATCCCTCCATACCAGAGATTCCGTGGGCGGATGATTTTAAACGGCGTTTTGTTTTCGGTATCGTAGCGGATCAGCCCCTTTGGCAGGCCAATTTTCTCCATCACATTGGAGCAGGCATCCACACACAAGCCGCAGGCGATGCATTCCATCTGCAAGCCCTGACGGATATCAATCCCCATCGGGCAGACCACCACGCAGGAATCGCAATCGATGCAATGGCCCTTGCCATCCCAGCTCTCCCCCGCCTTGTGTTTGCCGCGAGGTTCGCCGCGTGTTTCGTCATAGGCGATAATCAGCGTGTTGGGGTCGAACATCGCCGACTGGAAGCGCGCATAGGGACACATATAGGTGCAGACCTGCTCCCGCGCAAAACCCGCCATCAGATAGGTAGAGAAGGTCAGCCCCAGGATCCATCCGCCCACGCTCCACGGAATATCGGCATGGAGAATCTGGTCGAGCAGGGTAGGCGCGTCGTTGAAGTAAAACACCCACGCCCCGCCGGTGAGCAGGCCAATCACCAGCCAGATCAGGTGGGTGAGGGTTTTTTTGCGGATTTTTTCCAGCGTCCAGGGAGATTCATCCAGCCGCTTGCGGGCATTGCGGTCGCCCTGCACAATCCGCTCCACCCACACGAACAGATCGGTCCACACGGTTTGCGGGCAGGCATAGCCGCACCACACCCGGCCAAATAGCGACGTCACAAAAAACAACCCCACCGCCGCCAGAATCAGGATGCCGGTGAGGTAATAGACCTCCTGCGGCCAGATTTCGATGCCAAAGAAATAAGCGCGCCGTGCCTCCATATCGATCAAAATTGCCTGATCGGGCAGGTGTTCACCCCGATTCCAGCGCAGCCAGGGAGCACCGTAATAGATGCCAAGCAGCGTTACCATCGCTACCCATTTGAGCTTTCGGAAGGTACCCCACACCCGGCGCGGGTAGATTTTGGTTTGTTTGGCAAAGAGTTGGATATCAGGCATGCGATGCCATCCCTTGTGTATGGCATGAGGATATGGTATGGTACGCCGTATGGAAACAATCCCTACCAAACCCGCGACTAAAAAAGTGACGATGTTTCTGCCCGTGGAGCTGATTCGTCACACCACCGACATCACTCAAAGCTCGCTGACCGAGACGGTGCGCAGGGCGCTGGAGGAAATGGCGCGGCGCGAGGCCTATAAACGTCTGGCTGCCATGCGGGGGAAGGTCGATTTTGGTATCACCTGGCAGGAATTGAAAGAACTGAGGGATTAGGGAAAGATGTGGGTTGCCGCAGACAGTTCGAGCCTGATTGCCTACATGAACAATGAGCAGGGTACTGATACCCGCAGGGTTTCCGAAGCCATGGACGCCAACCGTCTGATGGTACCATCTGTGGTTGTCACCGAATTGCTGAGCGGTCCCGCTGTGACTGATGCCATGATCGCGGATTTTCTGACCATCCCGCAACTCCCCCTCACCGAAGGATATTGGGAGCGTGTGGGGCATCTGCGTGCCTGTATCCTGCGGCAAAAGCTCAAGGCCCGGCTGGGAGACGCCCTTATCGCGCAATCCTGCATCGACCACCATGTGCCGTTGATCACCCGCGATACAGATTTCCGGCATTATGTCCCTCATGGGTTGGAGCTGGCGGCGTAGGTTACATGTTCATCAGACGTCTCATCCTTCACCCCTCCCTGCATGGGAGGGGTCGGAATCGTTCACGATTCCGGGGGAGAGTGATTGTTCTTTAACGTCACCCCCTCCCGGTCTCGCTGGCGATTCGCTACGCTCACGCCGCTCGCCGACCTCCCCCATCAAGGGGGGAGGTAAAAAACGCCGCGTAGTATGGAAAGCAATACCCTGTCTTTTGCCTACTCGCCGCCTCCCAGTGAGTGAACATAGATCGCCAGTTGCTTCACCGTTTCATCCGGCAGACGATCCCCCCAGGCGGGCATCACCCCATGACGCGGACGGTTCACCTGAACGCCGATCGCCTGTGCATCGCTGCCATAGAGCCAGATCGCATCGGCCAGATTCGGCGCGCCGAACGTACGATCGCCCCTCCCAGCCTCGCCATGGCAGGAGGCGCAGTTTTCCGCAAACACCACTGCCCCTGTCGCAGAAGCCGGGGCTTTGCCGGAAAGATGCAGCACATGCTGGGAAACCGCGGCTACTTCCGCAGGTTTCAGCACTTCGGCGAAGGCGGGCATCCGCGAATCGCGGCTGTCGGCCTGACCAGAGCGCACCCCGTATTTCAGGGTGTGGTAGATGCTTTCCACATCACCACCCCACAGCCAGTCATCGTCGTTGAGGTTGGGATAGCCCTTGCCCCCCTGCGCCCCAGTGCCATGACAGGCCGCGCAGTTTTCCTTGAACATGGCCTTTCCCCCCGCCACCGCGAAGGCATAGAGTTGTGGGTCTGCCTGCACCTGTTGCAGCGAGTGGGTTTTGATTTTAGCGGCAAACTCCCCGCGCCGGGCGGTGATCTCTGCCTGCTCCTCCTGCAATTTGCTGTATTGCGTCCAGCCCTTACTGCCTTTGGTGTGGCCGGTGAGGGTTGGCCATGCAGGATAAACCACCCAATAGCCGATCGCCCAGATGATGGTGACGAAGAATACCCATAACCACCAGCGCGGTGCCGGGTTATTGAGTTCTTTCAGCCCGTCCCACTCATGACCGGTGGTTTCCACACCGGAGAGGGCGTCTTTTTCCTTATGATCTTGTATCATTTTATTCCTCCTTCAGCGGAATGAAGGCGTGTGATTGCAATGCCTGCTTCTGACTGGGGCGATAGGCGTAAAACGCAACCCCCAGAAAGAACAGGAAGAAAAACAACAGCCCAACAACAGGGGCATAGGCCACGATCAGGTCCATTACTTGCCTCCCGCCTGTTGTAACTGATAGTTTTTGAGATCCACAAACGTGCCGAGTGCCTGTAGATAGGCAATCAATGCGTCCATTTCTGAGACGATCTCCGGCTGGCCGTCAAAGTCGCGGACGTTCACCTTTTGGCCGTAGCGCCCGGTAATGCCTGCGGTATCCGAATCGGCATGGGCCTGTGCCATCCCGTCTTTATAGGCCTCGGCAATCATGGCGTCGGTATAGGGAACCCCCACCATCCGTTGCGCCTTCATCAGCTTACCAATGGAATCCATATCCACCCCTTTGCGCATCATGAATCCATAGGCGGGCATAATGGATTCCGGCACCACATCTCGCGGATTCACCATATGCGCGGTGTGCCATTCGTCGGAATATTTCCCGCCGACCCGCGCCAGATCAGGACCCGTCCGCTTGCTACCCCACAGGAAAGGATGGTCGTACATGCTCTCTGCCGCCAGCGAGTAATGGCCATAGCGTTCCACCTCGTCACGCAGGGGGCGGATCTGCTGGCTGTGGCAGGAGGAGCAGTTTTCGCGGATGTAAATCTGCTGCCCGGCCAGCTCCAGCGGCGTGTAGGGCCGCATGCCACTGACTTTTTCGATCGTGGTTTCCATGCGGAACAGCGGAATAATCTCCACAATCCCCCCCACCGCAATCGCCAGAATGGAACAGACCAGCAACAGAATAGAATTACGTTCCAGTTTTCCGTGATGGTTAAGCATAAGACACCCCATTGCGAGAGACCATGCACGCTGCTAGGATATGGCGACCATGGCGTTGAATTTCCATCCAAACCCCGGCACCTTGCTGGTCTGCGATTTTCACGGGTTGTCGGCACCCGAGATGGTTAAAACGCGCCCGGTGATCGTGATTTCTCCCCGACTGCGACGGAGCACCGGATTGTGCACGCTCGTGCCGCTCAGCACGACGCCCCCGAAGCCCGTTCTGCCGTGGCACTGCAAGTTGCAGCTGGAAGAACCGCTGTCCCCGAACTGGAACGCGTCCGACATCTGGGCGAAATGCGATATGCTGTACACGATGCGCTTTGAGCGTTTGGACCGCTTTTACCACACCACGCACCGCCACCGAACCTACTATGACAGGCATTTGAACGCAGCGGACTGGCTGCGGGTGAAGGAAGCCGTGTTTGCTTTCCTGAACCATACTTGCGCCTGATTTGCATTTGTGGTAGGATTCTCCTGTTCCCGCTCTGCGTAAGTATCGGGCTTGAAATCCTGGCAACAGGTGGCCGCGTTCGGATGTTGCATCCTGCGCGGCTTTTTCATGTGTCTTACGCATACGCCTTCTCCTTGCTGCATTCGCAGGAACCGCATTCCTGACTGCATCCATTGATGGTCTTCCAGCAGTTATAGACCATGATCAGCATCCCCGCGAGGTAGAGCGCCCCACCGAGCGCCCGAATGATGTAGTAGGGATGCATGGCCTCCACGGTTTCGACGAAGGAATATTCGAGGAAACCCATGCTGTCATAGGCGCGCCACATCAGCCCCTGCATGATCCCCGCCACCCACATGGCGGTGATGTAGAGTACGATCCCGATGGTCGCCACCCACAGATGGATATTCACCAGCCGCATGGAGTAGAGGGGCTTTTTCCACAACACGCTCACCAGATGGTACAGCGCGCCAAAGCTGATAAACGCCACCCAACCGAGCGCACCGGAATGCACATGGCCGATCGTCCAGTCGGTGTAGTGCGAGAGCGAATTCACCGATTTGATTGACATCAGCGGCCCTTCAAAGGTGCTCATGCCGTAGAAGGCCAGCGACACAATCATGAAGCGCAGCACCGGATCATCACGGAGTTTTCCCCACGCTCCGGAGAGGGTCATGATGCCGTTAATCATCCCGCCCCAGCTAGGCATCCACAGCATGATGGAGAAGGTCATGCCGAGCGTCTGCGCCCAGTCCGGCAGCGCCGTGTAGTGCAGATGGTGCGGCCCGGCCCAGATATAAATGAAGATCAGCGACCAGAAATGCAGGATCGACAACCGGTAGGAATAGACCGGACGCCCCGCACGCTTGGGCACGAAATAATACATGATCCCCAGAAACCCGGCAGTGAGGAAGAAACCCACCGCGTTATGCCCATACCACCACTGGATGAGCGCGCTCGGCACCCCACCCCATACCGGCACGCTTTTGGCACCCAGAATCTCCAGCGGAATAGTCGCCCCATTCACCAGATGTAGCACCGCAACCGTGGCGATAAAGGCCAGAAAAAACCAGTTGGCGACGTAGATATGCGGCTCCTCGCGGTTGCGCAGGGTCATCAGGAATACCAGCAGATACGCCACCCACACCACCGTCAGCCACAGATCGGCATACCATTCCGGTTCGGCATATTCCTTGCCTTGCGTAATCCCCAGCACATAGCCAAGCGCGGCCATGACGATGAATGCCTGATACCCCCAGAAGGTAAAGAAGGACAGCCCATCGCTCCACAGCCGGGTGCGGCAGGTGCGCTGCACGATGAAATAGGAGGTGGCAAACAGCACATTGCCGCCAAAGGCGAAAATCACTCCCGACGTATGCACCGGACGCAACCGGCCAAAGGTGAGGTATTCGCCAAAATTCAGCACGGGAAACGCCATTTGAAGGGCAATCACCAGCCCCACCAGCATCCCCACCGTACCCCAGAACAGGGCGGCCACGGTGAACAGTTTGACGATACGATCATTGTATAAAGGAAGCGTTTTCTGCATATTACCTCACTGTTCGCACTGCCATGAGCAGCAAAGAGAATCCGTTAAGCGCCATCATGGCACGACCCGCACGCTGCATCGTTCGTTGCCATTGCCGACTAAAATATGCCGCCCCCAGACTGGCGATCATGAGTGCGGGGATGGTGCCGAGCGTAAACACCCACATGGCCACCATCCCGCTGAACGGATCAGCAAGCGTGGCCGCCATCATCAGCGCGGCATAGAGCAATCCGCAGGGGATAAACCCCAGCAGCGCACCGCGCAGATAGGTCAGTCCGGAGCCTTTACCCACGCCATGCTCATGCGAACAGGCCGGTTTCAGGCAACTGAGCAAAAACAATACCCCCGCACCCGCCAGCATCGCTGAGGAGAGCATCGGCCACCAGCTATAAGCCGAGAGCTGACCAGAAAGCAGCGCCACCGCACACCCTAATGCGCCATAGGTGGTCATGCGCCCCAGATGGTAGGAGAAGCCGGTCATGCGGCGCAAATGCTGGGATTTGGACCCCTGACAGTGCGCTGAAGCACACATGTTTTCGCACATCACAAACGGCCCGCACATGGCAAGGCAATGGGTGAACCCACCCGTCAGCCCGGCGATGAAGAACGCGGGCAGTAACGCGCCATGGGCGGCAAAGGCCTGCGTGCAATGGGAGATCAGTGGATCCATAGGGGGCGCAGGCTACCCTCTGCGGAGGGAGGGAGCCTTGACATAGGTCAAGCGAGGGGACGTGGTTCAGCCAAAATGCTGCTCAAACTGTCCCCAGACTTTCGGTTCCAGCCGGGCGGTGAGGCGCGTTCCCTCTTCTTCATTCTCGGCGTGGAGGACCTCGCCATGGCGGTAGAGCCAGGCCACCAGTGCGCCTTCGGTGAAGGGAATCCACAATTCCCGTACCTGCCCGTGCGAGGAAAGTGCGTCTTCAATCGCGGTGAGTAGTTCCGGAATGCCCTCGCCGCTTGCGGCTGAAGCCAGCGCACAGTGGGGGGGGAGTTCCCGTTTCCATTCGGCCTTCAGGTCATCCGGCGCGAGGTCGATTTTGTTCCGCACTTCCAGCAATGGAGTGGCGACATCCACCCCCAGATCGCGCAGCACGCTTTCGACATCGGTTTTTTGGGCGTCGGTTTCGGGGTGGAAAATATCGCGCACATGGACGAGCAGATCGGCTTCCAGCACTTCTTCCAGCGTAGCGCGAAACGCCGCCACCAGATGCGTTGGCAGGTTGGAGATAAACCCTACCGTATCGGAGAGCAGAATCTCCTTCCCCGAGGGCAGCACAACCCGGCGCAGCGTGGGGTCGAGGGTTGCAAACAATTGATCCTCCGCAAACACCTCGGCACCGGTCATGCGGTTAAACAGCGTGGATTTGCCCGCATTGGTATAGCCCACCAGCGCCACCACCGGATAGGGGATCTCGCGGCGGGTTTTGCGATGCAGTTCCCGCGTACGTTTGACGGTTTCCAGAAAGGCTTTCAGCTTGGTAATGCGTTCCTGCAATTGGCGGCGGTCGGATTCAATCTGCCGCTCGCCGGGACCGCCCATGAAGCCATGGCCACCGCGTTGCCGCTCTAGGTGGGTCCAGGAGCGCACCACGCGGCTTTTCTGATATTCCAGCGCGGCGAGTTCTACCTGTAGTTTGCCTTCGCGGGTGCGGGCGCGGGCACCAAAAATATCCAGAATCAGCCCGGTGCGGTCGATCACCTTGCAGCTCCAGGCTTGTTCCAGATTGCGTTGCTGCACGGGGGTGAGGCGGCAATCCAGGATCACCAGCCCAATGCCACGCTCGGCGATGATCGCCTGAAGCTCCTCCACGACCCCACCGCCGATATAGGTAGAGGGGCGGATCTGCGATAGGGTGACGGTGCGCGATTCCACCACCTCAAGTTGAATGGAGCGGGCAAGGCTCACCGCTTCTTCCAGACGCCCTACCGGCGTGCGGGAAGCCGAGGTTTCGGTTTTGAGCACAGGAACCAGCACAAAGGCGGTGGGGATTTCGTCAGGCATGAGGATAGGCATAGCGCTCTTCTACGCCAACTTGCGCGGGAGGTCACGCATTAACGTGCGGGGGAAGGAAGGGAGCGCTTACGCCCCCATCTCCTCATAGGCTTGCGTGTCTTCGGTATCGTCTGCGAAATCCCCCAGCTCGGCGCCTTCGTAGTAGCGCACAGGGGCACCCGGCACAACCGTGGCAATGGCATGCTTATACACCAACTGCGTTTGTGGGCCGCGCTTCAGAATCACCGAGAAGTTGTCGAAGCTGGCAATCACGCCTTGTAACTTGACACCATTCACCAGAAACACGGTCACCGGTATTTTTTGTTTGCGAGAATTGTTCAAGAACACATCTTGAATATTTTGTTTTTCAGTCGTCATAACGCTTTCTTTCGACACTAAATATGCCATCCCACAGAGCATAAGGATTTGGCATCATTCGGCAACCCCCTTCTCTCCACTAGTCGTAAGTTAGCATCGCACTGTTGCTAAAATATGACATCAAGGGGTTTTCTTTGAAAAAGAATGCAACCGGATGGTGTGCTGTTCCTCTCTCGTCGCAAGGTGACGCAGCGCCCAATCCATGGAAACCTTCTGTTAAGAAAGCAGCGCTAGGCTGCAACCATAAGCGAAGGAGTTGCTATGCGTTGGTTCCGTACTGCCAAGACCACCAAAACCATCTGCGTTTCCAAGCGGGATGGCTGGGCCTGCGGGCTGCTGGTACTGGTTTCATCGCTCTGCACGAGCATTGTGCTGTACGGATTTGCCGTGCAATTTGCCGATCGAGAGTTGCGACACAGCCTGATCTCTACCGCGAAAGTTGCCGCAAGTCTGGTGGATGGCAACACGCATCAAACACTGGTCGCACAAGGGAGTGATAAGGACCCCGCCTATACCAACGCCCTAAAGCCGCTGGGAGCGATTGTGCAAAATAACCGTGCGATTCGCTTCGCGTACACCTGCATTCTACGGAACGGAAAGGTGTATTTCGTACTCGACCCCACCCCTCCGGGCGACAGCGATGGCGACGGGGTGGATGATAAATCCTACCTGCTTCAGGAATACCCGGATGCAGACCCTGAATTGCTTGCCGCATTACGGGGGCAGTCGGTGACAGTTAACAGAGAGCCCTACACCGATGTCTGGGGTACGTTCATGAGCGCCTATGCCCCCATTTACGCAGAAGATGGCTCTTTTGCAGGGGTCGCAGGCGTGGACATGAAAGTGGACGACTACATGGCGCGCAAGCATTTCATGCTGTTTGCCCTGCTGGCGGGGACGGTGCTGTCTATCGCTGCCTCATTGGCGATTGGGTTTTTTGTCTCGCATCTGCGCAAGAAATCCTTCCGTAGTTTGGCGAATGCGTACAGTGACGAGGTGCAGTATGCGGTGCAGATCGTGGCCTCGGCGGCAACGGAGCTGGATGCCACCGCGCATTGCATTGTGCATACCATCGACCGCACCGTTAACAAAGCCACCATGCTTTCCGACCGCGTGGCCATGCAAACCGAGCAACTCCATGGTGTCCAGCGTGCCATGCAGGAGCTGGAAGGCGTTTCCGGGCATATCCACGAGAAAATCACCGGTTCAGAGGCGGTGATTAAAACCTCGCTGGAATGCGGACGTTCCTCACAAGAGAGCATCCAGAAACTTTCGGAATCCACGCATCAGATCACTGCTTTTACCACAGTCATTCAGGCGATTGCCAAGCAGGTGAATTTGCTGGCACTCAACGCCACCATTGAAGCCGCTCGTGCAGGAGAAGCCGGAAAGGGTTTTGCGGTGGTGGCTTCGGAGGTTAAAAATTTGGCGAATCAAACGGCACAGGCTGCCAGTGACATTCAACAATATGTGGAATCCATCGACCGCGATCGCCAACAAAATGTCAACGCAGTGGAGGCCGTGCTCAAAGCCATTCGCGAAATTGAGTCCGTGTTTGGCGATATGACGCAAGCGGTTTCCGGGCAGCGCGCCTCCATTCTGGGGATGGGCGACCATATTCGTGAAATTGCCGGGTCGGCACGCGACGTACAGGCTGAAATCCAGCAATTGAGCAAGGATTGCATACAATCCGGCGACGCAACGGGAGAAATGCTGCATGCGACGCGAGAACTTTCCCGTCAGGCAGAGCTGCTCAACACCAACATCAACAGCTTCGCCCGCGACTTGTGTAATGGGGATCAAGCATGTATGGCGTCAGCAGTGCCCCGTCAGCATATTGCAGCGCAGCATTGAAAACACTGGCATTTCGTGCATTTTACCATTAGCCTCCGCTCCCCTTCTATAAGACAACCCGTGCGTTTAAGAACGGGAAGAGTAACGGGAGCGCCTATGTGCCAGATAGTGTTGAGTGATGTATCCAAACGGTACGGAAAAAAAGACATTTTGCAGCAGGTGGATCTGGATATCCATGGCGGTGAGTTTGTGGTGTTTGTGGGGCCTTCCGGTTGCGGAAAATCAACCCTGCTGCGCGTGATCGCCGGGCTGGAGGATATCAGCGAGGGCACCCTCTCCATGGATGGCGAACGGATGAACGACCGTCAGCCCGCCGATCGTGGCGTGGCGATGGTGTTCCAATCCTATGCGCTGTATCCGCACATGACCGTGTACCAGAATATGGCCTTTGGTCTCAAACACGCCTCCTGCCCGAAATCGGAGATTGATAGCCGGGTGCGTCAATCGGCGGAGGTGCTGCAACTCACCCATCTGCTCGACCGTTTGCCACGTCAGCTTTCCGGCGGTCAGCGCCAGCGCGTGGCGATTGGCCGGGCAATTGTGCGCCAACCACGGGTGTTTCTGTTCGACGAGCCGCTCTCCAATCTGGACGCCTCGCTGCGCGTGCAGACCCGCATTGAAATTGCGCGGCTGCATCAAAAGCTCCGCTCTACCATGATTTACGTCACCCATGATCAGGTGGAGGCGATGACCCTTGCCGATCGGATCGTGGTCCTGCGCGCCGGGCGGGTGGAGCAGGTGGGCAAACCGCTGGAACTGTATCACCAGCCCGCCAACCAGTTTGTTGCTGGGTTTCTGGGATCGCCGACCATGAATTTCCTGCCCGTTACGGTGGTGGATAAGGACAGCAAAGGCATTGCCGTGGCGCTGGAAAACGGCACTAAAATCACCGTTCCGGTGGATAGTATGGGCATCAAAAAGGGCGAAAAACTGACGCTCGGTGTGCGCCCGGAACATGTGGAGCCAGAAGAAAAAGCCAGCAGCATCACCTCTACCGTCTGTCTGGTGGAAGAGCTGGGTGGCGAACGCTATGTGTATATGCAGGTGGAAAACGGTCCCCAACTGGTGATGCGTGCGGTGAATGGCAACCAGTTTGCCTATGGTAGCACCCAGCATGTCACCTTGCGTGGCGAGGATTGCCACCTGTTCGGCAAAGACGAAGCCGCGCTGCCGCGTTTGCGCGCCACACTGAAGCAGGCGGCCTAATAGGCTGCAACCAGCACATCGGTTTGAGTAAAGTCACTGCCCTTGAACAGCAATGGCTCATTCCGTTCTTTGGCGAGCGCGTAGGCCATGCAATCGCCAAAATTCAACCGTGCGGGGTGAATGGCCTTGCCGTAGCGCATGAAAGCGCGACGGGCAATGGCCGCGTGGGTTGCGCTCACCGGCACGGTTTCCAGCCCGAATTTGGCTACCAGCACATCCATATCCCGCACCGCCTCCTCTCCGCCCCGCAGAAACGTGACCATGCTCGTCTCTAACCAGTTGGCGGCGGAGATGGCGCGTTGCCTGGCATGGGCGAGTGCTCTGGCAAGCCGTTCCGCTTCCGGCTCCTGATAGAGCATCGCAATCAGGGCAGAGCTATCGACAATCATTGCGGCAGTCCGTGCTCGTCATACAGCATCGCCTCTGGCGTGCGTGTGTCACGCAAAGGAAGCGACGCACAATGTTTACCAATGGCCATGGCTTCTTCGATCAGCATCTGTTCGGTCATCGCGTGGCGCTCAGTGCGGAGCAACTGTTCGCGCAGCGCTGCAATCACGGCATGGGTGATGCTGGTTCCCATCTGCCGGGCAACGGCACGCGCCAAACGATCGGCTTCCGGGTCTTTAATGCTGAGCGGCACACAGGTACCTAGGTATATTTTATATATACAGACATCATAGGCGTCTTGGTGGGTTTTGTCAAATCCGCCCACACACGCCAGAAATCACTTGCATTCTTGACCTTGCCTCCGCACCCTGCACCTTTTGCGGAAACGACGATAGGGGATACAGGGTGGCATTATCCACGCCGCAAACGGTGATACTCGGCGCAGGCGTGGCGGGGCTGTTTACCGCACTGAACATGCCGGGCCATGCAGTGACGGTGGTGTCGCCGGCACCGCTTGGCGTGCAGGCCTCCAGCGGATGGGCGCAGGGGGGAATCGCCGCGGCGCTCGGTCCAGGAGATTCACCCGCGCAGCATGTAACCGATACACTCGCCGCTGGGGCCGGGCTTTCCGACCCTCTCATGGCGGAGATTCTGGCGCATGAGGCCGCCGCCCGTATCGAGGATTTATGCCGGTTGGGGGTGCCGTTTGAGCGCGACGCCAAAGGCGCGTTTCTGCTGGGGCGGGAGGCTGCTCACAGCCATGCCCGTATTGTGCAGGTAACCGGAGATTCCGCCGGAGCCGCCGTGATGGACGCGCTCATTTCCGCCACCCGCGCGGCCCCTCATGTCACCGTGCGCGAGGGGTGGGAGGCAGTGGAAATCGCCACCAGTAACGGGCAGGTGACAGGCGTATGGCTGAGTAATCCGGCGGGTGAGCTTTCCTTTCTCTCCACCTCCCGGCTGGTGATGGCGACCGGTGGCAGCAGCGCGCTCTATGCGGTCACCACGAATCCACTCGCCATTCGCGGGCAGGGAATTGGCATGGCGGCGCGGGCGGGTGCGGTGATTGCTGACGCCGAATTTGTGCAATTTCATCCCACGGCGCTAGCGGTGGGGCGCGACCCTGTGCCGCTCGCCACCGAGGCGCTGCGCGGTAAGGGGGCGATCCTCCTCAACCAAAAGGGCGTGCGGTTTCTGGCGGATCTCCATCCGCTGGCGGAACTCGCCCCACGCGATGTGGTGTCGCTTGCCATTCACCAGCAATTGCAGCAGGGTAACCGGATCTTTCTGGATGCGACCTGCATCGGTCCAGCCTTTTCCACCCTCTTTCCTACCGTGTTCAGCGCCTGCATGGAGGCAGGGATCGACCCCACGCGCAAGCCGATTCCCGTGGCGCCTGCCGCGCATTACCATGTGGGCGGAGTGGCCACCGACACCCATGGATGCAGTACGCTGGCGGGGTTGTGGGTGTGTGGCGAAGTCGCCTGCACCGGCGTGCATGGGGCGAACCGTCTGGCTTCTAACTCGCTGCTGGAGAGCCTGGTGATGGCGTATCGCGTGGCGCAGCATGTGATGGAAAGTGAGCAGCGCATACCGCTTCCCTCCACCATGCACCCAGTCCCTCATCACGTTCCGGTGTTCCACCCGGAGCAGGTACTAACATTGCGCGGCATCATGACCGGCAAGGTGGGGATTGTGCGGGATCGCACCGGGCTGGAGCAGGCGATAGAAGCCCTGGCGGATGTCGGTGGAGAGGCAAGGTTTACGCCCGCGCCGCTCTGGCCGGAAGGGACCGTGCCGGGGCGGCAGTTCCTCCGCTATACCAAGGCGGACGTTTCGCGCCCACGCCTTGCCAATCTCAGCCTCGCCAATATGTGGCTGGCGGCGCAGCTCATCGCCCATTCCGCGTTAATGCGAGAGGAAAGCCGCGGATGCCACCAGCGGGGTGATTTTCCTGCGCTCTCTGCTTGATTTTTCGTCCAAAATACGGAGAATCACGCCGTAACATTTTTTCTGCCGAAAGTGAGGAGTGATGCCGTCCGTGAATGCTGCCTTGTCCGCTGCCCCTGTGTCCTTTTTTGGTTCCGCGCTTGAAGACGCCGATAGCGCCGTGTTTGCGGCGATTGGCCGCGAGATGGGCCGTCAGCAGGAGCATATCGAACTGATTGCCTCCGAGAATATCGTCAGCCGTGCCGTGCTGGATGCGCAAGGCTCGGTGCTCACCAACAAATACGCGGAAGGCTATCCCGGCAAGCGCTATTATGGCGGCTGCGTGTATGTGGACGAGGTGGAACAACTGGCGATCGACCGCGTCACCAAGCTGTTTGGTGCGGGGTTTGCCAATGTGCAGCCGCATTCCGGCGCGCAGGCGAATCAGGCCGTGTTTCTGGCGCTCGTCAAACCCGGCGACACGATTCTCGGGATGGACCTCGCGGCGGGTGGTCACCTGACGCATGGTTCCAAGGCAAGCCTTTCTGGTAAATGGTTCAACGCCGTCACCTATGGCGTGGATGCGCAAACCGGCCTGCTGGATTACGACCAGATGGAAAAGCTGGCGGTGGAGCATCAACCGAAGCTCATCATCGCCGGGGCCTCGGCCTATCCGCGTCAGATTGATTTTGCGCGCTTCCGTGCCGTCGCCGATAAGGTGGGTGCGCTGCTGATGGTCGATATGGCCCATTATGCGGGCTTAATTGCCGCAGGCAGCTACGAAAGCCCCATTCCGCACGCCCATGTGGTGACCTCTACCACCCACAAAACCCTGCGCGGGCCGCGTGGCGGGCTGATCCTTACCAATGACGAGGCGCTCGCCAAAAAATTCAACTCCGCCGTGTTTCCGGGCCTGCAAGGCGGGCCGCTGATGCATGTCATCGCCGGAAAGGCGGTCGCGTTTGGCGAGGCACTGCAACCCAGTTTCAAAACATATGGCAAAGCGGTGCTGGAGAATGCACGAGCGCTCGCCGCCAGCCTGCAATCGCGGGGTTATGACATCCTCACCGGCGGTACGGATAGCCACATGGTGCTGGCCGATTTCCGCCGTCAGGGGATCAGCGGGCGGGACGCATCGGATGCGCTGGAGCGTGCGGGGCTGACCTGCAACAAAAACGCCATGCCGTTTGATCCCACGCCGCCGACCGTGACCTCTGGCATTCGCCTCGGCACCCCCGCCGGGACGACGCGGGGATTTGCTGTGTCGGAATTTACACAAATCGGTGGATTAATCGCGGATGTGCTTGATGCATTAACGAAAAATCAAGCAAACACTGGTGAGGTAGAGCGTGATGTGTTAGCCAAAACCCACGCCCTCACCCGGAAGTTTCCGATCTACGGATAGCAACGGGGACAGGTAGTGTCACTCCTTGGTGTGTGGACACGGAGTTCAAGGCGATGTGTAGAAAACTACATGAGCTGAAGAACGACAAAGTCCACGCGCCAAGGAGTGACACTACAGGGCGGTCGCCACGAGGTGATGCCCTATGCGATGCCCCTTCTGCAGTCATGCGGATACTCAGGTGAAGGATTCCCGTCCCGGTGAGGACGGGTATGCGATTCGTCGCCGCCGTTTCTGTCAGGAATGCGATTCCCGCTTCACTACCTTCGAGCGCGTGCAACTGCGCGAACTGACCGTAGTAAAGAAAGACGGCGAGCGCCGCCTGTTCGATCGCGATAAAATCGCCCGTTCCATGCAGATTGCCCTGCGTAAACGCCCCGTGCAGGACGAGCAGATTGAGCAGGAGGTAAACACCATCGTGCGCCGGTTGGAAAGTCTGGGGGAATCGGAAATCCCCACCCCCCTGATTGGAGAAATGGTGATGGAATCACTCAAAAAGCTGGACTCCATCGCCTATATCCGCTTCGCCTCTGTGTACCGCGATTTCAGCGAAGCCAAGGATTTCCGCGAATTCGTGGGGAATATCGGTGAGTAAAGCGGCGTTTGCCGATCACTCCATTTTCTGCTGGAATCCGTAGATGGTTTGCGTCAGACTGGCCGCATGAAAAAATCGTCTTTGTGGGGACTCATCCTGTGTCTGCTGGCCGTTCCGGTCTGGGCGGGAGAATATCAACTGGAGATCACGCCTAAAATCGTTTCTCTTGCAGGGAAGCCGGTCTCTAAAATTGCGGTCAACGGAACCATTCCCGGCCCTGTACTGCGCTGGAAAGAGGGCGAGGAAGTCACCATTGCCGTGACGAATCGTCTGAACGAAGATAGCTCGGTCCATTGGCATGGACTGCTGTTGCCGGGAGCAATGGACGGAGTGCCGGGACTCAATGGTTTCCCGGGAATTCGCCCCGGCGAGACCTTCCTCTACCGGTTTAAGGTACGGCAATCGGGTACCTATTGGTACCACGCCCACAGCATGGGACAGGAGCAGGATGGGCATTATGGTGCGATTGTCGTGACGCCTGCGGCACCGGACCCTGTGATTACCAAGCGTGATTATGTGGTGTTGCTTTCGGATTTTTCCAACGAAAGCGCCGAACAGATTCGCGGCAATCTCAAAATGCACTCTGCCTACTACAACAAGGCACAGCGCACGGTGGGTGACTGGGTGCGCGATGTTCGCACACAGGGCCTGTCGGCGATCTGGAAGGACGCGCGAGACTGGAGCAGTATGCGCATGTCGCCTACCGATCTGGCAGATGTCAGCGGGTATCGTTTTCTGATAAATGGTCGCACACCGGAGCAGAACTGGACCGGCCTTTTTACGCCGGGAGAGCGGGTGCGTCTGCGCTTTATCAATGCGTCTGCGATGTCGTTCTTCGATGTACGAATACCGGGGCTTTCCATGCAGGTCGTGGCGGCGGACGGCCAGAATCTGGAACCCGTCACCGTGGATGAATTCCGGATGGGGGGAGCGGAAACCTATGACGTGGTGGTGCAGCCTACTCAGGATCGTGCTTATACGATCGTGGCAGAGCCGATCGATCGGAGCGGTTTTGCGCTCGGCACGCTCGCTCCCCGCGAAGGGATGCGAGGGGAGCTTCCTTCTCAGCGGCCGCGTAGCCTGTTGACCCTGTTCGATATGAATATGGATCAGATGATGCAGCAAATGCCGGATATGGATATGTCTTCTGAGTCGGCACGGGTAAGCGGTTGGGCCAACGCCAGCACGCCTCCCGGCCATAAGGCGCTGCGTTATCAGGATCTGCGCATGTTGGGCGTGCAACCCAAATCTGCTACGCCAATGCGCGAGCGGGTGGTGCGTCTGGGGGGCAATATGGAGCGCTATATCTGGACCATCGATGGCCAGAAATATGATCCCTCCCGTCCCATACATCTGAATCACGGGGAGCGGTTGCGACTTACCTTTGTCAACGAAACCATGATGGCACATCCCATGCATTTACATGGGATGTTTGTGCAGCTTGAAAACGGGCAACCAGCGGATAAAATGCCAAATAAACATACGGTGGTGGTGCCACCCGGTCAGACGGTTTCGGTACAGTTAACCGCCGACGAAACGGGCGACTGGATGCTCCATTGCCATTTATTGTACCATATGATGTCCGGCATGATGACCCATGTGTCGGTTGGAAAACCCGGTATGGATGTACCGGTGGAACCGTCTGCGTCTCCATCTCCTAAAGGGCAGCACCACCATGTACATTAGGCTGTTGTTCTGCTGTATGCTAGGCGCACCCTCTGCGTTCGCGGCAGGAACGCACGCCCATGGCGAGGAGGTCTTTCATCGCGTTACGCTGGAAGCCGAAACCGGCGGTACGCAGGATGGGCAGGTGGCCGCGTGGGATGTTGATGGATGGGTGGGGGGGGATCTCCATAAACTGTCCCTGAAAAGCGAGGGAGAGGCGCGGGAAGGGCATCTGGAATCCGCTGAGTTCTGGGCATTGTACAGCTATAACATGGCGGAGTTTTGGGATGTGCAACTCGGTATCAGGCAAGATACACAACCGGATTCCATCTCTTACCTGACTGTGGGAGTGGAGGGGCTTGCCCCCTGGTTCTTGGAAACAGAAGCGCATCTGTTTGTCAGTGACGAGGGGGATGTGAGCCTGCGTTTCCATCAGGAAACGGACATACTGCTTACACAGGAATGGATTCTGCAACCCTCGCTTGAGGCTTCGCTGTTTGCGCAGGATAGCGAGGATCAGCACATGGGAGCAGGCTTGGCGCAGACCGAGCTAGGGCTGCAGCTACGCTATGAGATTAATCGGCGTGTGGCTCCCTATGTGGCGTTGCGTTACGAACGGTTATGGGGGGAAACGGCCTCTCTGACGGCAGCGCATGGCGAATCCACAGACGAAGGCATGGCTGGTGTTGGGGTGCGGGTGATGTTCTGATCGCGTGGCCTGCTGCGTTGCGGGAGGGTGGGGGTTACCGCTCCTTTTTTCCTTGTTGCGCTTCGCGTACCGCGGGAGTGTCAAGCGGTTTCAGTTTTCCCACTTCCAGCATTTCCTCCGACATACTATATTTGAGTTTGCGCATCGTGTCGGTGAGTGCCTTTTTCTCCCTGGAAGTACGCCCCGAAAAGAATTGGTGCAGTATTTTTTCAAACTTCCGCTGCTTCGATTCCCCCGACATGATGCGCTCATAGATCTGCTGCAACAGATCAATATATTCGCCCAACCCTTCGGTTTGTTGCAGCGCCTGCACATCCTCCGCCGAGAGGAGCTTGCGAATCTCCTGCGGAATCTGCTCAATCATCGACTCCACTTCATCTGTACGCGGGTTGCGTGGGTCGTGGGATTTGTCGTCTTGAGAGGAGGGAGGAAAGGCCATAGCGCGGCACCTACGAGATGCGGGGGCGGCGTCGCACCCCGTCACGCAATCGAGTATAGTGGAATTTTTCGGGATCTTCAATGTTGAGTCCGGGGGCCTCGGCAACGAGTATCCGCGAAGCAACCCCCATGAAGTCTGCCCGGAAATGCACAGAGCTTTTTAAAATCAATAGCTTTTCCTCGGCAGGCTCAATGCCAAGATGCAGCAACATGGACTGATCTCCCGCCTGTTGCCGCACGCTGCTGAGAACCACCCGCACCCCCTCATATTCCAGCAACGTCATGGGGCCGAGCGCCATCTTGCTACCGCCATACATCGGGCCGGTAGCGGTGAAATTCCCATCTCCCAGCCGCAGCACCTTCCACGAACGGGTGACGGGCGGATCGCCAATGCCTATCGTGAGCACCGCGCTTTCCCCCGCCTGATGTGCAGCTGCGGCGGCGTGCGGGTCGTGCAGTAATCCCAGCACGCCGGGTGCGTGATGCCGCAGCATCGCCTCCAGCATCCCGGTGGTATTGGAAGGCGCGCCCGCTCCCGGATTATCCTGCGTATCGGCAATCACCGTGAGTCCGGGGGAGGCAAGCGCCGTTTCAATCGCTGCATCGGGCGTGTAGAGCGGGCTGGTGAACGCCGTTTCCATCGCCAGAAGCTGCGCCTCCAGCCGCTTGTGATGCGCAAGGGCAGGGCCATAACTCACCAGCGACGGGCCGCATTCACACACATCGCTGGGAGGGAACCCAGTGAAAAACGAGGCATGATCTGGTAACGACGCAAAAAAAGACCGCAACGGCTCGGCCCGCGTGCATTGCGCGGTGAGGGGAATCAGGTAGGGGAGTTTGCGGTGGCGTTTGTCGGGGCGTGTGCCTGTGGCCAGCATTTCCAGCAGCATGGCGGCGGAACGCACTCCCGTTTCCGCCATATCCACATGCGGATAGGTACGGTATCCCGCGATGCCGTCGCTGATACGCACCATCGCATCGGAGAGGTTCGCGTGCATATCCAGACTGAGGACGATGGGAACGGCATCCCCCACCAATGCACGCACGCGTCGCAGGGTTTCGCCATCACCATCGGGATGGTGTTCGGCGATCATCGCGCCGTGCAGGTCCAGATACACGGCGTCCACCGGCAGGGCGCGTTGCAGATCCTCCAGCAGCATCGCCAGAATGGTCTCATAGGCTTCCCGCGTGACTTCCCCACCCGGAGGGGCCGAGCACCAGAGCAGCGGCAGGAGGGTATGGTCACGCATCGCCTCTGCAAAGCCGGTGATAGGGAGGTTCATCCCCTCGACGGCGGGTAGCAACGCCTCGCCACGGCTCAGTGCGGGCCAGCCATCGGCTTGTAGAAACGCATCTAATGTCGTAGTAGATGGCGAGAAGCTGTTGGTTTCATGGTGGAATCCACCAATCGCGATGCGGTAATGGTTGGTGATAATCACACCCCCTCCCTATCCCTCCCCCGCGTTGCGGGAGAGGGGACCGGATGCACCATCGCGCATCACGATCCACGTTGCTGGGATGAGAGGCTTTTCCTCCCTATCCCTCTCCCGCAACGCGGGGGAGGGATAGGGAGGGGGTAAATGATTCAATATCATATAAGCTGCTGGCTAGAAATCCGGATTGGCGTAATGGGCAGGCGGGCGCACACCCTGAACGGTATCGGCCAGCAACCCTCGGAAACTGGGGCGGGATTTAATCAGCGCGTACCATTCGCGCACGGCGAGGTTGTGGTCCCATGCCACATCGCCGAAGAAATCGAGCACCGAGAGATGCGCCGCTGCCGCCAGATCCGCAAAGGTGAGGTGATCGCCCGCAATCCATTTGCGGCCCTTCAGCAGCTCACCAATGTAATCCAGATGGTAGAGCAGGTTCTGTTTGCCTGCACGGATCGCGTCGGAATTGGGGTGTCCATGCCCCAACATGCGTTTGGTGTATTTCTCATAGACAAGGTTCTGCGTCACCTCATGGTAAAAATGCTCGTCAAACCATAAGACCAGACGCCGCACCTCGGCCCGCTCGGCGGGAGTCGTGGGGAGCAGTGCGATGTCGGGATAGGCTTCCTCTAGATATTCGCAGATCGCCGCGCTTTCGGTGACGAACAACTCGCCATCCATAAGCACTGGCACGGTGACGACCGGGTGTGTCGCTACGTGTTCTTCCGGCGTTTCCCAGACGGTTTCGTCTTCCATCTCAAAATCCAGACGCTTTTCAGCCAGCACCATCCGCACCTTGCGGCAGAAGGGGCAGAGCGGCGATTGGTAGAGTGAGCGCATAAGGGACCACGTTAAGGGAAGCGGTGCGTCATGGCGAGCGCGGCGAAGCAATCCCGTTCCAAAATGCTGGGGATTCCACAATCAGCGTTGCCGGGGTGCAATGGCAGCGCTTCGCCTCAGAAATGACCCTGATTGCGCAATGCCGCCTGCTGAGACTCTCCCACCAGAGGCCAGAGAGGATTAACGCCCCTGTCCCTCGCCCGCCGCGATTTCTGTCTGGATCGTTTCCGAAACGTCAGGAAGGTTGGTTTCGATATCGCCTTGCGTGGTAATCGGGTTGCCCGCACGTTTGGCTTTTTCAGCCTCTATTTTGGGGGCGATGGCTATTTTGGCTGCCCCCACCTGTTGCAGGAGCGTACCAATATTGGTGATTTCCCTCGTGGCGCCATCCCGTGTTTTGGCTTGGGTATCCACTGCTCCTGCCACGGATTGCAGCACGCCCTGCATCACCTGCTGGGTGGGTGATGTTTTTGCCCATGCCGTGTAGATGGATTTACATTCATCTGCAACCCGTTGGTTTAGGCTGGGGCTGGTGGTATCACCGTCAATTTCCTTATTGAGAGCATCCAGCCGATGCGTGACCTTTATGAGTTCCTTCGGAGCATTTGTAAATTGCCCCATCACAGAACCAGCTTTGTGCAGTAGATGGTCGTGCCTTTCCTGCATTGCGGCTCGTTCTGCCGGAGCTTTTTCACACCGGTCACAGAGTTTGAGGACATTGTTCAGACGCGTCTCAAGCGAATCCAGAGACTTGGTGTAGGTCTCCACCGCCTCCCATTGCTTACCGGTGCGAATGGTTTTTTTCTCTGCATCGTTTAGGAGTGGGCTTTCCTGAATGTATTTAGCCAGATCCCGGACAGGGTCATTATCTGCTTCAAGTGTCATCCCATGGCCATTCTCGGCGCGGATGGATAGCTTCATGGCTTCTACAAAGCTCCGGACTTGCGGTACATTGACCGATCCGCCGCTGGAGACGCTGCTGAGCGCGGATTCATGCCGTTTCCGCATTTTGGCAATCGCCGCAGGACTCAGGCCGCTGCCGATATCTTCCACCATTTTTTCCTGAAACGCAGAAAAGCGGTCATGCTGCCGTTGTGCGTCTTCCAGTGTTTTGTGCAAGCCGGTTGCTTTTTTCTCACCGGTAGCGGGTTCCCCCAGTGTTTTCTTTGCGCGTTTCTCGATGTCATCAAATGCATCCAACTGCTTCTCAAACGTATGGACGCTTTCGATGGTGCGGAGTGCTCCCACCACGCGCCAGTCCAGGCGGGTGTCGGTCAGCCCGATGTCGGCCAGAGCGCGATTGGCAAAACTCACTTCGCGGTCTTTGATTTCCGTCAGCACTTCACGCACCGGAGGAACTGTCTTTTTAATGGCTTCCGCCTTGCGCAGCAGGGGAAGGCCGATCTCATTTTCCACGTAGGCCGCTTGCATATCGTACACGTCGGGGCGGTTACGGTATTCCGCATATTTAAAGATGGATGGCAGGATATTGCCTACCCGGTTGCCCACATCGCCTGCAGAACCGGTTTGTTTCCGCTGCTCTGCATTCAGTTTATCGCCTTCTTTTTTGATATCCTCGTACTTGGTATCAAACAGGGCCGTGCGCATTTCGGCGTTGGGGATGATCCGCTCGGCATCCTTGTGCAGTTTCAGTAGCGGTTCGCTGTCTATTGCCTTCAGCGTGACTTCCGCCGCCTTCTTCATGAACAGCACGCGCTGGCCGTTGCTCATGGAACCGGATACGGCACCGAAGGCTTCCATCGTCTGATCCAGTACCTCGGAGGCGCGACCATCCATGGTTTTGGCAACGCTGATAATGGCATCGCTTACCTGAGGAATCATATCCTCCACGCCGCTATATTGCTTGCGTGCGGCTTTATATGCCTCAGCAAATTCGCGTGCTTTCTCCACGAGTTGTTCGGGGGATGCATCGCGGATGGCCTGCACCCCGGCGGTCAGGGCATCTTTCTCGGTGGCGGGAATGGTGGGGCGTGGGGCCATAGCGTGTCTTCTCCTATTCCTTCTCACCCTACCCGCAAAAAGTTACAGAAAAATGACATGCCCCTAAGAATTAGGGAATAAACGGCATCCCATCACAAAGCGGTTGACAACGGCCCCCTCACGCGAAAGCATCCGGGGTGATATGCTCGTACAACTTGCCATCCGTAATATTGTGCTGATTGAGCAGGTGGACCTCACCTTCGGGGCGGGGTTTTGCGTGCTCACCGGCGAGACGGGATCGGGGAAATCCATCCTGCTCGATGCGCTGGGGCTGGCGCTCGGTGCGCGCAGCGAAAGCGGCCTGCTGCGGCAGGGGGCGGATCAGGGCAGCGTCACCGCCTGTTTTCAGGTGGAGGCGTTTCCGCATTTGCTTGACTGGCTACGCGATCGCGACCTGCCCGCCGATGAATCAACGCTGATGCTGCGCCGGGTGCTGACGAGCGATGGCAAAAACCGCGCCTATGTGAACGACGCGCCGGTGCGGGTGGGTACACTCCAGCAATTGGGCGAGAAGCTGGTGGAAATCCACGGCCAGCACATGCAGCGGGGACTGACCGAAAGCGCCACCCACCGCGCTCTGCTGGATGCATTTGGCCAATGTCAGGCAGAGGCGCGGGAGACGCTCGTGGCGTACACCAAATGGCAAGGGTATCTGGAGCAACGCAGCGCCTTGCAGGAGAGCCTTGCCGCAGCGCAGCGGGAGGAGGCTTACCTGCGGCATATCGTCACGGAGCTGGACGCGCTGTCACCCGAAGAAGGTGAGGATGCGCGGCTGGCGGATGAACGCACACTCCTCCAGCAACAGGCCAAAAGCGTGCAGCAGATTGAGGACGCGCTATCGCAACTGCACGGTTCGCCGACGGTATTGCAGGCGGTGCAATCGGCGATCCGTACCCTGACTCGCTCCGGAGAATCATCCGAGGCGCTCGCCACCCCGCTCACCGCGCTCGATACCGCGCAGGAGGCGTTGCTGGAAGCGGTGGATGCGCTGGAACGGCTCCAGCAGCAAAGCGGCGACGCCCGCGCCCTCGACCGGGTGCAGGAGCGTCTGTTCGCCTTGCGCGATGCCGCTCGCAAGCACCGCATTCCGGTGGAGGAACTGGCGGGTTTTCATGTCAGTTGCAAGGCGAAGCTGGCGCAGTTGGAGGGGGCGGAGGCCGATCTCTCCGCGCTGGATACGGCGTGCAGGGAATCGCGGGAACACTACCTGCATCACGCGGAATTGCTCTCGGTGATGCGTTCGGATGCTGCGCAATCGCTCGGTACACAGGTGGAGCAGGAACTTGCCCATCTGCGCATGGGAAGTTGCCGCTTTGCCGTTTCCTGCGAGCGCCTGCCGGAGGATCAATGGCATGGCGAAGGGGTGGATAAGGTACAGTTCATCGCCTCCACCAATCCGGGGATGCCGGTAGGGCCGATTGGTCGCATGGCGTCCGGCGGCGAGCTGTCGCGCCTGATGCTGGCGGTGAAGGCGGTGCTGGCGCGGGTGTATGCCGTGCCGGTGATGGTGTTCGACGAGATTGATACGGGAGTCGGCGGCGCCACGGCCAGCAGTATCGGCGAGCGGCTGGCGGCGCTCGCCACCCACGGCCAACAGGTCATCGCGGTGACCCATCTGCCGCAGGTGGCGGCCTGCGGGGCGCATCATTACGCGATTCGTAAGGATCAAAGCCGGGAGGTCACCCGTACCGAAGTCGTGGCGCTCACCCGCGACGAACGACGCGAGGAACTCGCCCGGATGCTCGCCGGAAGCCATGTCACACCGGAAGCGCGTGCGGCGGCGGAGACCTTGTTAGGGTAGGGGGGCTACAACATCCCCTTCAGCTTTTGTAGCAGGGATTTACTCTCGTCCGATTTGCCCTGAAACAGCGGGTGATTGCTGCCGGTGAGCAGGTTGTAGCTGCGGACATACCATGCATTGCCGGGGTAATTATGCCCCAGCACGGCGGCATAACGGGTGGCTTCGTCCACCACGCCAAGCGCCAGATAGGCTTCGGTCATGCGGTGCAGGGCTTCGGGCGTGTGGCTAGTGGTTTGGTATTCCTCCAGCACGGTGCGGAAACGGTTGATGCCCGCCACATAGCGCCGCTGGTTCAGGTAATAGCGCCCCACTTCCATCTCCTTGCCCGCCAGATGGTCGGCAACGAGGTCCAGTTTAACCTTCGCATCGCGGGCGTAGTCGGATTCGGGATGCAGCCGGGTCACATCCAGCAACGCCTGACGCGCCTGCTGGGTGACGCCCTGATCGCGCCCGACATCGGTAATCTGCTGGTAATAGGCAAGCGCCCGTAAATAGCGGGCATAGGGCGCATTGGTATTGCCGGGATGCAGCTTCAGGTAACTTTCCAGCGTGGCGACGCAATCCTCATATTCGCCCGCACGGAAATGGCTGTAGGCGGCCATGATTTTGCCACGGGTGGCCCATTCCGATTGCGGCTTCTCCTGTTCAATCAGCTCGAACGACTCCGCCGCTTTGCGGTAACTGCCCTCACGGAAGGAGGCCATCGCCTCTTCATAGAGCTGTTCTGCTGGTTTTTCGGGAGAGCGGGTGTCCGCCACATCGTCGCTGGCGCAGGCGGCGAGCCACAACAGAGAAAGAAGGAGAAAGACATGCATACCGGGATAGTAGCGCAAACGACGCCAAAGGCAAGCGTGAGGATAAGGGGGCATTGTTATAAAAACTTCACATTCCTGCTATGGTAAAGTCAGCGTATTTGCGGTAAGTTCTGTTGGTTAGTATTTTAAACGGAGGCGATGGCATGGACAACACCGCGAAGAAAGGGATTATTCAGAATCTGGTGGCTGCACTTACGGATCCGGATTACCCCAATGCTCCGATTAACGTTTCGGTAGAGCAGGCGATGCCTGCGTTCAAGCAAACCTTTCTCAACAATTTTCTGGGTTTTTCTGAGGAAGCGGGGCGTTTGAGGAAGCAGTATGAGGAGGTGGCCGGGACATTGACTCCGGAAGAGGTGCAGGCTTTAATAATGGTCCGGGATGGGCAATCGGTAGCTCTCTATCTGCTGATGGACGCCGAGCAAAAAGTGAAAAACGAAGGACTGGATGCCGATGCCATCATCGCCGCCGTGCGGGCCGCTCAGCAATTCCAGTTTCCGCAATTGATTGATGGTGAGCCGAAAACGGCTGCTATGGGAACGGACGGCGATTTTCTGGAGCAATTGACCCAAATGGAGTATCTGGGCGAAACGCTGGCAAATCGTAGTATTTATCATGACGGGCGGGTGACGGATGTCAATGCATGGCTTGGCGCCGATCATCCCTCCACCGCGTTCACGCGCATGGTGGAGGCGGCGCTCTATTATACGGATGGGGATGCGTTGCAGTCTGGGGCCGATCGGGCGATTGCGCAACATCAGCAGTTCGATATCCAGAACTTAGCATGGACCTTGCTGAAGGGGGATGGCAGTTCGATGATTGTGACAGACCCGGATACGAAACGGGACAGGGCGCTCACGGTGCAGGATCTGCCCCTGAGGGGATTTGGCAACTTGCTCAAGAATTATTCCGTCCAGAAGGATCCTGATCTAGGCATGATGATTCACTGCCCCTGGTGGAAAACGGCAGGCGATACAGATGCCGGTAAGGCGCTGATGAGTGAGGATTCCATCAAGAAAATAATTCGGAAAAATAACAAAGAAAAATATGACGATGAATCTAAGCTAGTCGATGAAGATGAGCCGTTACTCTTGGCCTATAAGCGGGTGGTTAATACTATTTCCATCGCCAATGGTGGGGAGCTGATCTATTCCGAAGTCGGTGAGGCAAGTAAGAAGGATCTGGACGATCTGATGAACATGGAGAGGAATGAATATCTCAGAGGGTTGAGCTTTGTGGTGGATCGCTGGGTGACCACGCTGGGCGATACGCCAGAGGTACAACAGCAGACACTGGCATCCATCATTCGGGTGGCGGCGGAAGCTGAAGGCATGGCCGGGGAAGTGCCTGCCAGCAAACTGATAGAAGCCATGGGGGGCGCTACCGCATTGATTTTCGATACCGATGCCAACGGCAAGGAAAGCGGCGACCTTCAGGTGCCATGGACGCCGAACGTTGGTAAGGACCGTGGAGCGGTTGTTGGTCGACTCTAAAACATAGATTTCAGACATATTTCAATAAAGGAGAGAAAAATGGTACGGTTTGTCGGTGCAGAAACAGTTTTGACTTTGCAAGAGGCGGTGGCGATGGTGGTGGCCGACTCGGAAAAAAGAATTACAGCGGATTTGCGTGAGAAGCTGATCGATCAAATTACCAATATTTCCGGGGTAGATGGTGAGATAACGGGAACGGAGTTTTCCCGTACGGTTGCGTCGATCCTATTGCCTTCAACACTTCCGGCAGCAACGGGAGTGCAAATCCAGAGTATTGTAGAGCAAATGTATCCTGCTCCTCAATTAGGAGTGCTGCCCGTTCCGTTAACTCAGGAGCGTGCCAGCGCCATTATTAATGGAGTCATAGGTGGCCTAGAAATCGTCCAGTTGAACGAGGCGGTGGCAACGCTAGTGCCGACTGATGTACCGACAAATGTACCGGCTGCGACGAACACTCCAGATAACGTTTCCCCAACAAACACACCGGCTGCGACAAATACTCTGGATGGAGGTGGGCCAACCGCTACTCCGCAGATTATAGAAACGACTCCAACGGCAGGCCCGACGACTGAGCCGACGGCTGAGCCCAATCCGACGGCAACGAACACGGCTGAGCCCAATCCGACGGCAACGAACACGGCTGAGCCCAATCCGACGGCAACGAACACGGCTGAGCCCAATCCGACGGCAACGA
>JBIPLF010000062.1:0-6584 GCA_044368015.1 Rickettsiales bacterium
TGAAAATGGTGGAGATGGAAAGCCAGGGGTAGGAGACATCCACCAGAATCCGCTGGGTGGTGTAGAGATGCCAGGCGGTTGCCGCCAGCCCGCCAATGATGAGTGATCCAAGCAGAAATAGCGGAATGGCGCGGATGCGGCGGGCCAGTACAATCATCAGAATCCCGCCAACCAGAATCACGCCGAATTCGATCCCCCGCGCCATAAAGGGCCGGGTGAGGTGGGAGTCCGACAGGATGGTTTGCAGTAACTGCAAATGCACTTCTACCCCCGGCAGCGCGCCGTTGATGGGGGTGGGTCGGATATCTTTTAAGCCTACTGCCGAGGTGCCGAGAATCGCCAGCTTCCCCTGCACGCGTTGTTGGGTGCGCTTCTGCACGGCCGGGTCGTTGGAGAGGACATCTTTTGCGGATAGGTAAATGGCGTCATCGGTGGTGTAGCGGGCGTAATGCACCCACACGCGGCCATGAGGGTCGGTGGGGATGGTGAAGCTCTGCGTGGGATCGGCGGTTTTCACGATGATTTTCTGAATGCCGCCCAATGTATCCGATTTGATGAGGTAGTCGTCCTGACCGCCGAGCGCCACCCGCAGCATCTCCAGGCTCAGCGAGGGGTAAACCTGAGCACCCACCCGTTCCATCAAGGCCACGCGACGATACATTCCGTCGGCATCCGGCATGGTGGAGAAGAGTCCGATCCCCTGCGCCGCTTTTTCCAGTTCTGGCAGGTTGCGCACCAATCCGCGATATTGCCGTAGATACGGCGTGGGGTCGGGACCCATAAAGCCAAACCCGACCTTGCGGCTGAGGTCGGAAAGCGGTGTCACGCTATGCATCCCCGCCTGCCCCAGCACCACGCGCCCTTGCTGAATGCTGTTTGCCATCAGGGCTTCGTGGCTGGGAAGCGCCGCGATTTCGCTTCTTGCAGGCCCGCTGAGGCCGCTTAACTGGGTGAGCACGGCGTCCGGCGAGGTGCGGTCTTTTTCGGCAAAGACAATATCGTAGCCCACCACACCGGCACCCATCTGCATTAGGCGTGAGGTGAGGGTGGCGAGTACATCCCGCGGCCAGGGCCATTGGCCGATTTCAGTCAGCGAGGCATCGTCGATATCCACAATCAGCGTTTCCGCCATCATGGGATGCGCTTTCGGGTCCCGCGGGTGGATTTGCTGGTAAAAATCGAAGGTTTTGAGGCGCAGCGTTTCGATCAGCGGTTCGTCGCTGATGTAATGGGCGAGCGAAAATCCCAGCAGCCCGAAACCGATCACCCAGTGTGAACCCAAGCATTTCCACAGGCGTTTCATGGTGGGGTACCTCTTGCGTGGCCAAGCGAGGTGTCATGCTGAGGGGGCTTGTCCCCGAAGCATCTCTCATCGAGCGCGATTTCCCAAATGGAGAGATGCTTCGCCTTTGGCTCAGCATGACGGTTCCCTTACCTCTATGCCTTCAAGGTAAAGAAGAGGTTAGCAGAGGCATAAGGCGTTTCATCAAAATGTCACTGGTGTGGGGACATGCATGTGGTACAGGTGAACGGCTTAGTCACAGAGGAGGCTTTTATGGCAGGAGAACCCAATACGGACGCTACGGCAGCAGCCGACGCTCCAACACCGGCAGTGGTACACCCAAATATGCATCCGGATCGCTTGAAAACTACCGGATGGGAACCGGGAGCGCATACGGACGCAAACGGTCCGATGACGCCCCAAGCGCAGAGATATCTGGCAGCGATCGGTATAGGATTTACTCCCGAGACGCCTGAGATACTGTAGCCGCTCTGCGAGTATCACGCCGCCATGGAAAAGCGGATCGGATGGTCGGCGCGCAGGTCGGTCAGTACCTCGCACAGGGCTTCTTCCAATATATCCATCATCGCGTCGGTATGCAGCGGCGTGGGGGTGATGCGCAGCCGCTCCGTTCCGCGTGGCACGGTGGGATAGTTAATCGGTTGAATATACACTCCATATTCGGTGAGCAGCCGATCGGATGCCTGTTTGCACAGCGCCGCATCGCATACCATCACCGGTACGATATGCGTGACGCTGTGTTTGAGCGGCATGCCGCGCAAGCTCAGGCGGGTTTTCAACTCCTGCGCCCGCTCCTGATGGCGGATCCGCTCGGCATCGCTGCCGCGTAGGTGCCGCACGCTGGCGAGTGCCGCCGCTGCCACCATGGGGGGTATGGCAGTGGTAAAAATAAACTGGGAGGCAAAGCTCCGCACTGCGTCCAATACCACAGCGGGGCCGGTGATGTATCCTCCCACCACGCCGTATCCTTTAGCGAAGGTGCCCTGAATGATGTCGATGCGGTCCATCAGCCCCTCGCGGGCGGCGACTCCCGCCCCTTCCGGGCCGTACATGCCCACGGCGTGCACTTCGTCGATATAGGTCAACGCCCGGTAGCGCTCGGCCAGATCGCAGATTTCGGCAATCGGCCCGATATCGCCATCCATGGAATAGACCGATTCAAACGCAATCAGCTTAGGGGCGAAGGGGTCACTCTGGCGGAGGAGTTGCTCCAGATGCGCGACATCATTATGCCGGAACACCTCTTTTTTGCATTTGCTGCCGCGGATGCCGTCAATCATCGAGGCATGGTTGTATTCGTCGGAATAAATAATGCAGCCGGGGATCAGTTGTGTAATGGTGCTCAGCGCCGCCTGATTCGCCACATAGCCGGACATAAATACCAGCCCCGCCTCTTTGCGATGGAGGCTCGCCACCTCGCGTTCCAGCTCCACCAGCGGATGGTTGGTGCCGGAAATGTTGCGCGTGCCGCCTGCACCCGCGCCCATGCTATGCAGCGCGGCTTCGGCAGCGGCGACCACATTTTGGTGTTGCCCCATGCCCAGATAGTCATTGCTGCACCAGATGGTGATCTCGCGCTTGTGGGTATAGTCCCAGGCGGTAGGGAAGTTGCCTGCCTGACGCGCCACCTCAGTGAAGTAGCGATATCGCCCCTCTTGCTTCAGTTTATCAATGGCTTCTTCAAAATGATGGAGGTAATACATGCATGTTCTCCGCCATGGATTCGCACAAGGGAAAGGGCAAATAGGACAAGCGCCATCAGCTGGTGGATAAGCGCCGGTATCAGGGGAACCTGCCATAACAGGGTGACAATGCCAAGCATTACCTGCACGCACACCGCCATCAGCAGCAGGCTTAGGATACGGGAACGCTCCCGCCACCACAGCACCCCAATGAACAGGGCGATAGATATGCCAATCCAACGATGGAAGAACTGAATATTTGTCGTATGTTCTATAAAGTTTCTCCACCATGGCGTTAAGAACCAGAGATCGGAGGGAATCCACTGCCCATCCATGGTGGGAAAGGTATTATACACAAGCCCCGCATCCAGACCGGCGACAAAGGCCCCCAGCGTGATTTGCAGGAGGAGGAGGAGGAGGAGAAGAGAGTTGTTAGTTGTCAGTTGCCAGTTGTTAGATAGGCCCCTCTTGCTGACAACTGGCAACTGACAACTGGCAACCGATAAAGCCTGCCACCACAGGGCGCCAAACAACAGAAACGCCAGCAGCAGATGCGCCGCCAGCCGGTAATGGCTGACATCGGTGCGCTCGGAAAGGCCGCTTTTCACCATCACCCATCCCATCAGCCCTTGCGAGGCGCCGAGTAGCAGAATCCCCGCCATACGCAGGGCAAAGGGACGGCTGAGCGCCCGTTTCCACGTCAACCACAGCAGCGGCAGGGCAAACACCATCCCCGCGATGCGTCCGAGCAAGCGGTGCCCATATTCCCAGGCATAGATCGCCTGAAATTCCGTAAGGCTTATACCTTTGTTTATTTGTTGATATTCAGGTATTTGCTGGTATTTCTTAAACTCATCTATCCATTGCGCATGCGAAAGCGGCGGCAGAATCCCCGTCACCGGTTTCCATTCGGTGATGGAAAGCCCGGAATCGGTGAGGCGCGTCGCCCCTCCCACCACCACCATGCAGGCGACCATCAGGCAGCAGAGCAGCAGCCAGCGATGCACCGCCCGCGCATAAGTGGGGTGCACCAGCGGTTCGTGATTGACCTGTGTCATGCTTCGACCATACTGTACCCCCACCATGATGCAAGATGCTTTCCGTAACGCAGATGCAGACTCTATACGCTGGGCGCGGCGCTGGATGTATACCGGCGTGGGAGCGCTGGCGGCTTCTGGCCTTTATGCCATTCTGGTGGTGATCGCCCGCACGCCGCACCTGCGTAAATTGTTGCCGGGGCAGGATTTTTTCCATGTCGCGCTGGTGGTGCATGTGAATCTGGCGGTGCTCACCTGGTTTTTTGCCGTTGGTGGCATGTTGTGGTGTCTGGAAGCGCGGATCAAATCGGCGCTGTTGCCTGCCACCGCTTGGGGGCTGTTCACGCTCGCCACGGCGCTGATGGCGCTCTCGCCCTTTCTGGGGGCCACCATCCCTTCTATCAACAACTACATCCCCATGCTGCTGCATCCGGTGTTTACGCTGAGTCTGGCGCTGCTCACCGCCGGGATTTTGCTACAAAGCGCGCTGGGCGTGTTGGGATCGCACACCGCCCGCCGCGACCTCTGGCAATCCCCGCTGGCGCTGGCGGGCTGGAATGCACGGATCGCGCTGTGGATCAGTTGCCTCGCTTTTTGGCTGACCGCTAGCCAGATGCCAGCGGGCATGGGTGCCGAGGAACATTACGAAACACTCTTCTGGGGTGGCGGTCACGGGTTGCAACTGATGCATACCAGTTGGTTGATGCTGGTGTGGATGCTGCTCGCCGCCCCTCATATCGCATGGAGGCGCGCGCATCTGCTGGGATTGTTCGGGCTGAACATCCTTGCCACACTGACATTGCTCGCCGGGTATCACTACCCTGTGAGCGACCCGCAGCATACGGAGTTCTTTACCCAGCATATGCGGATACTGGGCGGTGCCGCACCGGGGTTGATGCTGGTGTTGCTGGCGATCTACGCGGCACGCGCTCGCTCGACTGGCAACTGGCAACTGGCAACTCAGCGCTTCTACCACTCCCCCCCCCTTGCCTGTTTCGCCGTTTCGCTGTTTCTGTTCGGTGCAGGCGGGGTGATTGGTCTGGCGATTGACGGCACCAATGTACGGATTCCTGCCCATTACCACGGCGCGATTGTTGGCATGACCATTGCCTTTATGGGGCTGACCTATCGCCTGTTACCATTACTGAGATTGGCGGAAGCGCGTTCCCGCATGGCGCGCATTCAGCCATGGCTGTATGGATTGGGGCAAACGCTGCACATCGCCGGGCTTGCCTGGTCGGGCGGCTATGGGGTGGCACGCAAAACGCTCGCTTCCGAAGACGGCGTGCTGGCGGTGAAGATCGCGCTCGGCATGATGGGGCTGGGCGGGCTGCTCGCCATTCTCGGCGGGCTATGTTTTATCCTCGTTATCTGGCAGAGCGTGCGGACGCCCGCACACCCCCAGCGCTCGTAATATCCGCGCATGGGTGGAAACTTCGTGCACCCGCAGATAGTCCACCCCCTGCATCGCCAGCCAGGCACTCACGCCGTAGGTTTCCGGGTCGCGGCTTTCGGCGGTTTGATCGGTGAATAGCCCCAGAAAGGATTTCCGCGAATGGCCCATCAGCAGCGGATAACCGAGGTCGCAGAATCGCCGCACCCCCCGCACCATGGCGAGCGTCTGGTAGGCGTTTTTTCCAAACCCCAAACCGGGATCGAGGATGATCCGCTCCCGCGCAATGCCGTGTGATTCCAAACGCGCTGCCTGTTGCAGCAGCCAGTGCGAGGTTTCGGCGATGGGGTCGCAGTCGGGCGGTAAGGTCAGAGTGGGGTCCACCGGCACGCCGAGGCTATGCATCACCACGAGCTTGGTATGTGTGTGACGCACCGCCGCTACCATGGCGGGGTCGGTAAAACCGGTGACATCGTTGATCCAGTCCACCCCCAGCGCCACGGCGCGGGCGGCGGTTTCGGCGTGGCGCGTATCCAGACTGACGAGGGCGCCCCTTGCATGGATGGCGGCGAGGACCGCCGGTAGTGTTTCCCTCAGCCGCGCCCATTCCTCCGCGGGGGAGAGCGGCGTGCCCCGTGGGCGGGTGGATTCCGCCCCTACATCCACCACACCTGCGCCGTTTTGAACGAGGCTTTCCGCTTGCTCCACCGCCTGCGCGACATCCGCCACCCGCTCGCCATCCGAAAAGGAGTCCGGCGTGAGATTGAGGATGCCGATGAGGGTGGGGGTCATTTACTATCCGCCTGAAGGAATACCGCGCATTTCATGGCCCCACACGTCATCATATAGCTCTTGCAGGTCTTCAGCAGTTGGACACAGTTCCGTTGGAGTAAAGGGTTTGTTTTCACTGGATCGATCCGTTAGCCATACCTTCTGCGTACCTTGATCTTCTGTCCAACCGGGAGAAGATGGCTTTCTATCCTCTTGATTTCTTACATTCTTATTCATTTGCTCTTTTTACCTCCACTAAAGGAGGCTGAGCATACACACAAATATTACACTTTAATGCTGTCTACCCAAAATAACGCACCCGTTTTTCCGGAGGCAGCACGGCGTTGATGAGGGTTTCCAGATGCCGGGGGTTTTCCTGCTTGCTGATGGAATGGATG
>JBIPLF010000055.1:0-8732 GCA_044368015.1 Rickettsiales bacterium
ACTTCGTCTTTGGTTTGGCGCTCCAGCTTGGTGGCGATGGGGTTGAACACCACATAGGCCATGATGGCTCCGTACAGCGTGGTGAGCAAGGCCACTGCCATGGCCGGGCCGATGCTCCCCGGATCATCCAGACTGCCGAGCATTTGCACCAGCCCGATCAGGGTGCCAATCAGCCCCATAGCGGGGGCGATCTCGGCCGATTTGCGAAACACCGACACGCTTTTGCTGTGGCGCTCCATCAGCGATAGGATGTCCTGCTTGAGGATATGCTCCACCGCTTCCAGATCCATCCCGTCGATCACCATGGAGAGTCCTTTGGAAAGGAAGGGGGAAAAACGATCGCCCCTCACCTTGTCCTGCAATTGAAGAACCGAGGTTCTACGCGCCGACTCCGCATATTGCAGGGTCAGTTCTGCGGCGGTTTTGGGGTCTAGCTGCGCGTAAAGCACGGTACGCATAAACAGTTTCTGCGCCCGCCACATCTCGCGGAAACTGAAAGAGGCGAGCGTAACGGCAAAGGTCCCCCCCACCACAATCAGGATGGAGGGCACGTCCACGAATGCCAGCGGCGAGCCACCCATCCAGATCGCCGTGCCAATGAGGATCGCGGCGGCGGTTAGTCCAATGAGGGTGGCTTTATCGAAGGTTTTTTGCACGTCTCAACCGTTTTTCTACTTACAGATGGTCCACCCACCGTCGGTTTTCTTGCAGCGGGTGGGGCGAGGAATGTCCCGCTCCATGGTGCTGGACTGAATGGCCGACGCAGCATCACGCGAGGCGTCAGCTGCATCCTGCTGCGCGGCGATAGAGCGCATCTGCAAACGGCAATTGGCGAATTCGACTGTGCCGGGCTGGAATCCCAGACGCATACACTCGTTCATCTCGTATTGATCGCGTTCCCATGCCGCCTGTTCCGGCGAGACACAGCCGGAAAGCACCAGCAGCAGAGCGACCCCAACATACCGCATATGACTTACCCCCTACGCTTCCGGTTTAATGATTTCGGTCATGGTGATGCCGATTTTATCCTCCACCACCACCACTTCGCCACGGGCGATCAGGCGGTCATTGACCAGAATATCAATCGGTTCCCCCACTTTGCGGTCCAGTTCGATCACCGCCCCGCGGCTGAGTTTCAGCAATTGACTCACCTGCATCTCGGCACGGCCCAGCACCACCGATACCTGCACGGGAATCCCCTGCACGGCGTCGAGTGTGACGTTAAAATCGCCGTCATCCATATCAGCCATCATTGCGCTCCGTCTGAGGTTCTGCCTCGGTTATGGTTGGGGCGGGCGGACGCAGAATATGCGCCACCGCCTCCCACACGCGGTCGAGACTATAGGAGGCACTGCCACTTGGCCAGACGATACTGCATTCGGCATCGCCCAGCGTGGCATCTTCTTCGATCGCCAGTTGCCCGCGGAAACCACTTTGCGATGTCAACCGCGCCTGATGGGGGGTCAGTGCCTGCACCATCACGGGCGAAAGCCGTAGACGCAGCAGCGGTTCCTCGCGCATTTCGCGCAGCCGGGTGATGATTTGCGTCTGGAGCAGTGCCGCCGGTTCCTCTGTGAGCAGCGCACCCACCACCCGCCGGGCAATCGCCATCGCCAGCGTTCCCACCTCTTCCTGCTGGCGGATACTATCCGCCTCCATCGCCTGAGTGGCGTGGTTGATCGCCTCCGCCACCCGCTGGTAATGCTGGGCCAGACGCTCCTGACGCGCCGCTTCGGCGGCATCGAAGGCCGCCTGCATTTCCGCCGCACCTTCGGCCTTGCCCTTGGTGAAACCTGCCAGTTCCGCTTCCGCCAGACGTGCGGCCAGCTCGTCCTCGCTCAGCATCACGTTGCTGGCCAGCGGCAGGGCTTCAAACCCGTCTTCCTCGATAGGCTCACTGGGTTTTTCAGGTGCCATCGGCACAAAAGCGGATGATGCCTGCCCACCATGGAGAATCGGCTGGAATTCAAAACGTTCGATTTTCATAACGCCGTGTGTTGACAAGCCCGTTTAGACTGATAGCCTCCTATTTTCACTTTTGAGAGAACATATGTCTAGTGCAATCGAACGGGAGAGCGCCGTCTGCGCCCATAATTACCATCCGCTTCCCATCGTATTGACACGCGGCGAGGGCGTGTGGCTGTGGGATGACGGAGGAAATAAGTACCTCGACATGATGAGTGCCTATTCGGCGGTGAGCCATGGCCATTGCCATCCGCGTCTGGTGGCGGCTCTCACCCGGCAGGCGGGACGGCTGAACATTGCGTCGCGGGCCTTCCATGCCGATACGCTGGCACCCTTCTTAGAGAAACTCTGCGCCATCAGCGGGTTTGAGAAGGCGCTGCCGATGAATTCCGGTGCCGAAGCGGTGGAAACCGCCATCAAAGCCGCCCGTCGCTGGGGGTATCGCGTGAAGGGTGTTCCGGACGGCAAGGCGGAGATCATCGTGGCGCGCAACAATTTCCACGGCCGCACCACCAGCATTGTCAGCTTCTCGTCAGAGGCCGATTACCGCGACGGGTTCGGGCCTTTCACGCCGGGATTCGTTACCGTTCCCTTCGGCGATGCGAAGGCGCTGGAAGCCGCCATCACCCCCCATACCGCCGCCTTTCTGGTGGAGCCGATGCAGGGAGAAGCGGGGATTATCGTCCCCCCCGCGGGCTGGCTGAAAGAGGTATCGCGCATCTGCAAAGCGCACAACGTACTGCTGATACTGGATGAAATCCAGACCGGTCTTGGCCGTACCGGCAAGCTCTTTGCCTTCCAGCATGAGATTGATCGCCCGGATGCACTGATTTTGGGTAAGGCGCTCGGTGGAGGGATCCTTCCCGTTTCGGCTTTCCTCGCAGACAATCAGGTGATGGATGTGTTTACCCCCGGCAGTCATGGCTCCACCTTTGGGGGTAACCCGCTAGCCGCTGCCGTGGCGCTGGAAGCCCTCAACCTGCTGGAGGAGGAAAATCTCACGCAGCGCAGCGCCACATTGGGAGCGTACCTGAAGGACAAACTGCTCGCACTGCGCAGCCCGCTGATTCAGGAGGTGCGCGGATCGGGTCTGTGGATCGGGGTGGAGATCAACCCGGCCTACGCGTCCGCACGTCTGGTCTGCGAGCGCTGGATGCAGAAGGGCGTGCTTTCCAAAGACACCCACGGCACCGTGGTGCGTCTGGCACCGCCGCTGGTGATTACGGAAGCCGAGATCGACGCCGCAGTGGAGAGCTTCCACCAATGCCTCACGGAACTTGCGGTGAAGGCGGCGTAATGATCAGGGTTCAGGATTCAGGATTCGGGGTTCAGCGGGACACCCCCTCCCTATGCCTCCCCCGCCTTGCGGGAGAGGGAACCGGAGGAAAAGCCTCTCCCACTCTATGCACTGGTTATAGGCGCGATGCTGCATCCGGTCCCCTCTCCCGCTTTAGCGGGGGAGGGGTAGGGAGGGGGTGTTTTTCCCCAGCACTCAACACTCAACACCCAGCACACCCATGCCCCCTCTAGTCCTCATCCCCTTCGCCTGCGGGTGGGGCGCGCAGCGACGCGAATGCGCCTCCGGCCCTGATGCCCTGCGCGAAGTGGGGCTTGCCGAACAACTGAATGAGCTGGGGATTCCCGCCTCGTGGCATGACGCCCCGCCGCCGGAGCTGTTTGTGGAAACCCCGTCGGATGTCGCCCCACGCGAGGCCGCCCCTCTGGTGATTGGCTGGTGCCAGTGGTTGCACGCGCAGGTGCTTGCCGTGCTGCAAAACGGTGGATTCCCCGTGGTGCTGGGCGGCGATCACAGCTCGGCGATTGGCACCTGGAGCGCGGTTGCCGAGCATTATCAGGCCCATCAGGCGTTGGGGATGGTGTGGTTCGACGGCCATCTGGACGCCCACACTCCCACCAGCACTCCCTCCGGCGCGATGCACGGCATGCCGGTCGCCACCCTGCTTGGGCATGGTAGCCGAGAGGCCACTCGCATCGGCGGTGCAGGCCCCAAACTGAGCGCCAAACACCTGACGATGATCGGCATCCGAAGCTTTGAGGCCGAGGAAGAACGCCTGCTCAACCGCGAAGGCGGGCAGATTGTCTATATGTGGGAGGTGATAAGCAAAGGGCTTGGCCCGGTGGTCGCAGAGGCCGTCACCCGCGCCACCACCGGCACCAAAGGCTTTGGTATCAGCGTGGATCTGGACGGGTTCGACCCGCAGGACGCGCCCGGTGTCGGCAGCCCGGAGCCAGACGGTTTCCGCCGCGAGGAAGGGCTGCACGCCTTGCTAGGGCTGGGGCATCACCCGCAATTGCTCGCGCTGGAAATCGCCGAATACAACCCCAACCGCGACCGCAACCTGCAAACCGCCAGGCTGGTGGTAGAGATCATCGCGAGTCTGTGGCTTCCGGTGCCCTGATGCGCTGTGGGTGTCTCCTTTATTCATCATAATCATAGCATTGCATAGAAAAATGGCGGGTTTTGATGCTCTGTGCTTTACAAGATTTGGTGATCACATTATAAGCTCCATCAACATCCGGTAGTTGGTTCTGCGAAAAGGGTAGTATCATGACCCCTCCCAGCCATGCTGATTTCTTTTGGCACACACTCTCGCTGAAACCTGTACGCCTCGGCGCGGTGTGGTTTTCCGTGGGTTTGCTGTGCGGTTGGCTGTTTTTTGCGCCGTCAACCCCCGACCCGTCGGCAGAAGTGCTCGCGCAGGCAGACGTCCCCCCGTTGAAGGAAGTGGTTGCCACGCTTCCGGAGGCCGCTCCTGCGTCTAAGTCTGCCGCTACACAGAGCATCGCCGCTGCCGATCCGGTGATTATCCCTGTGCCGCCGGTGGACCCTACGCACCTGAACATCAAGGTGAAGGCGGGCGACACCATGCTGAGCATCTTTCTGGATGCTGGGGCCACGCGTGAGGAAGCCATGGCGATGATTCAGGCGCTCAAGAAGGTCTATGACCCTCAGAAGCTGAGCGTTAGCCATGTGCTGGAGCTGAAGCGCGAGTTGCGTCCGGAAGGGGCGGGCTACCGCATTACCGAGATGCGGGTGCGGGCCAGTGCTACCCAGAATATATTGCTCACCCGTGGAAAAACCGGGAACTACAAGGCCGAGAAATCGGAAGTGACAGTGGAGCGCGAAACGTTTCTGGCGAAGGGGGATGTGACGCATAGCCTTTCCCGTTCATTAAAAAATGCCGGTGCGCCCGGCAGCACGGTCTCGCAGCTTGTGCAGGCTTTCAGCTACGATGTGGATTTCCAGCGCCAGATCCGCCCCGGCGATGATTTTGAGGTGCTGTATGAACAATCGGTCACGGAGGATGGCAAAAAGCTTTCCGATGCGCAGATTGTCTATGCTGAATTGGAAGTGCAGGGTAAAACCATTCCGATTTACCGCTACACTCCGGAAGGCGAGGATGACGGGCAGTATTTCCATCTGGATGGCCGCAGTGTGCGCAAGGGGCTGCTGCGCACTCCCGTGGATGGTGTACGGATATCCTCCGGCTATGGCATGCGGATGCACCCGATCCTCGGTTATTCCAAAATGCATCGCGGGGTGGATTTCTCTGCCTCCACCGGCACCCCCGTGTTTGCGGCAGGTGATGGGGTGATTAAACAGGCCGGACTCAATGGCAGCTACGGAAACTACATCCAGCTCCGCCATAATGGCGATATCTCCACCGCCTATGCCCATCTGAGCCGTTATGCCAAAGGGATTCGTAACGGGGTGCGGGTGAAGCAGGGGCAGGTGATTGGGTATGTCGGCACCACCGGACGCTCCACCGGTCCGCACCTCCATTTCGAGATTCTCAAAAACGGCGATCAGGTCAACCCGTCATCCATGAAAAACCTTTCCGTGTATGCGCTCAGCGGTCCGGAGATGAAGCGCTTCCGCAAGCATATCAAGCGGGTGGAGCAGCAGGTTGCTTCCCTTTCCGCTAAGCCGGTGACGGTTGCCTCTAACGAAAAACGCCCAGCAAAGCCGAGGGGGTAGAGAGTGTTGTGTGGTCATCCTGAGCGTAGCGAAGGATCTCCCAACTAGGAACGGTATTGCAAGCTGAGCGATGCTTCGCTGCGCTCAGCATGACAACTCCTCTCCTCACCAGAACACACAAAAGGTTCCCCCATGCCCCTGATCCTCCCCTATCGCCACCACACGCCGCGTATCCATGAGCGCGCCTTTATCGCGGAAAACGCGGTGATCATCGGCGATGTGGAGATCGGCGAGGGGGCGAATATCTGGTATGGCTGTGTGATCCGTGGCGATGTCAGCCATATCCGCATTGGCGCACGCACCAATGTGCAGGACGGCACGGTGATTCATGTCACGGAATCGCCCAACACGCCGACACTCATCGGCTGCGATGTAACCATCGGCCATATGGCGTTACTCCATGCCTGCACGGTGCAGGATCGCGGCTTTATCGGCATGCACAGCACGGTGATGGACCGGGTGGTGGTGGAATCCGAAAGCATGGTCGCCGCAGGCGCACTGGTGCCGCCGGGCAAAACCATTCCCACCGGACAGGTCTGGGCCGGAAACCCCGCCCGTTATTTACGCGACATCAAACCGGATGAACGGGCGTACATCACCCATTCCGCGACCAAATACGCGAAGCTGGGGGCGGAGTATCGGGTGGCATGAGGGTAGCTTCTCCCCCCTACCATTGACGAGAAGCGAGAAAGACGGTAGGCGTGGGTTCTTCTTGCCCTGCTAGGATGTTTGCCATGTCACAACCCGCCGCCCGCGCCGCTGCTAGCCCCTCTCCCATTACGCCGGAGGTGGTCGCCGCCCACGGCCTGAAACCGGAGGAATACCAGAAAATCCTCGCCATTCTGGAGCGCGAGCCGAATCTGGTGGAACTGGGCATGTTCGCCGCCATGTGGAGCGAGCATTGTTCCTATAAATCCACGCGCATTCATTTGAAAAAACTCCCCACGGAGGCCCCATGGGTAATCTGCGGCCCCGGTGAAAATGCGGGCGTCATCGACATCGGCGACGGGCAGGCGGCGATTTTCAAAATGGAGAGCCATAACCACCCCTCCTTTATCGAACCCTATCAGGGGGCGGCGACGGGTGTCGGCGGCATTCTGCGTGACGTGTTTACCATGGGTGCACGCCCCATCGCCAATCTGAACGCATTGCGTTTTGGGGATCCCGAACATCCCCGCACCAAACTGCTGGTGAGCGGCGTGGTGGCGGGTGTTGGCGGCTATGGCAATTGTGTCGGCGTGCCGACGGTGGGCGGCGAATGCACCTTCCACCCCTCCTATAACGGCAACAACCTTGTCAATGCCATGACCGTGGGGCTGGCCGATGCGGAACGGATTTTCTATTCTGCTGCCGCCGGGGTGGGGAATCCCGTGGTGTATGTCGGCTCCAAAACCGGGCGCGACGGCATTAAAGGCGCGGTGATGGCCTCAGCGGAATTCGACGACCAGAGCGCCTCCAAACGCCCGACCGTGCAGGTGGGCGACCCCTTCACCGAAAAATTGCTGATTGAAGCCTGTCTGGAGCTGATGGCCACCGATACCATCGCCGCCATTCAGGATATGGGGGCAGCAGGTCTCACCTGCGCCTGTTTTGAGATGCCGGGCAAAGGCGGCACGGGCATTGAGGTCGAGCTTTCCCACGTGCCGACGCGTGAACCGGGTATGACGCCCTATGAAATCATGCTCTCGGAAAGTCAGGAGCGGATGCTGGTGGTGCTGAAACCCGGATGTGAGGAAATCGCTGCGACCATCTTCCGCAAATGGGAGCTGGACTTCGCGGTGATTGGTCGCATCACCGATACCGGCCGTGTGGTGCTGAAAATGAACGGGCGTGCGGTGGCTGACCTTCCCGTGGATCCTCTTTCTGAGGAAGCGCCGGTCTATGATCGTCCGTGGGTGGAAAGCCCCGCACGCACCGCAGTGGATGCGGCTTCCGTGCCGGACATGGCGCCGCTGGAAGCCCTCCAAACCCTGATGGGATCGCCCAACCTTGCGTCCCGTCGCTGGATCTGGGAGCAATATGACCACCGCGTGATGAACGACACCATCCTCGCGCCCGGTGGCGATGCCGCGCTGGTGCGGGTGCATGGCACGCAGAAGGCACTGGCGCTGAGTTCTGATTGCACGCCGCGCTATGTGTTTGCCGATCCGCGTGAGGGCGGCAAACAGGCGGTCGCGGAAACCTATCGCAATATCAGTGCCGTGGGTGCGATGCCGCTGGCTATCACCAACTGTCTGAACTTTGGTAATCCGGAAAAGCCGGAGATCATGGGGCAGTTGGTGCTGTCGCTGGAAGGGATGGGCGAAGCCTGCCGGGCGCTCGATTACCCGATCATCTCTGGCAACGTGTCGCTCTATAACGAAACCAGCGGGCAGGCGATCCTCCCCACCCCCACCATCGGCGGCGTAGGGTTGCTCACGGATGCCAGCCTCCACACCACCGCGGCGTTTAAGCAGGCGGGCGATGCCGTCTATCTGATTGGCGAAACACAGGGGCATCTGGGGGCCTCGCTTTACCTTCAGGTGATTGCCGGACGTGAGGAAGGCCCGCCGCCGCCGGTGGACCTCGCCACCGAGAAACGCCACGCCGCCTTTGTGCGCGAGCAGATCGCAGCGGGACGCTTCACCGCCTGCCATGATGTATCGGACGGAGGGTTGCTGGTGGCACTCGCCGAAATGGCGTTGGGTGGCGGGCTGGGATGTGCGGTGAACCCTCTCCCCGTGGGAGAGGGCAGGGTGAGGGAATCACCGGCGCATGGGGTTCCCCT